>CALCHX010000047.1 GCA_937906875.1 uncultured Gemmatimonadota bacterium | reverse complement strand
ACCGGCGGCATCATCTCTTCCGCTGGCGTGCCATAGACGATCACGCTGCCCGGCGCCTTGCTCGCGGCGAGCCACTCGCTGAGCGCCACCGCGGCGGCGATGCCGATGGGGCCCTGCGCGCTGTGCTGGTCGCCGTGGAAGTCGCGCTCCGTGCCGCGTAGCGCGTCGTACTCCAGGATGATGCCCAGGTTGGGCGCGCCGTTGTTGCCGTTGTAACGGGCGACGAACGCTGTCTTCAGTCCGGCCACTCCCTCGTCGACCGTGAAGTCGTGCTTCTTCAGGTAGTCGATCAACAGGCGCGTCGAGCGTTCCTCCTTGAAGCCGACTTCGGGATGACGTGTGATGTCGTCGGCCAGCGCTAGCAGCTCGGTGTCCATCAACTGCTTCGCCCGGGCGACCACCACGTCGCGCTTCGGGTTCGGGCCGGTGAGTCTGTTGACGAAGCCGGACACGTCGACCGTCTGCTGCATCTCGGCGATCTGCCTGACGATGTCCCTCGCCACAGCGCGCTCCGTGGGAGTGTCCTGCGCGCCGGCCGTGGCGAACGCGCCGAGCATCAGGGCGGCGACAACGGCGGCAACGGTGGCAACCGCGGCACCAGCGGCACCAGCGGCACCAGCGGTACCAACGCCAACGGCCCTGGTGCCGACGGAACGTACAGGTCCTGGAATCATGATCGCGCCTCAGCGTTTGTGGCGTCGGTGTACTTCACCCTGCCCAGCATAGCTCCACAGTCTGCGTCATACCAGAGCAACCATGATCACCGGCGCCGTCGACGCGCGGCCCACTCCCCGCCGCGCAGTCAACGTTGCCAGGCGCACCAGGCGCCGACCCGGCTACATGAGCCTGTACCTCGGACCACTGCCTCTCTCGCGTGGCGTCCAGCGTGGGCCCAGGCTGTCGGTGGCCTTGCAATCCACGCAGTTGGTGGGATTCACGCGTAGTCCGTCACCCTCCCGCTCGTAGACACCGGCGGGACACATGTGGGCATAGAACTCGGCGACCTCGGGAGTGATGTCCGGACCGACGAGCAGATGGCTCGGGATGGTATCACGGGTGGCGTTCCCCGACCTGAACACCGCATCCACCTTGCTCAGGGTGAGTGTCCCGTCCGGCACGAACGGCTCTCCGTCCACCACCTCCCGGGGCACGTCCGCATCGGGCTCGCCCACTATCTGCCCTCCAGGGAACCGGCCACCCGTCACGGTCATCAGGCCGGCCTTCAACGCGCCGTGATAGAAGCCATCCCTGAACGCCAGCCGCATGTTGCGCGTTCGGTGCAGGTCGCTGACGATGTAGCTGTCGTCCACCAGCCGGTCGTACATGCCGAGCGACGACGCACCGACGTCGTCATGCTGCAATGCGGCGAAAATCGCTCGCGCGGCGTAGATGCCTGACTGTATCGCGTAGTGGATTCCCTTGAGCGACGGCACGTCCACGAAACCAGCCGCGTCACCGACGATCAACAGACCGTCGCCGGTGCGGCATTCCGGCAATGCGTAGAATCCGCCCTCGGGAATGGTCTTGGCGCCCCACTCCAGTAGCTCACCACCCTCGAGGAACGGCCGGAACAACGGATGCAGTTTGAGGCGCTGGAGCAGTTCGTGGACGTCGACAGAGCTCTGCCGGTAATCCAGCCCCACCACCAGTCCCAGCGCCGCCTGGCCCTGGCCGAGCGGATAGAGGAAGCTTCCACCAAAGGCATCGTTCGGCACTGGCCAGCCCATGGTGTGGATGACGCGATCCAACGGTTGCCCCAGTCGCCACACCTCCTTCACGCCGAGCGCGAAGATCTGCGGATTGGCGGAGCCCACCTTCTGCCATTCCAGCCATGCCTGACTGAGCATGCCGCGGGTACCCTCGGCGAGTACGGTGACCCGGGCGCCGATCTCGGTGGGCGGCTCGTAGTCACTCTGCGGCTTGCCATCGACGTCCAGTCCTGACGGCGTCGTACGTATTCCCCGTACCAGCTCGCCGTCAATCATCAGGGCGTCCACCGGAAAGCCGGGAAAGATGTTGACGCCCAGTTCCTCCGCGCGTTCCGTCAGCCAGCGAACCAGCTCGCAGATGGATGCGGTGTGGAACCCGTCGTTGTGCATGGTGGGCGGCGTCGGGATTCGCAGCGATCGACCCTCGGTGAGGAGGTAGACTGCCTCACCTGTGACGGGTTCCCGGAACGGCAGGTCGGGCACGGTCAGCTCCGGGAAGAGTTCCAGGAGCGAACGTGGGTTGATGACGGCACCCGACAGGCAGTGCTCGCCGGGAGCGGCGGCCTTGTCCACCACCGCTATCTGGAGTTCTCCGAGAGCGCCGCCTTTGGCGGCATCGTCCCGGACGAGTCGGGCCAACTCTATCGCGCAGGCGAGCCCCGACGGGCCGCCACCAACTATCACTACATCCATCTCCACCGCGTCCGCCGCCAGTGGCTCGGCGAGGAGCAACCGCTCCAGCGGCAACGAGAGTTGATGCCGATCCGGATGGATCGTTCTGCTGGTCATTCCTTACCTCCCTGTATCCGGTCGTCCATGCGCGCGCTCGATAGTGAGCGAAGCGATGATGGACGACGGGTGCGAGGCTCGGAATTGACCTGACGCGCTCAGCGTGCCGGCACACTCGCCACGAATTCTCGCGCCGCTTTCACCACCCGCTCACGCACGTCTTCCAGCCCGCCGCTGATGAGCGCCCCCGCGGCTTTGGCATGGCCGCCTCCGCCGAACTGCCGGGCGAACGCGTTCACATCCACGTCGCCAGTGCTGCGGAAGGACACCTTGACCTTCCCGTGCCCCAGGTCGCGGAAGAACAGAGCCAGACGCGTGCCGAGGATGGAGCGCGGGTGCTCCACGATGCCATCGAGATCCTCCGAACGCAGGCCATGCTGTTCCATGGCTCCAGCGGGCACCGAGATCCAGGCCAGTCCCGCGTCGGGATCCACCTCCAACGTCTCCAGCGCTTCGCTGAGCAGTCGCAGACGACCCACTGGCACACTCGCATAGACGCGCCGATACATGGCCTCGGGATCTACGCCGGCGGTGAGTAGCCGGGCGGCGATGGCATGCGCGCGCGGTGTCGTGTTGCTGTAGCGGAAGCCACCGGTGTCGGTGAGGATAGCCGCGTAGAGCGAGCGCGCCACCGGCTCGGTAATCTCCCCACCCAGTACGACGGCCAGATCGTGGACGAGTTCACCCGTAGCGCACGCGGTGGGGTCGCTGAACACGATACTGCCAGCCGGCTCGTCGGTCGCCACGTGATGGTCTATCACCAACCGCGGTATGGTGAGTTGCCTGACTGCCTCGGCGAGGTTGCCCAGTCGCTTGACGTCGCTTATGTCGAGCACCACCAGCACGTCCGCCTCCCTGAGCGCGGCCGCGCCCTCGGCGCTACGATCGCGGACGTCGTCGCCGAGCAGGAACTCGAACATCGACGGCCAGGGTGTGGGATTTACGATCCACACCTCCAGTCCGCGCTGCTGCAGGAGTCTGGCGAGCGCCGTCTCCGAGCCGCAACCGTCACCGTCCGCATTGATGTGCGTGGAGAGCGCTACGCGACGACCAGGCTGCAGCTCGACAGCGAGCTCCTCGATGGCCGTCCTTCGCGACGGGGAGACGGCAAGTGGATCAGCGGGGCTCATGCGAGGAACGATGGAGAACCGGTCCTGTACTTCAGGGACCGGGCCGCAGTGGGCGGCACCTGGACGACGCGGCGCCCTCGCTCGGGGCGCCGCGTAGACGTTAACTCGCCAGGACAGCGATGACCAGCCTTGAAGCTGAGGTGAGGAGTCGAATCCCTGGCTCGATCAGCGGCTCGGATCAGTCGACTTCAGTACCGTCCTTGTGCGCCGCACGCGAATGATGCTTGCCGTAGCCGAAGTAGATGGCCAGGCCGATTGCCAGCCACACCCCGAGACGCACCCATGTATCGATGCCCAGATGGTACATCAGGTAACCGCAGACCAGAATCCCCATCACCGGCACGAACGGGACCCACGGAGTACGGAATGGACGCACCAGGTCGGGCTCACGATAGCGCAACACGAGGATGCCGGCGCAGACGATGACGAAGGCGAACAGGGTACCTATGGAGACCAACTGCCCCAGCAATCCGATCGGGAAGAGTCCAGCAACGGCCATCGCGACCGCGCCCGTGATGATGGACGCCAGCCAGGGTGTCCTGAACCTCGGATGGACCTTGCCGAACACGGGCGGCAGAAGGCCGTCGCGCGACATGGTGTAGAAGATTCGCGGCTGCGCCATGAGCATCACGAGCACCACCGATGCCAGGCCGAAGACGGCTCCGATGGTCGTCGAGTACTTGAGCCAGGCCAGCGATGGACCGGCCGCCGCCAGTGCCACGTACACGGGCTCGGCGACGTCCAGGTTGCGAAACGGCGTGAGCCCGGTGAGCACCAACGACATGAGGATGTACAGCACGGTACAGATGGCCAGCGAGGCGAGGATGCCGATGGGCATGTCGCGCTGCGGGTTCTTCGTCTCCTGGGCGGCCGTGGATACGGCGTCGAAGCCGATGTAGGCGAAGAAGATCACACCGGCACCAGCAGCAATCCCGCTCCAGCCAAAGACACCCGGGCCTTCCTCAGCCGGGATGAATGGCCGCCAGTTGGCGGGGTCCACGAACATGAATCCGAAACCGATCACGGCGCAGACGATGGCGATCTTGACGAAGACGATGAAGTTGTTCAGCCGCGCTGACTCCTTGATCCCGATGATGAGCAGGATCGTCATCGCCAACACCAGCAGGACCGCTGGCAGATTGATGATCGCACCGGTCGGGATGAGCGTGTGGGTGCCCTGGACCGAGAACGGCGCGTTGGAGAGCGCTGGCGGTATGGGGATCCCGATATCGGACATCAATCGGGTGAAGTACCCGGACCATCCGACGGCCACCGTGGACGCCGCGAACAGGTACTCGAGTATCAGGTCCCAGCCAATGATCCAGGCTATGAGTTCGCCGAGTGTGGCGTAGCCGTAGGTGTAGGCGCTTCCCGCCACGGGAATCATGGAGGCGAACTCGGCGTAGCACAGGCCGGCGAAGAGACATCCGGAACCCGCCAACAGGAAAGAGATCACTATCGCCGGACCAGCATGCTGTGCGGCCGCAGTGCCGGTGAGCACGAAGATTCCGGCTCCGATGATCGCCCCGATGCCCAGCATGGTGAGGTTGAGGGCACCGAGCGAACGTACGAGCTCGTTGCCTCCCTCACGGGTGGCTTCGGCCTGGAGCGAGAGGACACTCTTCTTCGACCAGATGGACATATCGGATAGTCTCCCGGGACGGCGTGCCGCGACCGGTTGGGGAGGCCGCGGGAAGGATGGTGACCGGACCAGCGTACGCGTTACGACTTCGCCACGTCGTACTGAACGCGCAGTGTGGCCGGAGCGCTGAAGACCGTGCAGTGATCCTGGGTGCGCGGCCCGGTCGTGGCCACCGGCACGAGCATGGACATCGACCGTGCTCGGTGAACGCTCACACCGAGTAGTTGGGTGCCTCGCGCGTGATTGTGACGTCGTGCGGGTGAGACTCGCGCAGGCCGGCAGTGGTGATGCGGACGAAGCGCGTCTGCGTACGGAGCGACTCGATGTCGGCGCAGCCCACGTAACCCATGCCGCTCCGTAGCCCTCCCACCATCTGGAAGAGAACGTCAGTGACCGGGCCACGGTAAGGGACCCGACCCTCTATCCCCTCCGGCACGAACTTGCGCGCCGACATCTCGCCATCCTGGAAGTAGCGATCCGCGCTACCGTCCTGCATGGCGCTCAGGCTACCCATGCCGCGGATCATCTTGAAGCGGCGCCCTTCCAGCAGGATGGACTCCCCCGGGCTCTCCTCGGTGCCGGCGAGCATGGAGCCCATCATGACGCTGCTGGCACCGGCGGCGAGTGCCTTCACGACGTCACCGGAGTACTTGATGCCGCCATCGGCGATCACCGGGATGTCACCGGCACCTTCCACGGCGTCGAAGATTGCCGTCAACTGGGGCACTCCAACGCCCGTGACGACTCGCGTCGTGCAGATGGAACCGGGCCCCACTCCGACCTTCACGCCATCCACACCTCGTTCCACCAGCGCCTCGGCGCCAGCTCGACTGGCGACGTTGCCGGCCACCAACTCGATATCCGGGAAACGCTCGCGGATGATCGAGGTCGCCCTCAGCACGCCGTCGCTATGGCCGTGCGCGGTATCCACCACGAGGACATCCACACCGGCGTCCACCAGCGCCTCGGCTCGCGCCAGGAAGTCGCCTCCGGCACCGATCGCCGCGGCCACACGCAATCGGCCGTGCAGGTCCTTGTTGGAGTTGGGGTACTGACGTCGCTTGTGGATGTCCTTCACGGTGATGAGGCCACGCAACTGACCCTCGGCATCCACCACGGGCAATTTCTCGATCCGGTGACGACCGAGTATCCGCTCGGCCTCATCGAGCGTGGTGCCGACCGGCGCGGTGACCAGGTTCTCGTGCGTCATGGCGTCCTGCAGCGGACGGTCCAGGCTGCGCTCGAACTGCAGGTCACGGTTGGTGATGATGCCTACCAACCGGCCGCCGGGATCCACGACCGGGACACCGGAGATCTTGAAGCGCGTCATCAACGCTACCGCCTCACGTAGCGTCGCGTCCGGGGTGAGGGTGATGGGATTCAGGATCATCCCACTCTCGCTGCGTTTCACGCGATCCACCTCGGCCGCCTGCCGGTCGATGGACATGTTCTTGTGGAGGACGCCGATGCCGCCCGTGCGGGCCATGGCGATGGCCATGTCGGACTCTGTCACGGTGTCCATCGCGGCCGAGGCGAGCGGGGTGTTCAGCGCGATGCCACGGGTGAAGCGGGAGGCGGTGCTGACGTCCTTGGGATGCGTCAGCGAATGGGCCGGGGCAAGGAGGACATCGTCGAAGGTGAGGGCGGTATCCTCGCGCACGCGTGCCACTCCGTTGGAACGGCCACCATCACGCAAAAGCCCGCTCTCCGGATGAGCCGGAGACGCGGGCAGGGACTGGTCGGGAGATGTAGTTATGGGTGCCATAGCCAAAGGTAGATGGGGCTGGGAGCGCTGTCCAGAGCCTCATGCCCTCCGACGTCCATCAACGCAGCAGGTCGCGAAGGTTGCGACCAATCCGGGCCGGCAGGAAGAACGCTGCCGCGTGGACGACTCCGGCGATGTCCAGTCGTCTCAGTTCGGCCATGCTGCCCGTCCAGTGGGCCGCCAGAACACGCGGGCCGGCCTCCCCGACGAGTCGTTTCAACGCCAGCATGATCAGGTAGACGTCATCCACCTGACCGAGGAATGGGATGTAATCAGGGATGAAGTCGAATGGCAGGACGAGGTAGACGAGAGCGATCCCGACGAGCGTCTTGTTCAGCACCGATACGCGCCTGTCAGTCAGGAGCCCGCCGAGCAGCCTCGCGTAGTGCGGGAGCTGCTCGATGATCTCCGACACCTTCCGCTTCGCCCCGCGACGCGGGGCAGGCTTTTGTTGACGAAGGGAAGTTCCGGGGCGGGCCGACCGTCGGCGGAGACGGCGGTGGAAATCGGTGAAGGTCGAAGGACTCACGCGGGGCGATCTCCGCTCGAGCCGGGCGGCGGGCTGGTGGGCGACGGTGTTGCCGGCGGTGTGGTGGCGCCCGTGGCGCCGCCGGCGGAAGGGGCAGGCGCCGTGGCGTCCTGAGCTGCGTGCTGTGCCCCGGATGCCGCGACCCCGGCAGCAGCGCCGGCCGCGGCCCCGGCAGCAGCACCGGCTGCAGCACCGGCCCGGCTGGCCACGCCCGCTATGTCGCTGGCCACCGACTTCCCGGCCGCGGTCACGTCGTTCAGCACCCCGATCGCCTTGTGCATCAGGTTCATGGTCTCGGCGATCGTAGTGGCGCTCACACGGCCCGCGCGGAGTCTGTCCTCCACACCCTCGGCGAAACGCTGGAAAAGATTTGCCTCTGTCGTCGCTTCCTCGGCGTACTTCGTCTCCAGGAACTCGACGAAGTCCAGCACCTGGTACAACCGCTCATCGGGAAGAGCCGTCAGCTTGCGGGCAATTCGGTCGCGTAGAAACTCGTTTGCCATTGTAGGCGGGAGGTTCGGGGGCCAGAAACGGGCGATGCGGTCAGCCGGTCCACCGTGCCCGGCTGCCGCGGGCGTCGATGTGCACGTATGGCGAACGATACCGCCTGCTCGTGTAGAGTCCAAGGCCACCGGCCAGCTCCGGATGGCGACGCTCCACCGCTTCCACCGCCTTCGCCACCTGGCGCGCCTCGGCCAGGCTGAAGTGACCGTCGCCGTCCAGGTCTACGCGCACGTCGGCCGCGTCGCCGTACTGATGCCGACTGTCACGGGCAGCCCCTCTCACGGTGCGGTTGTAGGCCGGCGCGCGGAAGCCGGAGTTGACCAGCAGCCGCGGCGCTGCATCTGTCTTCCCCGCCTCCACGAGCGAGCGCTGTAGCTCGGCCATCACCAGTTCCAGCTTGTCCAGGAGACGGCTATCCAGTGCGGCGAACTCGGGCAGGCCGTCGGCGGGTGTATCGGGAGTCGTGAGGAAGTCGCCCAGGCGAAGATGCTTGCTTATGGGCAGGGTGAGAGCGCTGGATGCCACCTGGATGAAGCCTTCCGGCAGGCTCTCACGGGCTCGCTCGCCGCCGCCTTCGCCAGCCCACATTCCAAGCCTGACGCCGCGCAACCGACCATCCCGCTTCTCACCAAACGGGATCAGGACGGTCACGGTGAGTCCGTCAACCAGCCGACGATCGCCGTCCTGCAGCAGGGCAAGCCGGTAGTAGCCCGGCGTCGAAGGCGCCAGCAACCTGTCGCCGTTCAATGGCCTGACGACACCGGTAGCAACGGTGTCCACCACACGTACCCACTGGTAGGCGTAGTTCACGCTGTCGCTGGCCAGCTCCAGGGGGTACTCAACCACCTTGCCAGGTAGGGCAAAGCGCATCCGCACCGCGCCACTGACGCCGTAGGCCGACCGGGCCGGTTCAGCGAACGGGAGCGCCTCCCTGCTTTCGGTTGACTGGAATGGGGGCGTGAGGAGCGATGTTTCCGGAGGGCGGTAGACGAGGATGAAGAATGCAGCGACAAGTCCGGCTCCCATGAGGGTACTGACCGGCGTTGTGCGTCGTCCCCTCATGAAGCGCCCCGGCGAGCGCGACCTTCACGGACACCCACGCGGACGGACGGCCCATGGGCAGTCGTCGCCCTGTACATCCCTGCCCCACGCACCAGCGATGGATGGCGGCACTCCATGGCGCCCTCCACGCCAGCGGCAGGAGGGCGCGTCGGTATGGAACGGTTGGCAGTCTTCGCGGAGAAGACCGGAGCTTTCGACCTGTGGAACTGCTTGTGAGCGGACAATGACAAACCCTCTGGACGGACGGATCGAACACAACTCTCCGGCTCGTATCACCAGCCAGGCGACTCGAGCGGGACTCCCACGCAGGGCAGAAGCGGCCGACCAGAAGGCCGAGCCGCTTCCACCTCCGAGAACGCTAACGCCCGCTGGGCGCCAGGGAACCCACCAATCGAGAGAACGCGCGTACTGACCGTCCGGACAGTCAGTAGGGAATAGACTGGCCTCCAGCTCGGAACCATATCGTAAGGTGTTGCCATGTCGGAGTTTTGGCCGCCCACACGATCGTGGCCTTCAGTGTTGCCGATCGTATCCGGTGCAGCCGCTGGAAGGGCGCCGGCCGCGCACGTACATTGCGCACAGGCCATTTCGCCAACCGTGAATGTGGAGCCGCGCGCTCCCTCGTCCTCTGTCCCCGCAACCCATTCCAATGCCAGCTCCGTCACCACGGCCTGTCATCCTCGTCGTGCTGGATGGCTGGGGCTATCGCGCCGAACGGGAGGGGAACGCCATAGCCCTTGCCGATACGCCCACCTGGGATGGCCTCTGGCGCTCCGAGTCGAGGACCCTGCTCGACGCATCAGGCCTGGCCGTCGGACTTCCAGCGGGACAGATGGGCAACAGCGAGGTGGGCCACCTGAACCTGGGTGCTGGCCGGGTCGTGATGCAGGATCTCGTCCGCATCTCCGAGTCGATCGAGAGCGGAACCTTCTTCGAGAATCCGGCTCTCGTGGAGGCCTGTCGACTGGTGCGTGAGCGGGGCAGCCGACTGCATCTGCTGGGACTCATTGGCGACGGCGGAGTGCATGCCCATCAGGATCACCTGATGGCGCTGGTGGACCTGGCCGAGCGGCAGCAACTGCCGGGCGTCTTCATCCATGCGTTGCTGGATGGACGCGACACGCTGCCAAAGTCGGCGCTGGGCTTCATGCGCCAACTCCAGCGTGGCCTGCGTGGTCGGGCCCGGGTCGCGTCGCTCGGTGGACGCTACTTCGGTATGGACCGCGACCGGCGCTGGGACCGCACCGAACTCTGGTACAGGGCGAGCGTGCTCGGCGAGGGAACGCCGGTCACCGATGCCGCGGCCGGTATCGAAGCCGCCTATGGGCGGGGCGAGACGGACGAGTTCGTGCGGCCCATGGTGGTTGTCGACGATGACAACCGGCCGCTGGGCGCGATGCGGGACGGCGACGTGCTGATCTGCTTCAACTACCGCGCCGACCGGATGCGGCAGTTCGTGCAGTCGGTCACCGATCCCGACTTCCACGAGTTCGACGTATCGCGCCGTCCGTCACTGCATGTCGTGACGCTTACCCAGTACGATGTAACCTTCAACGCGACCATAGCCTATGCCCCTCAATCGATGGCGCGGCTGGTGGCGGAAGTGGTAAGCGAGCACGGGATGAGCCAGTTGCGAACTGCGGAAACCGAGAAGTATCCGCATGTGACCTACTTCTTCAACGGCGGTCGCGAGGTCCCCTTCTCGGGCGAGGAGCGTGAGCTCGTTCCCAGCAGGCGCGACTGCGCCACCTACGACCTCTGTCCCGAGATGAGTGCCGACGGGATCACCGACGTACTGGTGAAGCACATCGCTTCGGGGGAGCATCACTTCACCCTGTGCAACTATGCCAACGGTGACATGGTAGGCCACAGCGGCTCGATTCCCGCCACGATACGTGCGGTGGAGACGGTCGACCGTTGCCTGGCCCGTGTGATCCAGGCGGCCGAGCGCGCTGGTGCACGGCTCATCGTGACAGCCGATCATGGTAACTGCGAGCAGATGATCGACCCCGCTACAGGCGGGCCGCACACGGCCCATACCACCAGTCCGGTCCCATTCGTGATACTCGACCCGAACGGCCCGCGTCCGCTGCGCGACGGCGGAGCACTCCGCGACGTCGGTCCCACCGTACTATCGATGCTCGGCATCGACCGCCCTTCTGAGATGACTGGCGTGGATCTGCGAACCCTCGGAGCTGCAAAGTGAAGACCCGTGCCGCGGCAGGCCTGGCCCTGCTGCTAGTCATGGCCGCGACGGCCACCAGTTCGGCTGCCCAGGATGTGGGTTACCTGCCGGCCCAGAGTCCCTACCGGGACCTCAACCATCGCCAGGAGATCACCGGCTTCGCCGGCTACTACCGAGCGGCCACCGATCCCGCCGGAGTAGCCCCGACCAGCGGCCCCATGGCCGGCGTGCGGTACGAGATAAGGCTGGGCGGGCCGGCGCAGTTCTATGCCAGCCTGGCCGGCGTCCGCTCCGATCGCACAGTCCTGGATCCCAGCAAGGCGCCGGACGAACGGAAGCTGGGTGTACAGGACGTCAACCTGGTGCTCGCCGATCTCGGTATCTCCATGAACCTCACCGGGCAGAAGAGCTGGCACAACGTCGTGCCGGTCCTTGCTGCCGGTCTTGGCATAGCCTCGGATCTGACGACCCGCGACCCCGGCGGCTTCCGGTTGGGCACTCCCTTTGCGTTGAGCTTCGGCGGCGGTCTGAAATGGATCTCTGGCGACCGGGTAGCCATGCGCGCCGACGTCACCGACCACATGTTCCAGGTCCGCTATCCGAACAGCTACTTCCAGGCCCCGGCGAGCGGCATCCCGGCCGTTCTGGAGCCGACAGCGAAGCAGAATGTGTGGACGCACAACGCCGCTCTCACGCTGGGAATATCCTACCGGTTCGGGCGCTAGATGGCGCCGCCGGAGCCGGTCGGCGGGGTTCAGGGGCGGCGCGACGTACAACGGAGGAACGATGGCGCGCGACTACGAGAACCTGCGGGACACCGACGACCTGGACGATGAGGAACTGCGCGAGATGGTACGCAACGCGCTCGCCGACAACGACGGTGTCGACGCCGAGAATGTTACCGTGAAGGTCGACAAGGGAGAGGTGCGCCTGAGCGGGCGCGTGGGTACGGAGGGCGAGGTGCGGACCGCCGAACATATCCTCACAGACCTGCTCGGCCTGACGCGTTTCCGGAACAACCTGGTGGTGGACCCGCTCCGGCGGAGCATGGAACCCGCCGGCGCCGACGACGCGATCGCCGAGCAGTCCGAGCGTGACGGTATCCTGGGAGACGCCCCGGATCAACAGTCGGACACTGCCGACCACCTCTCCGACCACCTGGAGGAGGAGATGTTCGGCACGCGGGACGTCAGGGAGGCAATCGAGGGCGGAGAGAGCTACACCCCTCCCGACGGCCCGACACCTGAAGGGCTGCCGGGCAGAGGCGATACGCCGGACCGCTACGGCGAGAATCACTGACGGCATGCCGGCAGGGGCCAGAGCGCGTCAACCGACGGTAGCTTCCCCCTCGCGCCACCCCCCTCACATCGTCATCACGGTCGGCGCTATGTTCAGCGCATGGCAACTGCATTTCTCACGCGCCGCGTGACTTTCGCCGCCGCGCATCGCTACCGCCGCCCGGAATGGGACGACGCCCGGAATGAGGCCACCTTCGGGCTCTGCGCGCGTCCCAGCTATCACGGACACAGCTACGTCTGCGAGGTGACCGTCGCCGGCACGATCGACGACCTCACCGGATTCTGCGTCGACCTGGGCCGCCTGGATGAGATTCTGGCGCGCGAGGTGCGCGATCGGTTCGACCATCGGAACATCAATACCGACATCCCCGAGTTCGCTGAAGGAAGGCTCATGCCGACCGGGGAGAACCTGGCCCGCGACATCTTCTATCGCGTGCAGGCGGCACTCGGGGAGGACGAGCGAGTGACGGAGGTAGTGGTGGCCGAGGACGAGACGATGCGTTGCACGTACCGCGGTGACGACTGACGACTGGCGACGCGACGCAGCGCGATAACGGGGAACGGAACGGGGTGCGCGCCGACAGCGTGTGGCCGTCGACGCGCACCCGCCCTTCCGTCAGGCGATCGGTTCGCCCACGGCAGGCAACTTCACTCGTTCCAACTGGACGTTGAAGGCCGGCAACTCGCTGGAAATCACACCATCCAGACGCTTCAGCTCCACCTCGAGTTCCTGCTTGAGGTCCTCGAAGATGGGCCGGGCGATGTCGATCGGCTTGCCGTCGCCCCTCGCCACCACGCTGTAGATGGAGGCGAGACGGTTGTTGATCTTGATGGGATAGTTGAGCGGATCCTGGCCGCTCTGGTTCTTCACCTGGTAGATGTCCTGCTCCACCGCGCTCAGGGCCGCGGTGAGCTTGTTCCCGGCGCTCGTCAGTCGCGAGTCCGTGGACCTCGCCAGGCGTTCGGCCACCTCGGCCTTCAGCGCCCGGATGCGTATCACCGCCTCGTTGGCCCGACTCGCCTCATCACGCATCGTCATCGCCAGCGCGAACTGCTCCTGCAGGTCGGCGTCGCTGACATTGGTGTAGGTGGGATTGCGCTGAATCACGAGCGGTTGGGTGGAGCTGGCGCCATCAGCCACCATCCGGACGCGATAACTTCCTGGAGCGGCCACCGGGCCGATCGTGCTGGCGCCCCAGAGTATCATCCCGGGGAAGGTGGTCACTCCCGGGTAGCGCATGTCCCACGTGACGGAATGCAGTCCCGGTGTCACGGGCGGCGGAGCCGCGGGCGCAGCGGAGAATCGGCCGCCACCACCCGCTCCGGCGCGCGCGGCTTCAGCCCGCTCGGCGGCTGCGGCACGTGTGGACGAGTCCGACACGAAGCTCTGGATGATGGTACCATTCGCGTCCTGGATCTCGATCGTAAGCTTCTGGGCGGGCGACCGCAACCAGTACTGGATCCGGGCCGGGTTGGATGAACGGATGGCCGTATCGGGCTGGAAGAGCACCGGGTTGCTGGAGGCGGACATGGCCGGCGCGAACTGGCGAAGTGGTCCCAGTCCGTCCAGCACGTAGAATCCGCGGCCCATGGTGGCGATGGCGATACTGCTTCCGGCCACCTCCAGGCTGACCACTGGAAGGTCGGGCAGGTTGAGGGAGAGCGGAGACCAGTGGTCGCCATCGTCGTAGGACATGTAGACGCCGTGCTGGGTGCCGGCGTAGAGCATGCCGCGACGCGTGGGGTCTTCGCGCACCGAGTGCACGTAATCTTCGGCCGGCAGTCCGGAGACGATCTTCGTCCACGTCCTGCCCATGTCGTGGGTGCGGAAGATGTACGGCGCGCGATCACCAAGGAGGGGACGCTTCACGGCCGCGTAGGCGGTGCCCCTGTCGAACGGAGAGGCCTCGATGAGGCTCACCCGTCCCAGGTCCGGCAGGTCCGGCGGCGTCACGTTGGTCCATTTCAACCCGCCGTCCTCAGTGACGTGAATGAGGCCGTCGTCGGAACCGGCCCATATCACGTCGGCCGTGACCCGCGACGGGCCGAGCGCGAAGACGGTCGCGTAGACCTCGGGCCCGTTCATGTCCTGGGTGATCGGGCCGCCCGATGGTCCCATGGTCTTCGGGTCGTGGCGCGTGAGGTCGGGACTGATCCGATCCCAGCTCTGGCCTTCGTTGCTGGTACGCCAGACGTGCTGAGAGGACACGTAGAGCACCTTCGGATCGACCGGTGAGAAGACCACCGGATACGTCCACTGCCACCGTTCGACGAGGGCGGAGGAAGGTTCGCCGGAGAACATGCGCGGATACGGACTCACCTCCCGCGTCAGGCCCGTGCTCCGATCGAGCCGGGTGAGCAGCCCGCCACCGTTGGCGTTCGTGCCGGAATAGAAGACGTTCGGGTCCAGCGGGTCGGGGGCTATGTAGCCATTCTCCGAACCGCCCGGGCTGTAGATGGTCGGGGCAACACTTCCCCGGCCGCCGGCGGCGCGCCCCATGTTGCTCGGCACGCATTGCTCGTTGTTGTCCTGCTGCGAGCCGCAAACATGGAACGGCACATGACTCGTGGTCACCACCTGATAGAACTGGGCCGTCGGGAAGTCCTGATCCGTCCACGCCGCCCCGGAGTTCGTGGAGACCGCGCCGCCGCCATCATTGGCGATCACGAGGTGGTCTGTGTTGTCGGGGTCGATCCAGAGATCGTGAAAATCGCCGTGTGTTCCGCGACCCAGGTTGACGATCGTCCTGCCGCCATCGGTCGACCGATAAGCGGAGACGTTCAACAGGTAGACCTTATCAGCGTCCTTCGGATCGGCCTTCACGTGGGTGTAGTAGAAGGCGCGCTGGCGGATATTGCGGTCCGAGTTGACGAGCGACCACGTGGCGCCGGCGTCGCTGGAGCTGAACAGGCCGCCGTTCTCGTTCTCGATAAGCGCATAGACGCGATTCGGGTCAGCGGGCGACACCGAGACGCCGATCCTGCCCACCACGCCGGACGGCAGCCCCTTGGCGCGCGTGATCTCCTTCCACGTCTCGCCACCGTCGGTGCTCTTGAAGAGCCCACTTCCCGGGCCGCCGCTGGACATCTTGTACTCGGTGCGGTAGGCCTCCCAGAGGGCGGCGTACATGACATTCGGGTTCACCTGGTCTATGGAGATGTCCACCGCGCCTGTCGCGCTGTTGCGGAAGAGCACCCGCTTCCACGTATTCCCACCGTCCACGCTCTTGAAGACACCACGTTCATCGCTGTTCACGCCGTACTTCCCGAACGACGCCACGAAGATGATGTCCGGGTTGGTGGGGTGAACCCGGATGGTGGCGATCGCGTCCGAATCCCGGAAGCCGACATGCGTCCAGCTCTTTCCGGCATCGGTGGACCTGTAGACGCCATCACCGGGCATGATGTTGCCGCGTATGCAGGACTCGCCCATGCCAATGAAGACCACATCGGGATTGGTCTCGGAGACGGCCACGGCGCCGACCGAGGAACTGGTGATCTGGCCGTCGGTGACCGGCGTCCACTTCTCACCACCGTCAGTTGTCTTCCACAGGCCACCGCCAGTGGCACCAAAGTAGGCCTCGGCGGGTCGACCGCGTACGCCGCTGGCGGCTATGGAGCGACCGCCGCGATCGGGGCCGAGGCTGCGCCAGCTCAGGCCAGCCAGGATCGTGCTGTCGGCAGTGACCGCGGCACCGGCAGCTCCCCGACCCGATGTCGCCTGCTGCGCGGTGAGCGGCAAGGATAGCGCAACGAGGGCGGCGCTCGCGGAAAGGGCGGCTCGCCGCGCCAGTGGGCGGAATGGCAGAGACATGATCATAGACCCCTCAGAGGGTGAACTGGCCGCGAGAAGGGTGGTGCCACGCGGCTGGTGGACGGCTCTGACGCAGTCCTTCTCAAGTCTACGCTCAGAACATGAGTCTGTTGAGGGGTATGGGCCATCAGATTCCGCTCTCCGGCCTTCCATTGCGCAGGGCAACCGCCCGACACCTGGAATTCTTGTGACCCGGAGGTACGGTCACCAGCGCGGCTCCACGCATGGAGCAGCTGCGTACGGCGAACAGCGGTGCAGGCGACTGGCGGACGAGCATGCGGTAGATTGCACCTCTGCCCGCCTGTCAAGCCCGGACGCCCACCCGCCCAACATGCGATTCCTCGAGAAGCTGTCATCGCGCCGCGTCAACGCTCTTCTGCCCGCACTGGTCATGCTCGGCGCCTGCGCCCCGGCCGCGCCGCCGCCAACCACTCCGACACCGGCGCCGACCACCGTATCACGGGCCGTCGTCGGCGGCATCGCCGACGCTCCACCAGTCACCGACAGCCGCACGGCGTTGCGCCAGTTCGCCGACTCGCTGGTGAGCCAGCCGGCCTTTCGCAACGCGCATTTCGGAATCCTGATAGTGGATCCCACGAGCGGTGACACTCTATACTCGCGCAACGCCGGCAAGCTCTTCATGCCGGCGTCCAACCAGAAGCTCATCACCGGCGCTGTCGCCCTGGCCCGACTGGGGCCCGATTACCGATTCCGCACCGAGGTGGCGACGGTCACCTCCGTCCGCGATGCGCCAGCGCTGCTGGGTGGCACACTCCGCGGCGACCTGGTCGTCACCGGTTTTGGTGACCCGACAGTGAGCGACCACGCGCAGGTCGATGCCATGGCGCCGCTCCACGCCATCGCCGATTCGCCCCTTGCCCACGGCGTCCGCCGTATCAACGGGCGTGTGCTCGCCGGCGCGGACAACCTGCCGGGTCCGTCGCTCGGGTTCGGCTGGGCCTGGGACGACCTCCCCTATCCATATTCGGCGGGCGTGGACGAGCTGTATTTCAACGAGGGCTTCACACGCATAATAGTCCACGGCGGCTCCCGACCCGGAGCGCCAGCCCGGGCGGTGACCCGTCCGGCACGCACCTTCCCCGCACTCACGCTCGATGTCACCACGGTGGCGCCCGGCAGTACGCCGCGACCCGAACTCGAAGTCGAGAGCACGGCCGACGGGCTGGGAGCGGTGGTCACGGGCACCATCGCGGCGGGCGACAGTGCGGTACTCCAGGTCACGTTCCGCGACCAGACTGCTGCGTACCTGGCCGCCCTGAACGAGGCGCTCGCGGACCGCGGGATCCGCGTCGACGGACGAGGAACGACGCCGCCGGACAGCGTCATCGCGCACGTGGGATCACCGCTCTTCGTCGTGCTCTCGCCACCGCTTCGCGACATCATGCCACTGCTGCAGAAGCCCTCGCAGAACCAGATCGCCGAGCTGCTGCTGCGAGCGCTCGGACGCGAGCTCACGGGGTCAGGTAGCGCGGACAGCGGGCGGGCGGTGATCGAGCGGCAACTGCTGGCGTGGGGCGCCCAGCCGGATGGTTTCGTCATCCGTGACGGCAGCGGGCTCTCCCGCCACGATTACCTCTCTCCCGAGACGATCATCCGCGTGCTGGACGTGATGACGCGTGACCCATCCTTCCAGGTCTACTACGATGCCCTTCCCATAGCGGGCGTGGACGGAACGATCGAGAATCGCATGCGAGGTACACCGGCGCAGGGCAACGTGCACGCCAAGACGGGCTACATAGACCGCGCCCGATCGCTCTCCGGTTACGTCACCACCGCCAACGGTAAACGGCTGCTCTTCAGCATCCTCGCCAACAACTGGACCACCTCGGTGCGGGAAGTGGAGGCTGTCCAGGACGCCATCGCGGTGAGGTTGGCTGGCATGACGCTCGGTCCAACTGGTGCGGCTGGCGGCCGTTGATGAACCAGTACCACGCGGTCACCACCCGGGTGGGCGATGACGCGGCGGCAATGGCGATGGAGCGGCGACTGGCCGCTCGACTGCCCCTCTCCGACAGCACCATGAAGCTGGGCGGCTTGCCGGCCGTGCTCGTGCGGCCGGCAAGCCCGGAGTCGTTGATAAGCGAGGAGGATTTCGAGCGCGACGAGCGACTCCCCTACTGGGCGGATCTGTGGCCCTCGGCAACCGTACTGGCCGACCACGTGGCCGGCCTGGCTGGCGAGGGAATCCGGCTGCTGGAGCTGGGCTGTGGCCTGGGACTGGTGGCTGCCGCGGCGGCGCACGCCGGATTCGACGTTCTGGCTACCGACTACTACGAGGACGCGCTCGACTTCACCGCGCTCAACGCCTGGCGCATGTCCGGCCGCGAGGTATCCACTCGACAGTTGGACTGGCGCGCGCTGCCGGACGATCTCGCCACCTTCGGCCTCGTCGTGGCTTCCGACGTCCTCTACGAGCGACCATACGCGGCGCTCGTTGCCGAGTTGCTGTCAAGAACGCTGGAACCCAATGGTCGTGCGCTGCTGGCAGACCCCGGACGCGTCGCCGTCGGTGCGTTCATCCACGAGTGCTCCGCGCGCGGAATGACCGTCGCGCAGGAGAACGAGGTACCGTACGTGGACGGCGGAGTTCGTCAGTGCATCACCATCTACAGAGTCATACGTGACAACGAGGGGCAGCCGGCCTGAACTTCGCCGACCGCCCCTCGCGCAACCGTGGGCCCGTGTTCGACCGCGCTGCGTCAGCTCACCGTTCGTCCCGTCGTCGACGTCCCGAGGAGACGGTCGGCCACCACCTCCGATATGTCCACCACCGGGACGTCGCTGTTCGCGCTCTTCAGGCCATCGGAGATCATCGTCATGCAGAACGGGCAGGCCACGGCGACCGCCTGGGCGCCGGTGGCCAGCAACTCCTCGGTGCGCTCCACGTTCACCCGCTTGCCCTGGGTCTCCTCCATCCACATCTGGCCACCGCCAGCGCCACAGCAGAAGCCACGGCTCTTCGTGCGTGCCGGCTCCACCAGCTTCACCACCGGCAGGGCGCGCTTGAGCGTCTCGCGGGGAGCGTCGTAGATGTCATTGTAGCGGCCCAGGTAACAACTGTCGTGGTAGGTCATCGTGAGGGCCTTGCCCTCGTCGGTATCCAGAGGAATCCGACCCTCCTCCATCAGTCGCTCGATGTAGGTGGAGTGGTGAATCACCTCGTAGTCCCCGCCAAGCTGGGGGTACTCGTTGCCGATCTGGTGGAAGCAGTGCGGGCACATCGTGACGACTGTCTTCACCTCGTAGCGGTTCATCGTCTCGATGTTCTGCCTGGCGAGGATCTGGTACAGATACTCGTTACCCATGCGCCTCGCGGGATCGCCGTTGCAGCTCTCCTCCTGGCCCAGGATGGCGAAGTTCACATTCGCTGCCTTGAATATGCGTGCGACGGCGACGGCGATCTTCTTCGAGCGATCGTCGAAGGAGCCCATGCATCCGACCCAGAAGAGGACCTCAGGCACCTCACCACGTTCCCGCAGGTCGGCCATGATCGGGACGTCCATACCGTCGGCCCAGTTGGCCCGGTCCGCGGGGTCGAAGGCCCACGGGGAACCGTTGCGCTCCATCGACTCGAATGCCGGCTGGAGCTCGGCCGGGAAACGCGATTCGCTGAGCACGAGGTAGCGCCGCAGCTCATTGATGATGTCCAGTTGGTCGATGGATACCGGGCATTCGGTGACGCATGCCCTGCAGCTCGTGCATTGCCAGAGCTCCTCCTCGGTGATGTAGTTGTCGAGGAGTCGGTTGTCGAGCACGGCCTGCGTGGCTGCGTCGGTGGAACCGTTGCCCTGCACATGCCTGATCGGGTCGTCCATGTGACCCACGGCCACCGGCGCCAGTTCCATGAGCCGCTGGCGCGTGTCGATCATGATCTTGCGAGGGCTGAGCACCTTGCCGGTCAGGTTGGCCGGGCAGGCGGCAGTGCAGCGGCCGCACTCGGTGCACGCGTAGCTGTCGAGAAGGCTCTTCCACGAGAGTTGGTCCACATCGGAAGCACCGAAGAACTCCGCGTCCTCGTCCTCCAGGTCCATCGACGTCATGATGCCGACCTGGCCGGGACCACTGGTGTTGGCCAGGAAGGTGTTGGGCAGCGAAGCGATGACGTGCAGGTGCTTGGAGTACGGCAGGTAGTTCAGGAAGACCAGGATTACCAGCGCATGCACCCAGAAGTTGACCGAGTGACCGACGCGCGCCACCTCAGGCGAGATACCGCTCATCATCATGCCCAGCGTGTAGCCAATCGGGCGTTCCAGTCCCACCGTCCCCGGCTCGAGGATCGTGAGGAATGCATTGATCCCGAACAGCGTGATCATGATGACAGCGATCATGGCGAGAATGAACACCGCGTCGCCGGAATGGACATTGTCGCCCTGCAGCCGGTGAGGCTTCGTCACCAACCGTCGCCAGAGGAGGATGGTGACGGCGACCAGCACGAACAGGCCGAAAACTTCCTGGGAGAGCGCGAACAGGCCGAATAGTGGGGCTGGCAGGAAGTTGCTGTACCCGAACCCGGGCGCCACTCCCTGGATCAGCACTTCGAGGGAGCCCAGGGCGAGGACGAGGAAGCCCCAGAAGACGGCGGCGTGCAGCGGACCGGCAATGGGATCACGCAGGATCTTGGTCTGCAGGAACCCTACGGTAATGAGGTTCCAGAGCCTCTCGCCCGGGTGGTCGGTACGATCGTCGGCCTTTCCCAGCGTGGTCATGTAGTGCACCAGACGCTGGACGTTGTACGAGAAGAAGCCCGCTGCAAAGAGCAGGATGAGCAGGAAGATCACGCTAGGAGCGGTCATGTCGTGCGCCTCCAGCGGCGCCAGTGGCGGAAGCACCAGGCCAGCCTCGATGACGGGCCGAGCGAGCACCCGTAAGGTAGACCGGGGATGCGCGGTAGGGAACACTGTCGCACGACATGTTGGGATACGCGAACGGCGCACTCTCCGCAATGGAGAGGACGCCGTGTGCGCTGAACATCGGGACTACCGCCGATATTCGCCAGGCCGAGCGCAGATCCGGCGTGGCAGGTCCTGACGTACTGATACCTCCTAACCCTCTCGCCTCGCCTCGCGCACCGCCGCGGTCAGCGCCGGCACGATCTCGAATGCGTCGCCCACGATGCCGTAATCGGCCACCTTGAAGATGGGCGCGTCCTTGTCCTTGTTGATTGCCACGATGGTCTTGGACGACCTCATGCCGGCGAGGTGCTGGATGGCACCGGAGATTCCCACCGCCACGTAGAGATTGGGACTCACCGTACGGCCCGTCTGGCCTATCTGCTCGCTGTGCGGACGCCAACCATCGTCAGTGACAGCTCGCGTGGCGCCGACCGCAGCGTTGCCGAAGGCGTCGGCAAGATCCTCCACGAGCTTGAAGTTCTCGGCCGCCTTGAGACCGCGACCGCCAGCGACGATCACCGGCGCCTCGGCCAGATCCAGCTTGCCGCTGGCGCCTTCGCGCATCTCAACGACCTTCACACGCGCCTGAGCCGGGTCCATCGCCGGCGCAACTGCCTCCACAGTGCCGGCCTTCGCGTTCGCGACGGGCAGCACCGCACCCGGCCGCAGCGACAGCAATGCCGGGGTGCCGGCAATGGTGATGGTGGCGAAGAGCTTGTTCGTATTCATGGGGTGACGGACGGTGATCGAATCTCCGGCCACATCCACTGCTATCGCATCACTGGCCAGGCCAACACCCAGCTTCGCCGCCACCCGCGGCGCCAGGTCCAGCCCCTGCGCCGAGGCGCTGAAGACGCCGGCTCGATAGCCTCCCGCAGAGATGCGCGCGGCTGCCGTCGCCGCCACCACCTCGGGACTGTAGTCGGACAACGCAGCGTCGGCGACAACGATCACCACATCGGCGCCATGGGCAGCCAGTGCCGCCGAGTGTTTCTCCACGCCGGGCGCCCCGACGAGCATCGCGTGCACCTCACCACCGCCCATCGCGTCAGCAATCCTGCGGGCCGCGGTCACTGTCTCCAGGCCTACCTTGCGCAGCTCACCACCACGCGTCTCGGCAAATGCAAATACGTTAGCCATCAGAGAACCTTCGCCTCTTCACGGAGTAGTCGCACGAGCTCCGGCACCGTCGCTGCGCCCTCGCCCAGGATGCGACCGGGCGCCCGCTCGGGGGGAAGCTCCATCTTCGTCACGGACACCGTAGCCTCGCCGAGCTGCGCGGGCTTCACCTCGAGCGGCTTCTTCTTGGCCGCCATGATCCCCTTGAGCGCCGGATAGCGCGCCTGGATCACCAGCCCCTGGTCCACCGTAACGACCGCCGGCAGGGGGAACTCCACGACTTCCACTGCGCCTTCCAGCGCGCGCTCGGCGCGTCCCCGGCCTCCCTCCACATCCAGCCTGGAGACCGCGCTCACGCAGGGAAGGCCGAGCAGCTCGGCCACCATGGGACCCGTCACCCCACTGGCGTTGTCGACTGCCAGCTTGCCAAGGAGGATCAGGTCATAACCGCCATCCTTGAGCTCGGCGGCAAGCGCATGTGCCACCGCCAGTCCGTCGAAGGGGATGGCGTCCGTCTTGAGCTGGATGCCGCGATCCGCGCCCATCGCCAGCGCCTTGCGCATGGTCTCCTGGACGGCGTCGGGCCCCAGCGAGATGACGACGAGTTCACCGCCGCCATGCTTCTCATTCAGTTGCAGGGCGGCCTCGACCGCCCACTCATCGAAGTCGCTCATCGCGTACTTGAGACCGGTCTCGTCGACTGCGGTCCCGCTTCCGGCGATTTTGAAACGCTGCTCCATGTCGGGCACGCGCTTTATACACACGGCAATCTTCACCGCCAACTCTCCTGGTGAAAGTTTTGTCTCGAGTCGTGCTCAGCCTGCCGAGCGATTCAAGATAAGCGTGGGCCCGGCGTGGTGCAGTGCGACTCCGGTTCCCGGACGCCGACAGCCCCAGCGGATTGCTCCGCCGGGGCCGCGTCGTTGCCACACTACACGAGCTAGAAGCTGGGATTGTTGCTGCGTTCGACGTCTGGAAGCGGGAGGCACTTCCCGGGCAGGTCCTGGTAGGTGCCCCCCTTGGAACTGGCCGCCACGGCCGGATACGGCACGCCAGGTGCCGGATCATAGGCCAGGTTGTAGCGCTTGATGTCACCCATCCTGCGACCCTCCAGGAAGAGCTCGCGACGACGCTCCTCGGCCACCTGGGCTACCGTCATGGCGCCAGTCAGCTCAGCGATGATGAGCTGCGCCTCGGCGCTCCTGGCCAGCGGGATCGGGGCGTCGCGGCTCTCGTACTTGTGCTGCACCCAGAGTTGAGTGTTCTGGTCGGACGACTTTCGACCGCTGTCGGTGACGACCACTCGCGGATCGTTCAGGTTGCGGTATGAGGGTGCGACAGTGACCGACGTACCCAACCCGTTGAACTCGTAGACCCGGTTGTACTGGCGGCCGTTGGCGGCGTCGTAGGTAGCCTCGTAGAGGAAATCAGCAGGCACCTGTCGCGCGTCGGCCAGCGCCCCGGCGGCGTCACCCTTGTCCAGCCTGGCCTTGGCGCGTCCCAGGTAGGCGAGCCCCACGAGTTGGGCGTCTCCGGCAGCCTGCGCCGCAGTGAGCGCCTTGGTGAAGCGTGATTCCGCCTCGCCAAATACCTGCTCGGGCGTGAGTTCCGGCCCCACATCGATGGCCGCCGAGCAGAACGACTCGCCGAGAAAGACCAGGGCGAAGCCTGCGTAGTTCGCGGCCCGGGCGATGAGACGCTGGCGATCATCCACCTCGGCATCCGTCCAGCCCTCCAGCCGCCTGGTCGCATTGTCGGCGGTGAAGCGGGCCGTATTGAGCGGGGTGTAGATCCCGTACGCGCCCTGGCAGGAGGTCGAGGCGTACGAGGTCTGCTCGGGTCGGATACTGCGACGGTCGAAATCCCAGCGACTGGCAGTCTGGCTGCCGTCCTGAAGTTCTCCCGCCACCAGACCGCTGGTCACGATATAGGCCGCGTAAGCGCATTCCAGGTCGCGTTGGGCACTCGTCACCAGCAATTCGGCGCTGGCCGGCGTCTCCAGCGTCGATGCCGGTACCCGGCTCGGCGTGTCCACGGCGAGGGCTCGGTCCAGGGCATCGCAAGCGCCCAGACTGACAACCAGCAGCCCCGCTCCCAGTGCTCGCGCGCCCAGCGACTTCCTGGTGGAACGTTGCAGAGTTTTCTGGTTCATCATCCTGTCCGTGCCTGTCCGGAGATGAGTTCGGAAGTTTGTCATCATGTCAGCCTCAGAACCCGATGTTGAAGGAGAGAACCCAGGTCTGGAGCTGCGGGAGGACGTTCTGTTCGAACTGTCCCACAGAACCGCGGCTGCCACCGATGAACGAAGCTTCTGGTTCCAGTCCCTTGTAGTCGGTCCAGGTGAGCAGGTTGCGACCGGCCACCGTGACGGAGCCGGAATTCACTCCCACCCGGCTGGCCAGGGACGCCGGGAGCGAGTAGGTGAGGGCCACCTCGCGCAGCTTGGTGTAACTCGCATCCTGGGTGTACTCGTCGATGAATGAGCTGCCGCCCTGCACCCGCGCGACATGCACCGGATCGAACTCCTCGGGGAAGAAATTCTCGCGGCAGAGCGAGAAGAGGTAGCAACGCACGCGTTCGTTGCCATCCAGCTTCTTGTAGCCGGCCTTGAAGTCGACGAGGGCATTGAGGCGGAAATTCTGCATGAACGTCAGCGTGGTCGTGAACGCCCCTTCCGTCTCCGGCGCCGTATTGCCCAGGTAGACGCGCGGCGCCGACGCGCACGGTACGGATCCGCCGTTTCCGTTGTCGCACATGAGATTGATGGCCTTCTTGCCGTCCGGCCCGAATTCGGCGCTCACGACATGCCGGGAAAACCAGGAGCCCGCGGGATATCCCACCACGTGAGCTTCGTTGGAACCGAGAGAGACGGTGTCGACCGCGCCCAGGTCCCTGATCTTGTTCGAGTTCGTGCTGATGCTGAAGGTCATGTCCCAGCCGAAGTTCGAGCTCTGCACCGGCGAACCTCTAACCAGGAACTCGAGACCGCTGCGAGTGATCCGGCCGGCATTGAAGAACTGCGTGCCACCAAAGCCGGACGACGGCGGTACACCACGCGCCAGGATCGCGTCCCGAGTGGTCCCGCCAAAATAGGTGGCCTCGAAGCCCAGCCGGTCATCCAGGAGCCCCACATCGAGGCCCATCTCCAGCTCGTCGCTGCGTTCAGGCCCCAGATCCTGGTTGCCGATGTTGCCCGGGGTCACGGTACCCGCACCGCCTGGTACATAGGTGGGAATGGCGGTGAGTGCCGCCGGCTGGAGGCCGCTCTGGCCGTAGGCGGCACGCAGCTTCATTGCGCTCACCCACGGGAGCTGGAAGAATGGCTCCTCGCTCACCACCCATGACACGCTGGCCTTCGGGTAGTAGACCAGGTCGAAGTTCTCACCGAAGGCGCTGTTGTCGTCGGCACGCACGGCGCCGGTGAGGAAGACCCGGTTGCGCCAGGCAAACTGTTCCTGGAAGAAGACACCGACCGTGTTGTTCTCGATCAGGTCGTCATCACCGAAGTCGACGGAGCTGAGAGCGGCGATCGACTTCAGTCCCGGCGCCGGGAAGCCCTCTCCGTAGATGGCTCGTGTCTGGGTGGCGCGGGTGTAGTACTGGGCACCCAACGAACTGGTGAGCTGCCAACTGCTGCTCGGATTGTAGGTCGCGTTGGCGACGTAGTCGAAGGTGTTGTACTTGACGTTACGGGTGGAGACTTCCATGTAGCCGCCCGTCGGGCCATCCAGGCCGAACACCGTCAACGCATCGTTTCGCTGGGCGATTTCCTGGTTGTCCTCGGCCAGGACGTCGGTGCCGACGATGATACGATGATTGAACCAGCTAGCCGGACGATGGTTGAAGGTCACCGAGCCGGTGAAGCGATCGGCGTCCTGGAAGATCTCGAATCCTTCTGCATACTGTTCCGGAGTGCCGCTGTAGAAACCGCGGCGCGGGCCGCCCAGCGTGCGCGGGTTGGCGTAGTAGGTGGTCCAGGTGGTGCCACCGCCGCCGGCTTCGAGGGGGATGTTGGTCCGCCCGGTGGTGTAGCCCAGGCTGGCCGAGAGATCCCACTTCTCGCTCGGCGTGAGGGAGAGGTTCACACGGCCGTTGTAGCGCTTCAGCTTGTTCGAACGGTCGGCGCCAGTCGCGTTCTCACCGCCCATTCCGGCGTAATAGCGGAACTGCGGCGAGCCACCGCCGACGCTGAGGTTCAACTCGTCAGACCGCCCCGTGCGCCAGATGTCGGGGTTTCCGCGCTCCTTCTCCAGCTTCGAGATGTTGAGCGTCTCCACCTGGTTGGTGAGAGGGTTCACCCCGTAGTTGGTGTAGAGACGGTTCTCATAGTTGTAGAAGCTCTGCACACCGGTACGCAGGCTGGCCGTCCAGGTGGGAGCGCCGCTGGAGCCACGCTTGGTTATGATCTGGATGACCCCGTTGGCTGCCTCGGTACCGTACAGGGTGGCCGCGGCCGGCCCCTTGATCACCTCGATGCTCTCGATGTCCTCGGGGCTGAAGTCATTCCAGCGGGAAACCGACCGTGACCCGAAACCCTGTGAGATCGGTCCCGTAGCCTGGGCGTTGTCCACCCGCACGCCGTCCACATAGATGAGCGGATCTGCGGTGAGCGAGAGGGACGTGGCGCCACGTATCCGCACGCGGCTGCCCGTACCCACCTGGCCG
Source organism: uncultured Gemmatimonadota bacterium (assembly GCA_937906875.1). Taxonomy (GTDB): domain Bacteria; phylum Gemmatimonadota; class Gemmatimonadetes; order Gemmatimonadales; family Gemmatimonadaceae; genus CALCHX01. The sequence goes on along the minus strand of CALCHX010000047.1, from coordinate 8,334 downwards.
GAGCCGGCTATGACGGCCACGCCGGTGGCTCGCCCATTCAGCAACTGCTGCAGGTTGTCGACCGGCTGGGTAGCGACGATGTCGGAGGCCTTGATCTGCGATACCGCGTTCCCCACTGACCGCGACTCGGCGCTTCCGGCCGTGCCGGTGACGACGACCTGGTCGAGCGCGATGGCGCGGGCCGCCATGGTGATGCGAACGTCGGTGTCGCCCACCCGTGCCGTGACCGTGGCCGGACGGTAGCCGATCCGCCGCGCCTGGAGTTCAACCTGACTACCCTGGACTCCGGAGATGCGGAAACGACCAGCAGCATCGGTCAGCGCACCGAGTTCAGTGCCGCTGACGGTGACCTGGACACCCGCCAGGGGCTGGAGCATGCCCTCGGTGAGCACGGTTCCACCAACCACGTTGCCGGCCTGGGCGTGGAGCGTTGCCCCTGTCGCGGGGGCCATCACGATAGTCAGGATGGAGAGTGCCAATGGTATCGCCCGGCTGCGTGCGGCGCTCGCCAACAGCCAGGCGAACCGGGGCCGGAAATGGCTTTTCTCGGACGGATTCAGACGTGTCATGCGCCTTCCCCCTTGGCCAGAGATATCCTGTGCCGATCAGCGACGCGGGCGCGGCGTGGGAGAGCTGGTCTGGCGACCGTCAGTCCCGATCCGGGAGTCGCGCTCTGGTCGGCGGCGTGCGCCAACATGCGAGACTTCGGCCAGACCGGCAAGGGCCGATCAGGGATACCATGTCAACGCTGCCCCGGGGCAGGTGAGCGCACACTCCAGCTCGCCAGAGGGGCGCCAACCGGCTACGGCTGGCGCCCCTCTCTCTCATTTTCAGCGACGCGGCACCCCAACGGCCAGTCAGCGGAAGGCGCTGTGGCCCGTGATGGCCTGACCGAGAATGAGTGTGTGCACGTCGTGTGTGCCTTCATAGGTGTAGACGCTCTCCAGATTCGCCATGTGCCGCATGGACGCGTACTCGGCCAGGATACCGTTGCCACCCAGCAGGCGCCGCGCTTCGCGCGCGATGTCCGTGGCGATGTGGACATTGTTCCGCTTGGCCAGCGACACCTGCTGGGGTGTGAACGTGCCGGCGTCCTTGAGCCTGCCCAGGTGAAGCGAGACGAGCTGCGCCTTCACTATCTCCGTGAGCATCTCCGCCAGCCGGGCCTGCTGGATCTGGAAGCCTGCTATGGGGCGGTCGAACATCACGCGGTTCTGGGCGTAACTCAGCGCCTCCTCGTAGCACGCCATTGCCGCGCCGATGGCGCCCCAGGAGATGCCGTAGCGAGCCTGGGTGAGGCACATCAATGGACTCTTGATCCCGCCCGACTGGGGCAGGATGGCGTCGGCCGGGAGATGGACGTCCTGGAAGACCAGCTCGCTGGTGTCCGAGGCCCTGAGCGACAGCTTTCCCTTCTGGTCACGGGCGGTGAAACCAGCGGTATCCGTAGGGACGATGAAGCCACGGATGGACCGATCGCCGGGATCGCCGTTGGTCTTTGCCCACACCACCGCCACGTGGGCCGTGGAGCCGTTGGTGATCCACATCTTGGAACCGTTCAGTATCCAGCTCCCGTCGGCCTGCTCATGGGCCATCGAGATCATGCCGGACGGGTTGGAACCGAAGTCCGGCTCGGTGAGGCCAAAGCAGCCTATGATCTCGCCGCGCGCCATGCCGGGCAGGTAGCGCTGCTTCTGCTCCTCGCTGCCGAAGGCGTGGATGGGGTACATGACGAGGGCGCCCTGGACCGACGCGAACGACCGGATCCCGGAATCACCCCGCTCGAGCTCCTGCATGATGAGGCCGTAGGCGACGTTGTTCAGCCCCGCGCAGCCATATTCCTCGGGCAGGTTCGCGCCATAGAGGCCCAGCTCGGCCATCTCCGGGATCAGCTCCCTGGGAAATCGGCCCTCTATGTAGGCGTCCCCTATGATCGGGAGGATGCGGTCGTCCACGAAGCGCCGGACGCTGTCGCGTACGGCGCGCTCCTCCTCGGAGAGGATGCTGTCGATGTCGAAGAAGTCCTGCATGGCGCTGGTATCTCTGCCGGTTGGCTGTTGAAGGGAATTCGGCTTCTGGCGCCAGTCGCGATCACTGCTGGCGCGCGGCGCGAAGGCCGATTGTCAACGAGTCTGGCTTCCGCGGGCCCGAACCGCACTGCTTCGCCGCTGGTACCGCGCGACGGGCAAGGGGAGTGATCCCGACCTCGCGGGCCATGGCCCGAAAGGTGGAACCGTGGTCGATCGGATGGCCGTGCTCGTCCTGCCACTGATGCACCATCTCATGCAGCAGGGTGTGGCACGCCTCCTCCCAACCATGACGCTGGATGTGAGACCTACTGATGGCAATCTCCGGCGGGTCGCCGGCAGACGATCGGGCAGTGTAATGACCCAGACGCGTCCTCATTCGCCGCGAGACACGGATGGGCACGGGTTGCAGCGCTCCGCCAAAGTATCGCTCATTGTACTGTTCGTGCCACTGCCGGAGCTCCTGCGCCATGGACTCATCGGCTGCCGCCGTACGTGGAAGGCGGCGGCGCGACGACTTGGGACGCTCGATCTGGAAGCTCACGATCTGCGCTCGTGCCCTCGCGCGCTCGGCCCGGGACCGCGACCGGACGAACGACACCACTGCCCGGAGCACCGATTCGGGAGCGCTCAGGTAGCCCTCGTGAATACGCAGCTCGTGGCCGCTGAAACTGACCATCACCATCCGATTGCGTGTCAGGCGCAGCGTCTGGATGGCGTTCCCCATTCCCAGCTCCCGCAACCGGGCCAGCAGTTCGACACCGTTGGTGGGCACGGCGTGGAAGCCGAGTTCAAGCTGATGCGGATTCCGTCGGCGCAACAGCCGGTTCAGCGTGGAAAACATCGATTCGGTCCAGGTACGAACACGTTGTCAGCGGCGGACCATACGAATGTCTGTACGTCGATGTGCCGGTCATCGATCGTTATCACGTTCAGTGACGACGGACGGCCGCCGCGAGAGCGGTTGGAGACAGTACCGGCGGTGCTCACGATGGTGCCCCGCCGGGTGTGCTCGACATAGTGGATGGCTTCCTGGTGGTCGTGACCGCAGAGCACCACGTCGACACCCATGTCGGCAAACGCGCCCAGTATGCGCGGGGTGTGCTTGAGGCCATGGCGCTGGGACAGCTCCCCCTTCACGGGGTTGTGATGCATCAGGATCACCTTCACATCGTCGACCGGTGCGCGAGCCACCTCCGCACGGGCGTACTCGATCTGGGACGGTCGCAGGTCGCCGATCACTGACAGGTCGCGCATGTTCCAGGTGATCGTTCGCAGCGTTATGCCATGTGAGGTATTGAGCCCGATGACGGTCACGCCCGGCACTGACACAACCGGCTCCAGGTTGGGCGAGATGAACTTCCTGTACCCCTCGTACATGCGGTCGCTGCTGCGCAGCCCGAGCGGCGCCTCCCACCAGGCCACGTCGTGGTTGCCGGGTACGCAGATCACCTTGCTCACCCGTCGGGCGTCACGTATGAAGACGTGAGCCCGCTGGAACTCCCCGAAGCGCGCCCGCTGGGACACGTCACCGGAGATCGCCACGATATCGTAGCGTTCCCGCTGGATGAGAGTCTCGATGGCCTCGATCTGTTCGGGCACTGCGGGGCGCCCGAAGTGCAGATCGGAGACATGTAGCAGGCGTGGCATGGCGGCGTCGGGAGCTCAACGCGTGGCGATGGTCTGGCGACGCGCCTAGAGTCTCGCGATGATGGCGTCGGTGAACTCCTCGGTGCCGGCCGTGCCGCCCAGGTCGCGCGTGCGCACGCCGTCGCGTATGGTCTGCTCGAGCGCGGTACGGATTCGCGTCGCCTTCTCCAGCTCGCCTATGTGATCGAGCATCAGGCAGCCGGCGAGGAGCAGCGCCCCGGGATTGGCGAGATCCAGCCCGGCGATGTCCGGTGCCGTGCCGTGCACCGCTTCGAAGATGGCCGCATTGTCACCTATGTTGGCGCCTGGCGAGAGCCCCAGCCCTCCCACGAGCCCCGAAACGAGGTCGGAGAGGATGTCGCCGAACAGGTTGGTGGTGACGACGACGTCGAACATCTCCGGCTTGATGACGAGCTGCATCGCCGCGGCGTCCACGATCCGCTCGTCGAACGCCACGCGTCCGGCATACTCGCGGGCCACGTCTCGCCCCACCTCCAGGAAGAGACCGGAGGTGAACTTGAGGATATTGGCCTTGTGCACGACGGTCACCTTGCTGCGACCGTGCGCCAGGGCGTACTCGAAGGCGTAGCGGATCACTCGTTCAGAGCCGAGTCTGGTGACGATGGCGATCGATTCGGCGGCCGCCTTGGGATCGCCCCCGATGGCGATGTAGTGCTCCACGCCGGAATAGAGACCCTCGGTGTTCTCCCGGATGAGGACGATGTCCACGTCCTCGTAGCGACCGCCGGGCACGATGGTCATGGCCGGTCGCACATTGGCGTAGAGGTCGAACGTCTTGCGCAGAGCCACGGTCACCGACCGGTAGCCACCGCCTACCGGGGTCTCGAGCGGTCCCTTGAGAGCCAGGCGGGTGCGCTTGATGGAATCCAGCGTTGCGTCCGGCATCGGCTCGTTGTATCGAACCACCGCAGCCGCGCCGGCCAATTGACGGTCCCATTCGAAAACGGCACCGGTGGCTTCGAGGACGCGGACCGTCGCGCTGGCGATGCTCGGTCCAACGCCGTCGCCGGGAATCAGGGTGACTGGAATGGCCATGTTCTATGAGGAGCGGACGCGTTAGTCGTCGGTGAATCGGTCGTGATTCGTTCAGGTGCCATGCGAATCACGTGCGAGAATCGTTCTTCGGGCAGCCGCGCCACGCTCCCATCATGGTGAGCGTGGCGCGGCAATGAGATCAGCAAACCGGCTGGCGATGGTCGCACCGAATGCTGGCGCCGCAGGCTCCAGGTCCACGACCTCGGTCGAGCCTGCCCAGAGGATCTGGGCAGCGCGGACGTCCACGAGCAGTAGCATGAGGCGAGCCCTCGTGACCTGGCCGGCCGTGGTCGACGACCCTCCGGCAGCGGCGACAGCGTGCGCTGCACCCAGGTGGAGCGCAGTTGGCACTATGACATAGCGCGCATCAGCCAGCGCCGCCAACGCACGCAACTGGCCAGACAGCGGCTCCAGCACCGGACCGCGCTCCAGTTGTCTGGGCGGTGGCAGTGGCAGGGCCGCCGGCTCCAGTCCCATGCCAGGATTCTGGGCCGCCATGCGACGCGCGGCGGCGGCGGTCACCCAGAGCGAGCCCAGCCCTCGCTCGGCGAGAACGAAGGAGAGTTCGGCATCCAGGATGGTCGGCAGGGCGGCCGTCGCCGCGGCAGGAATGCCAGGCTCCCGCTCCACGCGCTGGACCGGGAGGAGAAGCACGCGTCGCGACGCCAGATCGGAGAGTGGCCGCGCCTCGTTTCCCGGCGTCAGCGTCACCGTCGGCGGGGCCACGGCTTCCTCCGCCGCCCGGCGGCCGGCCGCGCTGCATCCGGCGACGGACCACAGCATCGCGGCAGCAACCAGCGGCAGGGCGGCGCTGGTGGGCCAGCGCGGGCGACGGATACGAGAGAAGGCAGGCACGGCGGATAATAACCCAGAGGCCAGGTCGACGGCAGCCACTCTCCCCGGAGCAGGCCCCACTCTCCATCCACAGGTAGTGCCCGCCATTCCGTCGACAGGCCTCCGAGGCCATCTTCAGAGGGATGAACGGCGTTCGTCCCCCCGTAGAGGTCGACAATGCCGCCGTGGTGCCCCGGTGCGGGCGCCATTCCCGAAGACGTCGGATGATTTCAGTTCCACTTCCCGACCGCCTGATCACCGCCTTCCATCCCCGATTCGCGATGTTCCGAACCCCTCTCCTGGCACGCTGTATTGCCGCCCTCCTCCTGAGTGCGCCGGCCGCCGGCGCGCAGGCGGGCGGCAAGGGCGGTGCGCAGCCTTCCCCCGCCGCCACAGCCAGCACTTTCGACTTCTCCATCGCCAACATGATGCGCGGCCCGGAACTCTACGGCCGCGAGCCCCAGGGCGTGAGGTGGTCGCCGGACAGCCGCTGGATCTACTTCCGCTGGTTGCCGCCGGGCACCGACTGGCGTGAATCGCCGGAGCCCTACCGCGTCCGTGCCGTGGCCGGCTCGGCGCCGGAACGGATGACCGAGGCTCACATGGACTCGGTGGGCCCGTTGCTGGCCGACGGCCCGCTGACACCCGATCGTGCTCGCCGGGTGGTCGCCTACGGCGGCGATCTCTACCTGATCGACCGGGCCCGATCGACCGCTCGCCGGCTCACGGAGACGCTGGAGATGGAGCGCAACCCGACCTTTGCCACCGACGGTCGGCAGGTATTCTACATCCGCGACAACAACCTCTACGCCCTGAGTCTGGACAACGGCCTGCTGCGCCAGCTCACAGACGTCAGACAGGGCGAGGCTCCGACTCCCGCCAGGCCCGCCGTGGGGCAGCGTGGCTTTCTGGAGAGGGAACAACTGGCCCTCTTCGACGTGATACGCGACGAGGCACGGCGGGACAGCATCCGGAAGGCCGATGCTGCGCGCCGGGATTCGTCCCGCGTGACACCTCTCCACCTCGCCCGAACCGAGCGACTCGGCATGCTCGAGGTCGCGCCGACGGGGAAGGCGCTCCTCTTCACCACCAGCCTGCCCAGTAGCCAGACCCGGCGCACGTCGGTACCACAGTTCGTCACCGCCAGTGGTTACACGGAAGACATCAATGGTCGCACGAAGGTGGGCGACGCGCAGGACAGTGGTCGCGTCGGCTTCATGGAATTGCCCTCCGGCAAGGTCACCTGGCTCACCATGCTACCCGGCGACAGCGCTCGTGCGCCCTCCTTCGCCCGACTCATTGGCTGGAACCCGCGCGGCGACGCCGCGCTGGTGTCGGCGGTGACGCCCGACTTCAAGACGCGCTACCTGTACCAGGTGAACTCCGACGGCTCGATGAAGACGCTCGACGTCCTCACCGACACCGCCTGGGTGGCCGGTCCGTGCTTCGGCTGTGCCGGCTGGGTGGACGGCGGGGCGACCGCATGGTTCGTCTCCGAGGCCGACGGCTACGCACACATCTACACCGTTCCGCGCGGCGGCGGCGAGCGCAGGCAGTTGACCAGCGGCAACTGGGAGGTGCTGGGCGCCGAGGTGTCGGAAGACGGCCGCAATTTCCTCCTCACCACCAACGAGGGCTCGCCATTCGAGCAGCACTTCTGGCGGATGTCGGTGAATGGCGGCGCGCGGACGAAGGTGACGAGCGCCGTGGGCGGACACAACGTGACCATCTCGCCCGATGGACGCCTGCTGGCCGACGTCTATTCCGAGTCCAACCGCCCTCCCGAGCTGTTCGTGATGGACAACAAGCCGGGCGCATCGATGGCGAAGCTCACCACGTCGCCCACCGAGGAGTGGTTGTCCTTCCCGTGGGTGAAGCCGGAGATCGTGATGATCCCCGCAAGCGACGGCGTACAGGTGCCGGCGCGCATCTACAAGCCCCAGTCGTGGGACGCCCAGCCCAACGGAGCCGCCGTGATCTTCGTTCACGGAGCCGGCTATCTGCACAACGTCCACAATTACTGGTCCAGCTACGCCCGCGAGTACATGTACAACCAGTACCTGGCGAGCAAGGGTTATGTGGTACTGGACATCGACTACCGTGGATCGGCGGGCTACGGTCGGGACTGGCGGACGGCAATCTACCGTCACATGGGCGGTCGCGACCTCCAGGATCACGTGGACGGTTCGCGCTACCTGAACCAGAACTTCGGCATCGATCCGGAGCGCGTGGGCCTCTACGGCGGCAGCTATGGCGGCTTCATCACGCTGATGGCGCTGTTCACCGAGCCGAAACACTTTGGTGCCGGCGCGGCGCTGAGGTCCGTGACCGACTGGGCGCACTACAATCACGGCTACACGGGGCGGATCCTCAACCTGCCGCAGAACGACTCGATAGCCTACCGGCAGTCATCCCCGATCTATTTCGCCGAAGGGCTGGAGGATCCCCTCCTGATGGCGCACGGAATGGTGGACGTGAACGTCCAGTTCCAGGACATCGTGCGACTCTCCCAACGGCTCATAGAGCTGGGCAAGACGGATTGGGAACTGGCCGTCTATCCGGTGGAGGACCACGGCTTCGTCCGCCCCTCCAGTTGGACCGACGAGTACCGGCGCATCTTCGAACTGTTCGAACGATCGCTGGCCAGGCCCGACAGGAAGTAAACGGGCCGCACTCAGGGGCGCGCGGGGTGCGCGCGATAGCACGCGGCACGCCGCACTCAGGGGCGCGCGGGGTGCGCGCGATAGCACGCGGCACGCCGCACTCA
>CALCHX010000046.1 GCA_937906875.1 uncultured Gemmatimonadota bacterium | reverse complement strand
GATCTCCAACGTGCTCTGCGACGGTGGTCCAGGGAACGCTCCGGTAGCCTGTGGAGCCGCACCAGAGGTGTTCATCGGCACTCCCACGCCCAAGGTCACTGGTGCGGTCTCGAGCACCGTGACGCTCTTCGATCGTCTCAGCGTCTACGGGCTGCTCGACATCAAGCGCGGGCATAAGCTCCTCAACGCCAACGAGACGAATCGTTGCGGGGCCCTCCTGCCGCTATGTGACGCCAATTACAACCCCGCCGGGTACGAGACGAACTACCTTGCCAGCCTGTCGCGGCTTTCAGGTGGCCCGGCCGTGATTCAAGGTGCGTTCATGCAGGATGCATCGTTCGTCAGGCTCGCCGAGGTATCCGTGACCTACCAGCTACCATCGCGGTTTGTCAGTGGCATTGGGGCCAGCGGCGGCAGGCTCTCGGTCGCCGGCCGTAACCTTCACCTCTGGACGGACTACGGTGGCCTGGATCCCGAAAGCCGGTACGGAGCCAATGGCATCGATCAGGCCATCATCCCGCCGCTTCAGCGGTTCGTCGCGACCCTCAACCTGACCTTCTAATCATGCGCATCGATCATCGAGGGAGAGGTGTTTCGAAGAGCCCGGCCAGATCTTCTCTCTGGCCGCGCACGGCATTGCTCGCGCTACCGGTGGCTGCCGTCGCTCTCGGCGTCGCCTGCAGTGACATCACGAGCCTGGAACAGAAGAACCCAGGCTCCATCCTGGCCAGCGACGTCTACAAGCCGGACAACGCGAACCTCCTCGTCAACGGCGCCATCGGTGACTTTGAGTGTGCGCTTCACCGCTATGTCGTTGCCCAGGGACTACTCGGAGACGAACTTGTCGATGCCTTTGCGAACCAGCAGAACTTCGACTACGAACGACGGACGATTTCCGCGGACCATGCGGTCGGCTCGGGAGGCTGTGGCACATCGCAGATCGTAGGCTTGTACACCCCGCTCTCCGTGGCTCGTACCACGGCCGACACCGTCCGGGTCCGCCTGGAGGGGTGGACCGATGCGGAGATGCCGAAGGGCGTCAACAGGGAGTCTCTCATCGCTCAGGCCGCCGCTTACGGTGGCTACAGCCTCGTGCTCCTCGGCGAATCGATGTGCTCGGCTGCCATTAACCTCGGGCCGGAGCTCTCCAAGACGGACCTCTGGAACGAAGCAAAGCAGCGCTTCGATATCGCCATCGCCGCCGCGACAGGCGCCAACGACGCCACGACGCTCAACCTGGCCCGCCTTGGCCGTGCCCGCACACTTCTCAACCTGGGACAGGTCGCGGCGGCTGGGGCCGATGCTGCCCTGGTACCAACGGGCTTCGTGGTGAACGCCGTGGCCAACGATGCCGGGAGCGTTCGCCAGCAGAACCAGGTCTTCGTCCACACCCAGGTGAGCAATTTTTCCTCGGTGGATCCGTCCTATGTGGGTCTCACTGTCGGAGGTGAGCCAGATACTCGTGTCGCCGTCAAGGTTACGACGACCAAGGGGACCGACGGCAGCACGATCATAAGGCAGGTCTCGAAGTACAGCAGTCGCGGAGCACCGATACCGATGGCCCGCTACGCCGAGGCGCAGCTCATCCTGGCCGAGGCAAGGGTAGCTGAGAACAACCTGCCAGGCGCCGTTGCCATCATCAACGGATTGCGTGACGCCAACAATCTGGCAACGTACGACGCGACCGGACAGTCTGCTACAGACGTGAAGGCGCAGATTGTTGAGGAGCGTCGCCGCGAGCTGTTCATGGAAGGGCAACGTCTGGGGGACATGAATCGCTACAGGCTCCCTCGTCTACCCGCCGATGGCACTCCCTTCCGGTCCGGCGGCACGTACGGCAGTCAGGCCTGTCCTGGCGCCGACGCTCAGGGCTATCCGTTCGGCTTCCCGTTGCCGAACATAGAGCGGAACAACAACCCGAATATTTCATGACCTCCTTCACCGTGTGTCCTCACCGCTACGTGATCGGGTAGCGTATCGGGTACCAGCGCGGATCTGCGCAACCTGGACTGAGCTGGACCGGAGACCGACATGCGATCCGGAGATTGAGCGTCGTGCCATCAACTGCACACGGCGCTCTGCCGCCGGTGTCGTTCTCATCACGATTCCTGAAGTCGCAGGGCGGAATTTCGTCGGTGCGAGTTCGGTTGGCTTCCACCGGGCCTTCCGATAGTTCCATGAAGCTTTCCCACACCACGCACTCCCGATCATGCGACTGACCGAGATCGAATTGCGCGAGATTCGCCTTCCGCTGGTGGAGCCGTTCCGGATTTCCTCCGGAACCGTAATCGACAGGCGGATTCTGCTTCTCCGACTGACCGACGAGAGCGGAGCGCAGGCATGGTCGGAGTGTGTGGCCTTCGATCAGCCCATCTACAGTCCGGAGACGGTAGACACGGCATGGTTGGCGATTACAGCGTGGCTCGGTCCGCGGTTGCTTGCAGTGGACGTCGCGCGGCCGGACCTGGTGGCCGCATTGCTCAGCACGGGCGTGGTAGGACATGCGATGGCCAAGGCGGCTCTGGAGATGGGCTCGTGGGCGTTAGCGGCGGAGATTGATGGCGTGTCGCTGGCGACTCTGCTCGGAGGCCAACGTGAGCGCGTGGGAACGGGCGTGTCGCTCGGTATCCAGAAGTCGCCTGAAGTACTTGCCGAGCGGGTGGAGAGAGCACGTACGGAGGGCTACCGGCGGGTGAAGGTGAAGATCGCGCCCGGTGCCGATCTGGAGTTCCTTCGCGCTGCCCGTGCCGCTCTCGGGCCTGGGGGCGACCTTACCGCCGACGCCAACTCAGCCTATACCCTGGACGACGCCGACCACCTGGCCCGGATCGACGAAGTCGACCTGGAATATCTGGAGCAGCCGCTGGGCCAGGATGACCTTCTGCGTCACAGCCAGCTTCAGCGCCGGATGAAGACTCCGCTCTGTCTGGACGAATCGATCACCAGCGTGGAGCGATGCGAGGACATGCTGAGCATGGAGAGCGGCCGCGTTGTCAACATCAAGCCAGGGCGAGTGGGTGGGCTGCGTGAATCAAGGCGGATCCACGACGTCTGCGAGGCCGCTGGCGTTCCGGTGTGGTGCGGCGGCATGCTGGAGAGCGGCATCGGGCGCGCTTACAACGTGGCACTGGCGTCGCTCTCCAACTTCACCCTTCCCGGCGACATCTCTCCCAGCAATCGCTACTGGGCGCGGGACATCGTGACGCCGGAGTGGACGATGGATAAGGATGGTTTCGTAACCGTACCGCGCTCACGCCCTGGGATTGGCGTAAACGTTGACGAGGTATACGTGGAGGAATTGACGGTGCGGCGCGAAGTGCTGCGGGAGAACCCTCGCCAGGACGGCCGGCGACGTTAGCAATCAGTGACCTCTCCAGAACTGCCGGACCCAACCTACTCCAGTCAAAGCATGGCTCGCACACTCGACCGTACACTCGGCTTCAAGGATCTGGCGCTGATCGTCGTGGGCACGGTGATCGGCTCCGGCATCTTCATCGTGCCGGCAGTCGTTCTCCGGCAGGTCGGCGGTGCCCTGGGTCCGGCCCTGATGATCTGGTTGGTAGCCGGCCTGCTATCGCTTCTGGGCGCGCTCACCTATGGCGAAATGGGAGCAGCGAAGCCAGAGGCTGGCGGACTGTACGCGTACATCCGCGACGCTTTCGGTCCGCTACCTGCATTCCTGTACGGATGGACCACCTTCTTCGTCATCAGCACTGGCTCGGTGGCCGCTCTGTCGGTTGCCTTCTCCGCATATCTGGGGCAGCTCATTCCCCTCAGTCCGCTGGCTGCCAAGGCGGTGGCGGTGACAATGATCGTCGTGATAGCTACGGTGAACATCCGGGGAACCCGACAGGGCTCCAACGTGCAGAACTGGAGCACGGCCATAAAGGTGTTTGCAATCATCGTCATGAGCATCCTGCTCGTCAGCTTCGGTGGCGGGCTTGGCGGCGAGGCGAAGTTGTGGCCTGAAGTTGTCGCGCCAGGCTTGTTCTCGAGCCTGGGGCTGGCGATGATAGGTGTGCTGTGGGCGTACGAAGGCTGGCAGTACGTCACCTTCTCAGCCGGGGAGGCGCGCGACCCGCAGCGGACCTTTCCTCGGGCCATCGTGGCCGGGACTGCGCTTCTCATTCTGCTCTACCTGGCGGCGAACATCGGCTACGTGGCCGCGCTCGGTGGTGCCGCCATGGACTCCGAGCGCATTGCATCCGATGCCGTAGCCGTGCTCTTCGGACCCGTGGCAGGCCAGGTGGTTGCGGTGGTGATCCTGCTGTCTATTTTCAGCGCCGCCAACGGCCTGACGTTGACATCGCCCCGGCTCTACTTCTCGATGGCTCGCGACGGCGTCTTCTTCCGCCGGTTGGCTGAAGTGCATCCGCGATTCCGGACGCCTGCCTTCGCGATAGGGGCGGGCTCCGTATGGTCGGCGGTGCTCGCCGCCAGCGGGACTTTCGAGCAACTGCTCACCTATGTCGTCTTTTCCGGCTGGATCTTCTACGGTCTGGGTGCGCTCAGCATCTTCGTTTTCCGCCGTCGCGACCCGGGTGCAGTACGTCCATTCAGGGTTCCGGCTTATCCCCTCACACCGGCGCTGTTCGTGGCCGCGGCCGCCGCGATCGTGCTGAACGCGATGATCACACAGCCGGCGCGTGCCGCCGTGGGACTGGCGGTAGTGCTCGCTGGCGTGCCGGCCTACATGGTTTGGCAATCACGCCCTGAGCGTCAGCCGCATCTCGCCGAGTGATTCCGCGCATCCGTGGCGGATGGGGAAACGCCGGCTGACACCCGGCTGGCGGGCGACGGCCCACGGTGCACCCAGGGCTTCCGGTTGCCGCCGGCCGGCTCTGCAGGTCAGGGACGGACCAACGACAAATGGTACTGGCGCCGGCAGCGCCGCGAGAGCAATGTTGTCGGCGACCCTGTTCACGGAGAGTCCGTTTGTGTTGCCGGGTACCACGACGGGCAACGAATCGCCCGGTGATAGTGGGGCATGACGATCGCACGCCCGGCACGACGGCGATGGAGATACCTGCCACCGGGCCGTCGACAAGCGCGGCGGCAACCAACTGGTCTACCGTGCGCTTCAGCATGATGGTTCGATCGTGTTGCTGCGCAGTGGCTGAGCGGGGAAGGGGGTCAGAGGCAGCGCCACAATCGCGAGAGTCACGACAGACCTGGCACGCTCCTGTCATGGAATGGTGTACGGGAACTCGTCCTTGTACTGTCCGATGTGCACAGCCGGAGTTCCTCATGTCGGAGTGGACGCGGCTTCGCTCCTGTAATTTCTCAAATCCCGCCCCATGACAAGGTTGATCCCGATCGTTCGAGCCTCACTCATCTCATTGCTCCTGATTGCCACGGTCTCCTGCGGCGGGAGTGAAGGGGGCAGGGCACCCGATGGTGCACCTTCGACGACGGTATCGCTCGGCGCCGTCGACCCCATGCGCTCACCGGCCGGCCCGGGAAGCGCCGAGTCCAACCTGGCGGTCGATCCGGACGGTACCGTCTACCTGAGCTGGCTCGAGCCGACGACCGAGGGACGACATGCCCTCCGTTTCGCCGTGCTCGACCAGGCTGACTGGTCGGCGCCGCGCACCATCGTCGAACGCGAAGACCAGTTCGTCAACTGGGCAGACTTCCCCTCGATGTTGCCGCTCGGTGGCGGCAGACTGGCAGCTTTCTGGCTCCAGCGTGGCGCCAGCCGCGGCGCTATTTATGACATCAGGTTGACTCAATCCGCCGACGGCGGCGCCACCTGGAGCGAGGCGGTCACACCCCATCGGGACGGCACTGCGTCCGAGCACGGATTCGTCTCGCTCTGGCCGGTCGGTGACTCCGTGGCCGCGGTCTGGCTGGACGGGCGCAAGTACGCCCCGGGAAGCGGCGGCGAGCATGGGCTGGCGAATGAGATGACCCTCGTCACCACCACCATCGCTCCCGATGGCGGACTGGGCGTGGAACATACGTTGGATGTTCGCACCTGCGACTGCTGCCAGACCGATGTCGCCATGACCGGGCGCGGACCGCTGGTCGTCTACCGGGACCGTACGGCGGACGAGATACGCGACATCGCCGCCGTGCGTTTCGCCGACGGTGCCTGGACTGCTCCATCCACGGTAGCCGACGATGGGTGGGAGATTGCCGCCTGCCCGGTGAATGGTCCGGCGGTGGCGGCGGGCGGCGACAGTGCTGTGGTGGTCTGGTTCACGGGTGCGCAGGACACTTCCCGCGTCCTGCTGGCTCGCTCCACGGACGCGGGCGCGACGTGGAGCGAGCCGCTCCGGCTGGATGGTGGCTCTCCGGTGGGCCGGGTGGACGTGCTTCTCCTCGCCGACGGCTCGGCGCTGGCGAGCTGGCTGGAGCGCATGGGTGGCGAGGAGGCGGCGCTCCAGTTGCGCCGCGTGAGCGCGGCCGGCGTTGCCGACGCTCCGGTCACCGTGGCGCGCAGCGGCGCCGCGCGCTCCAGCGGCTTTCCGCGCATGGCCACCGATGGCCGTTGGCTCTACCTGACATGGACCGAGCCGGGCACCCCGTCGGGGGTCAGCGTCGCCCGGATGGCCCTCGGTGCCGGGCGATGAAGGCCGTTCAGTGGCGGTCGACAACGTCCGGTGGCGTGGGTCGAATCGCGCATGATGCACGACGGATGTCGGTGACCGGAATCCTCGTCGGCGTCGCCATCTTCCTCGCCGCCTGTACGGGCGGTACGGCCGCTGACTCGGATGGCGCTGCCAACGCCGCGTCGCGGACCAGATCGTCGCCGACCAGGGCACGGATAGGCAACCCTGCGCCTGCCTACGCGGCGCGAACCATCGCCGGAGATTCCGTCTCCCTCGCCGACCATCGGGGCCGGGTGGTGCTGCTCAACATCTGGGCCACCTGGTGTCACCCGTGCCGTACCGAGATCCCTGAACTGCAGGCGCTCTACGAGAAGGAGCGTGAGCGCGGCCTCGAGGTTATCGGCGTGAGCATCGACGCGGGCGGGGAGGATGCAGCCGTCGCCGACTTTGCTCGGGAGTACGGTGTCACCTATCCGATCTGGCGCGACGGCGACGGACGGGTGAGTACCACCTTCGCCGCCGTGGGTGTGCCGGCCACCTACCTGATCGACCGGGACGGCGTCCTTCGCTGGTCTCACCTGGGGCCGGTGACAGCGAGCGATCCGGCGCTCGTCCAGGCTCTCGAGACTGCCCTCGGCGGCGGTAGCTGACACCGGGTTCACGCCTCAGCGTCTCGCGGCTCGCAACTCCTGCTCCTCGTCCGCCGCCGGTCGTTGCTCGGTACCGTCGCGGGCTGTACGCCAACGGTGAAAGGCAATCTCGGTTGCGGCACGCTGGAAGCGCGACCGCCGACGCCAGCCGGAGAGCCCTTCATGGCGAGCGGCGCGTAGAGTAGCCTCCAGCCGGCCGCGAACCGAGCAGAGCGCGGCCAGTTCGTCGGTGGTGAGCGCCCCGCTGCCGCAGAGGTGCGCGAGCTGGTCGCGGATCACCTGCGATTCGCGACGCAGCGAGTCGCGCACGACGAGCAGCGTGCCGGCGAAGATGGGTACCATCACCAGAAGGTATGTCGGGGCGAACCTGTCCAGGAGAGCCGACAGGTTCCAGGCCGCGTGAAGCATGACTGCCACCAGGAAACCGACGAGCGGCAGGAACAGCAATTCGCGCCCGCCGCGGCTTCGTTCGCGAGCCATTCCCAACCCGATTCCCGTCATGGCCGTGAACAGGGGATGCGCGAACGGTGAGGCGAGGCCGCGACGGAGGAAGACGGGCCACGGATCTCCCGGGAGCTCGGCAATCGCCCGGCCGTAGTACAGTACGTTCTCCGTCATCGCGAAGCCGAGTCCTACCATCGCTGCGTAGATCACTCCATCGGTCACGTTGTCGAACTCGTCACGCGCCTGGAGAAAGACGAGCAGCAGCGCCAGCCCCTTGGCTGCCTCCTCCACAAGCGGCGCGGCGAGCAGTGCCGCCAACTGATCGCCCATTCCCCCCAACATCGCATCGGCCAGCCCGGCGACCAGGCTGTTGATGACGAGTGACAGGAAGACGGCGACCGAGGCACCCCAGAGAAAGGTGGTGGCGAGCATTCGCACGGGCTCCGGCTCGAATCGGTCCAGCCAGAGCGCGAGGATGACATACGCGGGCACCGGCACGACCGCCAGCGCGAGCCCTGCCATGAATGCATGCGGCCCGAGCTCGCCGAGCATGATGAGCAGGCTCAGCGCGCCGAGCAGGAGCGCGATGTGAAAGGGGCGGCTGCGAGATGTCCAGTGCATTCGCGGTAGAAGGAAGGCGGTCTCATACGCTAGTGACGTGGGCGGTGCAACGCCATCCGGAAGTGCAGTGATCCGGCACGTCCTGCCGCTGATGTTGGGCGCCCGATAAACGCTTCTCGCTCTCGTGCTGTCTCAGCGTGCAGAACCACACGCGCGCCGGCGCCACACATCCTGCACCCCGACTCCCGTGCCGCATCACCTGCATCAGCCACGCTCACGCCTGTTGCTCCTGATGGCAAATCTACTGGCTTCCGCGGCCGCGATACCCGCGTATGCACAGCAGAGAACCAACGGTGCGACCACCGCGCCGGACGTCGTCGTCCGTTCTCCCGCGACGACGGCGATTGCCGTGCGCGCACCGCAGGCCCCGGCGCTGGACGGCCGCGATGACGAGCCCTACTGGCGGGATGCCCCGGTGATAGATCGATTTCTCGAGTACGAACCCAATGAGGGCGCCGAGACTCGCTTCCGGACGGAGGCGCGCGTGACCTATGACAACCGGAATCTCTACGTCTTCGTGCGCATGTACGACCCGGCGCCGGACAGCATCGTGTCGCTGCTCGCCCGCCGCGACCAGCGAGTGCCGTCGGAACAACTCAAGCTCGTGATAGACTCCTATCACGACCGGCGCACGGCCTACCAGTTCGCCGTCAATCCGGCCGGTGTGAAGCGGGACTTCTACGTGTATAACGACAATGTCGAGGACCCGTCGTGGGACGCCGTGTGGGATGTCGCCACGACGATCGACTCCACCGGCTGGACGGCCGAGTTCCGGATCCCGTTCAGCCAGTTGCGCTATGCCGATCGCGAGAGCCACATCTTCGGACTGATGATCGTGCGCGACGTCGCTCGCACGGGAGCGCGCATAAGCTGGCCGCTCTTCCGCCGCAACCAGCAGGGTTACGTATCGCAGGCTGGGGAGATCGGTGGCATAACCGGAATACCCGCGCCACGCAGGCTGGAACTGCTACCGTACGTGGTCACGCAGAATGTCACCCGTCCGGCCGGAGATGGCTTCGGCCATCGGCAACGGTTCACTGCCGGAGCTGACCTGAAGTACGGACTGTCGTCCAACCTGACGCTGGACGCCACGATCAATCCCGACTTTGGACAGGTGGAGGCCGATCCGGCGCGCCTCAACCTGGGCACCTTCGAGCAGTTCTATGACGAGCGGCGGCCCTTCTTCCTGGAGGGGACCGGGATATTCAGCTACCGCGTGCAGTGCGACGATATCGACACCGGTTGCACCGGGCTCTTCTACTCGCGGCGGATAGGCCGCGCACCGCAACTGGCCGGCCGTTACGGCGACGAACTGAGCCCTACTGCCTCCACCATACTCGGCGCCGGCAAGATGACCGGTCGCCTGGGCAACGGGCTTTCCGTGGGACTGCTGGACGCGGTGACGGCGGAGGAGCAGGGGACGCTGGGGCGGGCCATCGAGCCGCGCACCAACTACCTGGTGGCGCGTGCGCGGCAGGATCTCCGCTCTGGCCGCTCGGACATCGGGGCCATGTTCACCGCCGTCAACCGCGCACTGGATCCCACTGCGGTGCCGTACCTGCGTGCCGAGGCATATTCCGGCGGAGTGGACATGCGCCACCGTCTCTGGTCGAACAACTATGAACTGAGCGCGACGTTGACGGGGAGCGTCGTACGCGGATCGGCGAAGGCCATAACCGCGCTACAGCGGGACGGCGTTCACAACTATCAGCGTCCTGGCGGCATCGGAGTGGATTCCACGCGCACCTCGCTCATGGGCGACGCCCAGCGCGTCTCGTTCAGCAAGTTCGGTGGTGGCCGGATCCGCTTCCAGTCCGTGTATCAGCGCTACTCGCCGGGCTTCGAGATAAACGACCTGGGCTTCCTCACCCGCGCCGACGATCAGTTGCTGCGCAACTGGCTGCAGTATCAGGTGACCGAACCGACGCGCTTCTCGCGTATGGCCTTCTACAATTTCAACTACTGGGCCAACTGGACCGCCGATGGCCTGCCCACGCAGCGTGTCGGGAACGTCAACTGGCATGTCCAGCTTCCCACGATGTGGTGGGTGCACGCGGGAGGCAATGTCTCCGGGCTCGGAGAGGTCTATTCGGATCGCGCCGCGCGAGGTGGGCCGGCCCTGCGCAGGAGCTTCGGATACAGCAGCTGGGCAGGCGTGGAGAGCGAGAATCGACGCCCGCTGAGCGCGGCACTGTTCGCAGGCCTCGGTCGTGAGGATGCGGGTCGCAGCAGCAACTGGTACGTGAACCCGTCGCTGAATTTCCGGTTCGCCAGTCGGCTCTCCGGATCGCTGGGCCTCAACTACTCGCGCGACCTGAACGACAGCCAGTGGCTCGCCAACTTCGGCGATGTCGGTGCTGACACGACGCACTACACCTTCGCCCGTCTGTCACAGACGACAGTGAGCCTCACCTCGCGCCTGGATTACACCTTCACGCCCTCGCTCTCGCTTCAGGTGTATGCCCAGCCATACGTTTCGACTGGCAGGTACAGCAATTGGCGCGAACTGGACGACCCTCGCGCGCCGGAGTACGCCGGGCGATACAGGCCCTTCACCGGCCGGGGCGATCCGGGCGGCTTCCGCTTCATGCAGTTCCGCTCCAACACTGTGTTGCGGTGGGAGTACCGTCCGGGCTCGGCGCTCTTCCTCGTCTGGTCACAGGGCCGCCAGGATCACGACGCGAACGCGTACGAGTTCGACTTCGGTCGTGATCGTGACGCCCTCTTCGGGTTGCATCCGGACAACACGTTGCTGCTCAAGCTGTCGTACTGGATCAATCCCTGACTGGCAACTGGCGGGCTGTCATGGCCGGCGTTCGTGGCGTAGGTTGCAGCTTCATGACGGCATCCCGCTACCGGCGATCATGACAGTACTCGCCCTCTCCCGCTTCAATACGGGCGTCATCGTCGTTGGCGCAGGCCTGGCTGTGGGTCACTGGATGCAGCCTGTGATGGGTGTGGTGCTCTGGTCTCGGGCAGTACCATTCCTGGCCCTGATGGGCCTGCTCGGCGGTCTCCGAGGGTGGCGCGAAGCTGCCCTGCGGGAGCCGGCGGTGAACCTTGCCACAAGGCTGGTGCTGATCGCATCGTTCGCCGCCGGCTCGATCCTCCTCACCTGCCTCGGCTACGTGGCGTTCCACGGTCCGCCGGCAGGCTGACCGTCCCCCGGCGTCACACCGCGCGCCGTCTGGCCATTCCACGCCGGAGCGATCGCGGTTGCGCGGGCCCGCGACGAGCGCATGATTGAGACTACGGCGCAGTGCGCGGGGACGTGCCGCGTACCGCTGGCGATCCTCTCCGATGCTGACCTTCCATGTTCTTCAGTCCACGATCCACGAGCGCCCTCCTGTTGGGCACCGGGGCACTACTCTCCCTGGCGGCTGTCGTCGGCTGTGGCGGTAGCTCGAGCACCGAGCCTGTCGCGGCTGTCACCATGCAGTTGACCATCGTCGCACCGGTGGCCGTGCCGATCGCCCTGCATGTCCGTGAGACGGTGTTGCTCTCCACCAGGATCACCATGTCGGACGGATCGCCGCCGACGGGTCTGGCCGTGGTGCGTTGGCTGGGCCGCAGTTCCTCCGTGGCCAGCGTGACTACCGGCGGCGTGGTACGCGGAACTGCGCCAGGACAGGGCTACATTGTAGCCGAGTTGGACACGACGCTCGGCACGGTGCGGGATTCCGTGCTGGTCGTGGTTGGTCCTGCTGAGACACCGCAGTAGAGAGTGGCCGCGCCGTTGCTCTTTGCGGTTGGCCGTACAAGTGCAATGATGCGCCGCTGATGCATACTCTCTACATAGTCTTCCGCTTCCTGCCGCTGGCAGGTTCCTTCCGACGCGATTTCCGGCGCTGGATATTCTGGGGGCGGCCCAAGGCCCGTACGCCGGCCTTCCATCGTGTCCGTGCCCAGCGCATGGTGGACACGATAATTGCCCTCGGACCGACGTTCGTGAAGCTGGCGCAGGTGTTTGCCGCCCGCGCCGACCTGGTGCCCGAGCCCTATGTGAGCGCCCTCGGCGCACTCCTGGACAGTGTGCCGGCGTCCCCGTTCCCCGCCGTCGCCGCGGAAATCGAGGCTGCCTATGGGCAGCCGCACACCGAGATCTTCGAGGAGTTCGACGAGACCCCGCTGGCTGCCGGCTCACTGGGCCTCGTCTACCGCGCCCGCTGGCAGGGGCACGACGTGGTTGTGAAGGTGCTCCGCCCCGGCATCGAGCGCGTGATCGCCCGCGACCTCGCCTCGGCACGACAGATCGCGGCCACGGTCGAGCGCTGGTGGCCCAATCCTCACGTGCGCGGTTTCCGCATCACCGTGGAGGAGTTCGGCCGTCGCATAGACGACGAGATGAATTTTCGCCTGGAGTCGGAGCATGCGATCGAGATCGGCGCCAGCTTCGCCAACGACCCGAGGGTGATCGTGCCGTACGTCCACGCCGAGATGGCGCGACACAGGGTGATGGTGATGGAGTACGTGGAGGGCGAGCGCGTGGACCGCATTGGCCACCTGATCGAGAGCGGGCGCGTGGATCCGGCGAACCTGGTACGCGGGGTGATGGAGATCTACGTGAGGATGATGCTCATGGATGGCCTCTTCCATGCCGACCCGCATCCCGGCAACCTGCTCGTCTCGCCCGACGGTCGCATCGTATTGCTGGATTTCGGGATGTGTGTGAGAGTCCCGACCGAGCAGCGGGCGACGTTGGTGCGGGCCGTCATGGCCGCCGTGCGCAAGGATGCCGCGGCCGTCGCCGACGGCTTCGAGGCGTTGGGCATCGTCGCGCCGGGCTCCGACCCGGCGGAGATCCGAAGGCTGGTCCAGGTACTGCTGGATCTTGCCTACTCCGGCAAGGGGCCACAGGAGTCGGCACGAGTGCTGGCCGAGGAAGTGATGCGCGAACTCTACGACTGGCCGATCGTGCTCACCGGCGAGATGGTCTACTTTGCCCGTGCCGCAGCATTGATCGAGGGACTGGGGGCGCGCTACGTCGCCAACTTCAATCCCATCGCCTTCGCGTCGCCGATAGTGGTGAGGATGCGCCACCACATCTTCGCGACGCTGCAGATGGACGGTGGTCCGCCCGTGGACTGGCCCGAAGCGCTGGGCACGATGGCGGGCGACGCGATACGGATCATCCGCAATGCAGGTCGGGAGCTGGCGACCGTGGTTGGCGGCAACCTCGCGCTACTCGTTGCCCGGTCGCCGTTGGGCAATGGGCGTGAAAATCCGCCCGCCGCCGGGCCGACACGGGTGACGGCGACGGTATCGTCCGGCATCGACGCGGCGTTGACGACGGCCGAGGCCGTCGGTGGTACCTTCTTCCGTGCCCTGGGCAGGTTGCTGGAACCGCCGTCGCCGCCCCTCAGGCCGGCGCAACGGTTGCTTTCCGCCCCGTCAGGCGGCGATCCGTCTCACGCCCTGGGCGATGAGCAGGAGGACGCCAACGGGAAAGAGCACGTGGAAGTATCCGTCGTGCATGCCGAGAACAAAGAAGCCGATCGCCCAGATCGCCAGCAGGAGAATGCCGAGGATTCCGGGTAGACCAAAGCGTTGAAACAACATGCTTCCTCCCTGGCCTGTGTGAGACCGGGCGCTGGTGCGCGGGGCCACTGGCACAATCTCCGCAATGCTGATGCCGCGAGGACGTCAACCAGCCACCACCACCCCCCAGTCCATGTTCTTCGCCCTCCTGCTCGTGACCTTTCTCGTGGCCCTGGCTGTCTGCTGGGTGGTGGCCCGGCTGTTCACGAAGTCCATCGGCAGCATACTCGATCGATTGGTGGCCGATGAGTTGAGCAGTGCCTGGCATCGATACGTGGTCTTCGCCATCTACGTCGTGGGTATCTCCAAGGGCGTGAGGCTCTACGACCTGGAGAGGTACGTCTTGCCGCGCATGAAGGACGAGGTGATCCCTGTCCTGACGCCGGAGCGATGGACACTGGAGGTCTACCGGACGATCATCGAGACGCTCCAGGGCGTGGCCTGGATGCTCCTCCTCTTCTTCCTTGTCGCCCTGATCGCCTACGTGATCGTGCGTGGCCTGGACAGGCGTCGCGAGCGGGACCTCGCTCCATCGGCCGGGCCGCGGGCGGACTGACTGCGCGATGCGGCCGGGTCGAACGCTTGCAGGGTGGTGCCATCAACCCCGGTCGGCAGCGGCATCAAGGGCACTACGGACTCCCTCGGAACGCACGTTCGGGCACTCGGCGCCCGGCGTGCCCGGGACTAGCTTCAGAGCCATGCAAACTCCTTCACTACTCGGCCGATGGCGCCTCTTACGGGCGCACCACTCCCTGGATTTCGCCCCCGAGGTCGGCATGGAGTTCGAGGAAGGTGGCCGGTTGCACTACTCCTTTGCCGTAGGCGACTGTCGCCAGACGATCGACCTCGTCTACCGGATTGACGGCAAGATGCTGCACACCGACAACCCGTCGACCTCGCACGAGACTGTCGTGCAGTGGCGGATAGGCATGGGCGAGGTGCTGGTGCTGGACTTCGCCGGTGCCGAGGCGTGCTTCGTGAGGGACGATTAGCGGCCGCTCGCCCGGGAGGGCTGTCCGGATGTAGCGACGCCCGGCACACATCGCTCTGGCGAGCGTCATGTGCCGGGCGTCTGTCGTGCGGAACTTCCCGTGCTACCGCTGTTTCTGACTTCCGGGCCGGCGACCATCACCTCGACCCGCTGGCGTCAGCGACCGCGTTCCGCCGTGCTCCGGGCCGCCGGCGTGCACGCCGGCCACTGCATCGTCTCGCCGGTGCGCGGATTGGTGGGCAGCGGTGAGATCCGGTCGCGCGGCATGAACTGCGGGTCCTGATCGGCCAGATAGACGAGCATCGCCGTCAGGGTCGCGTTGTTCTTCAGGTCCTCCTCCACGATCTTGTCGTACGTGTCGCGGTTCGTGTGCCAGGTGGTATTGCCATAGTCCCAACTGAGCGCGTTGAGGCCGAACGCCGGCGCGCCGTAACAGGCGAACGACGCATTGTCGCTACCGCCACCAGCCGGGAAGCCGGGCTCCTGGAAGTTGATGTGTTCGGTTATCTGCGACGGGATCCTTGACAGGTAGCCACGCAGCACCGGGCCCGCCTTCACGAGTCCGCCCGGGCTCATCCCGACCACCCGGCCGGTGCCATTGTCCTGGTTGAACAGGGCATGCGTACCCTTGACGATCTCCGGATGGTCCTCGGTGAACGCTCGCGAGCCATTCAGCCCCTGCTCCTCGCCTCCCCAGTGGCCCACGATGATCGTCCGCCTGGGATTCGGGTATGCCTGCTTGAGGAGCCTGATCGCCTCGAGCATCGTCACCGTCCCGGTGCCGTTGTCGGTCGCGCCGGAGGAACCGTCCCACGAGTCGAAATGCGCCGAGAGTACTATGTACTCATCCGGCTTCTCGGATCCCTTGATCTCAGCGATCGTGTTGAAGGTCGGCAGTTCACCGAGCATCTCCGATTCCGCGCTGATACGGACGCGCGGGTGCTGACCCTCTTCCGCCAGGCGGGCCAGCAGACCGTAGTCCTCGCAGACTATGTCCATCGTGGGGAGCTGTTGGTGCCAGGAACCGAAAATCTTGTCGATACCCGGCAGGCGCGACCAGTTGCTGCTGAGCACGCCATGCGCCCCGGCCTGCTTGAGCGCCGCGTGGAGAGTGGCCGTCGCGTTCCTTCCCTCTTCCCTGGTGACCCGCAGGCGGGCCGCCCAACTGGCGTTCACCGAATCCTGGCTCGTCTTCAGCCGCGCGCGCGAAGCCTCGGTGCCGAACTCTTCCCACTGCGCCGGAGCCCGGCAGGAGAGCTGTGGTCCGCTGATGAGCACCCACTTTCCCTTCGCGCTGGGCAGCCAGGCGTCGAACTCGGCGCGGGTAGTAACTGCGGGGAGCGTCACCACCTCGCCCTCGAGCGGCTGACCGCCGGTGCCCGGGCTCCATGCCAGCATCATACCCTCCAGCGACCGGACGCGGGGAGCGATCAGATCCACATGGGTGACGCCGCGGCGCCACGAGTTCCAGGTACCGTATTGCTCGTTGCGAGCGGGTACTCCCAGCGCCTTGTACTGCTGTAGCAGCCACTCGTTGCCCGCCTTGTGACCTGGGGATCCGTTCAGCCGGGGACCGATGGAGTCGGTGAGCGTCTGGGCCAGTGACATTGCCTGGGAACGTTCCATCCCCTCGGTCCAGAGCTTCTGGATTATCGGATCGTCGGGTGGAGTGGTGCGTACGTAGGACGGACGCTCGCCGGCAGGGCGGGCGCCCGGCTGCGCGACCGCCTGGGTGGCGATGCCCGGACCCAGCGTCAGGCTGAGGCAGGCGACGGCGACGGAGAAACGTGGAAACATGCAGGAGCTCCGGTGACTGGTTTGGGAATCGCGGGATGTTCGTGCTGGCGGAACGGCACGGCCGGGCGTGACGTCAGTCGTTCCACGTCATGGAACACGGACGTCTCTGGTGTATACGATACGCTACAGGCGGCCGTCTTGCTGGTCTACTCGACAGTCGGCCAACCGTTCCACCGAGCCCTCCCGGCCTCGTCCAGAAGAGGGTGGAAGGCGGATCGGCTCTTGTCAGCCCGCTGGCCGGGTGTGTATCTCCACTGTCCAGGGGGCTCCCGCACCGTCCCCATCTTTCGATCCCGATGCCGTCTGCCATGCCCTCTGCCATCATCTCCGTCAACCGTGCCCCGGCGGCATGCCGGTCGGGCCGCGCAAGTGCTCATGTTGCCCTGCTGCTCGTGTTCGCGACGCTCTGCGCCCTGCCGACCACGGTGAACGCGCAGCGTGTCACGGGTAGCGGGACTGTCGTCGGCGTCGTGACCGACAGCACAGTGGACAGGCCGCTGGTGGATGCGCTGGTGCAGATATCGCTGATTGCCGACCCGGTGGTTGGCTTCTCGGCGCGCACCGATTCTCTGGGAGCCTACCACATAGACAGCGTTCCACCGGGCCGTTACGCGATCGGCTTCTTTCACCCACGCACCGATTCCCTGTCGTTGCGCGAGCAGATCCTGGCACTGGACGTGGCCGACAGCGTGGTGACGCACGCTGACCTCGGCCTGCCGTCGCCGGCCACGGTCTACGCGGCGGTGTGCGGGGGGGCCGTCGGGGAGGGTCTGTTGCTGGGTACCATCCGCGACGCCGACAGCGGCGAGCCGGTGGCCGACGGTACGGTCACGGCGACCTGGTCGGAGTTGGTGCTGGATCAGCGTGGACTCCGCAACCAGCGTCGCATCGTCAACGTGCGCAGCGATTCGGCCGGGCGATATTTCATGTGCAAGCTGAGCGCCGACAAGCCGATAACCGTCCAGGCGGCGACGGGCGCGAGCAGCGCCGCGGACGAGAGCGGAGAGGTGGAACTGGCGCTGGAGCCTGGGGTGGCCGAGTGGCGTGACATGCGCATTGGCCGGGGCGACGCGGTGAAGCTCGTCGCGGGCCCGGACAGCGCGGCAGCGGCGGCTGCCGGTCTGCGGATCAAGCGCTTCCGGCGCGGAACCGCACAACTGGTGGGCGAGGTGCAGCGTCGCGATGGTACGCCGCAGCCGGACGCCCAGGTGCTCGTTCCCGGGAGCGGGCTGTCGACGACGACCAATGCGCGCGGCATGTTCCGCCTCGATTCGCTGGCCGCCGGCACGTCGACGGTGGAGGTGCGCGCACTGGGCTACTCCCCTGGCCACGCGGTGGTCGAACTGGCCAGTGGACGAACGGACACGACCCGGGTCCGGCTTGCCGAACGGCTACCGCTCCTGGAGGGCCAGACGATCTATGGCCAGAGGAGGGACCAGAACGACATGACGGGCTTTCTCAAGCGCGCGAGAGGGAGCTCCGGTTACTTCATAACCCCTGAGCAGATTGCCCAGCGTTCGGCCGTCGACGTCACCGACTATCTACGCACGGTCCCCGGTCTCCAGGTGATTCCGACAGGCGGATTTGGCGGCGCCATCCAACTGCGCAACTGCACGCCAACGGTCTTCGTCGACGGCATGCAGCTCTTCGACGGCGCCAGCGACCTGTCGCAGATAGTCAGCGCGAGCGAAGTGGCGGG
>CALCHX010000045.1 GCA_937906875.1 uncultured Gemmatimonadota bacterium | reverse complement strand
AGCCCCGTCACCCCGGCGAAAGCCCCGTCACCCCGGCGAAAGCCGGGGCACCCCGTCCCAAGCCCCGTCACCCCGGCGAAAGCCGGGGCAACGCACCTCCGGCCAGCGCCGTAACTACCATTGACGTGTCCGGCGACATCCCTGATGTTCGCCGTGTCCTGGTAGTTCTCGCCCGAATCTCCCCTCCCGACAGGAACTGGCAGCATGAGCCGATCCCCAACCAAGCTCCCGCGCCTCGTGGCGGCGATCGCCGTGCTGGCGTTCGGCGCCCGCGACGTGGGCGCCCAGTACACCACCACCCCGGCGCCTGCCGCTTATGCCCTCAAGGGCGTCACCGTGGTCGGAGCCGACGGCGGGCGCTCGGCCGGCGTCACCATCGTTGTCCGCGGCGGACTCATCGAGAGCATGGGCCCGGGGGTTGCCATCCCCGCTGGCGCCCAGCTTCTGGAGGGCGATTCGCTGGTCGTCTACCCGGGGCTGGTGGACGCCCAGGGCGCGGCGAAGTTCAACTTCCCGGCCGTCGAGATGGATCGGGCGACGGTCAAGTCCTGGGATGCTCCGCGCACGCTCCAGGGGTTCACCCCCCATCGCCGGGTCGTCGATGTGCTCCAGGCCACCGGCAAGGACGTCGCCGACCAGCGGAAGGGGGGCGTGGTGGCCGTGGCTGTCCATCCTGATGCTGCCCTGATGGCCGGCCAGTCCACCGTACTCATCCTCCGGCCGTCGGCGAGTACGCCCGCCGAGCTCGTGGTGGATCCCGACGCCGGCGTCCTCTTCGCCCTGCGCGGCGCCCGCGGCGTCTACCCGGGTACGATGTTCGCCACCACCACCTTCATCCGCCAGGCGTTCGAGGACGCGAAGCATACGAAGGTGGTGCAGGCCGCCTACGCCCGCGACGCGAAGGGAATGGTACGTCCCCCCAACGACCCCGACTACGACATCCTCCAGCGCGTGCTTGCGGGCGACGAGCGGGTCTTCTTCGCCGCCAACACACCCGAGGAGATCGGCTACGCTGTCCGACTCGGTGACCAGTACGGGTTCACCCCGGTGATCGTCGGCGGCCGCGATGCGTGGAAACTCACCGACCTCCTGAAGGAGAAGAAGGTGACGGTGCTGGCGTCGGTGGACTTCCCGAAGCCCAAGCGGTGGAAGCCGGATGCGAAGTCAGAAGGCGCAGCCGCGGAGCCGATGGAAGCGGCGGTGCGTCGTGAGAAGGAGGAGACGGAGGAGGCCTACGCCAACGCCGGCAAGCTGGCGAAGGCGGGCATCCGTGTCGCACTAACGTCGGGCGGCGGCAAGGCCGACCTGCGCGAGGGCGCCCGGAAGGCTGTCGAGTACGGGCTCAGCGAGGCGGAGGCGCTACGCGCCGTCACCTCGACGCCCGCCGAGTTGCTCGGGCTGTCCCGCCTGATGACGCTGACGCCGGGTGCGCCGGCCACCTTCGTCGTGGCCAATGGAGCGCTATTCGGCGAGGACACGAAGGTCGTCTACACCCTGGTGGACGGGGAACTGGAGACGGGTCGCGCCGGCACGGCCGCCGCGAGGACGGCGACGACAGCGGCCGGCGCGTCCGGTGCTGCCTCCGCGGTCGCCGGCAAGTGGAGCCTGGACCTGGAGAGCTCGCAGGGCTCGCTGGGCGGCTCCATGACGCTCGCCGGTACGGCGGAGAGCTTCACCGGGAGCATCGACACCGAGATGGGCGTGCTGCCCATCAAGGGCGGCAAGGTGACAGGCGGGAACGTCGCCTTCACGGTCGTCTTCCCCTTCATGCAGGACGCCGAGATTCCCTTCACCGGCACGATGGCCAACGGCGTGCTGTCAGCCACCGCGTCGACGCCCATGGGTGAGGTGAAGGTCTCTGGCAAGCGTAGCGGTCCTGGCGCCACGGAGAACAACTGAGATGACAATCCATACATCCCGTGCGGCCCGCCGCACTCGCAAGCGCGCCAACTATCTCGCGGGAGCGCTGACGGTAGCCGTGATCGGCGCGCCGCTCTCCGCCGCCAACGCCCAGGCGCCCATCACCCAGCCGGTCTGGCCAGCCACCCTCACCGAGCAGATCGCACCGGGCACGGTGAACGTGCCAAAGGGAACGCTGGTCGTCCGTAACATCGACAGGCTGTGGACCGCCAACGGCCAGATCCTGGAACACGTCTCGGTCATGATCCGGGACGGCGTCATCCGGGCCATCGGCGCCGATGTCCAGACGCCCGCCGGTGCAACCGTGATCGATGGTGCCGGAATGACGGCCATCCCCGGCATAGTCGACACGCACTCGCACAGCGCGATGGCCACCTGGAACGAGGGCTCGGCGTCCATCGTACCGGAAGTGCGCGTGACCGACGTGCTCATGCCGGGCAGCCTGGAGATCTACCAGGCGCTTTCCGGCGGTGTCACCACGACTGTCGTGCTCCATGGTTCGGCCAACACCATCGGCGGCCAGAACGCGACGATCAAGACGCGTTGGGGGATGGACGACCCGCTCAAGCTGCTCGTGGAAGGCGCGCCACGCACGGTCAAGTTCGCCCTCGGTGAGAACGTCACGCGGAAGAGCCGGGGCGCAGGTGGTGGGGTGCAGCGCTACCCCGGATCCCGCCAGGGTGTGGAAGCGCTGCATGTGCAGACCTTCACCGCCGCCCAGGACTACCGGAAGGCGTGGCAGGACTATCGCAGGAACCCCGGTGCCTTCCGCGTGCCGCCGCGCCGCGACCTGCGCCTGGAAGCACTGGTGGACATCATGGAGGGGCGGATCAAGGTCATCGCCCACTCCTACCGCAGTGACGAGATCGAGATGCTCATGGGCATCGCCGATCGCTTCGGCTTCAAGATCGACCTGTTCACCCACGTGCTGGAAGGCTACAAGGTCGCCGACGAGATCAGGGCACATGGCGCCGGCGCCAGCACGTTCAGCGACTGGTGGCAGTACAAGCTGGAAGCCTACGACGCCATCCCCTTCAACGCCGCCGTGCTGCACGACCATGGCGTGCTCACCAGCCTCAACTCCGACAGCCCGTGGCTGCAGGCGACGATGGTGCTGGAGATGAACAAGCCGGTCAAGTACGGCGGTGTCTCGAAGGAGGATGCGCTGCGCATGGTCACCGCCTACGCGGCGAAGCAGATCCATCTCGAGGACCGGATCGGCACGCTGGAAGTGGGCAAGGACGGCGACATGGTGCTACTGAGTGGCGACCCGTTCGACAGCTACTCCCGGGTGGAGAAGACGATAGTGGACGGCATCGTCTACTACGACCGGACCAATGAGTCCACAACCCGGGGTGAACCCATCCGTACGCTGGCGGCGCTGCAACTGAACGCGGCAGGCAGGGCATCGGCATCGGCAGCCGGAACTCCGCAGGGCGACGGCATGTCGGCCAGGCCCGCCGCGCGGAGCCTGCCGCTCCTTCCCAACGTGGCCGTGACTGCGTTCGTCGGAGCCACCGTGCATCCCGTTAGCGGCCCGCCGATCGAGAACGGCGTCGTGCTCGTCCAGGATGGCAGGATCATGGCTGTCGGGACGGCGGCCGCCGTCCAGGTGCCAGCCGGCGCGACGCGCGTGGAAGCAGCCGGGAAGCACGTCTATCCGGGCATGATCGAGCCCATGACCCAACTGGGCATGATCGAGATCGGCGCCGTGCCGGCCAGTCGCGACGATCGGGAAGTGGGAGACTTCAACCCGCATATCCGCGCCCTCACCGGCGTGCATCCGCACTCCGAGGCGATCCCCGTGGCGCGAGCCAACGGCATCACCGCCGTCCTCGCATCGGCGCAGGGCTCGATCATCGATGGCGCTGGCTCCGTGGTGCAACTGGACGGCGACACCGAGGCCAGGATGGACGTCGCCAGCCGTGCAGTGATGGTGTTCGAGCTGCCGCCAGCCAGGGGCGATGCGTGGGAAGCGCCCAAGCTGGAAGGTGACAAGTTGCAGGAGACAGTACGGCTGCTGGAGCGGGCGCAGTTGTACGCCGCCGGCGGGATCACCCGCGACGACCCCACGGCTCCCTTCGAGCCGCAGGCCCAGGGCTCCGAGCGCGTCCTCCTGGAGGCGCTGGTGCCAGTGGTGACGGGAGAGATGCCCGCCTTCTTCCGGGCCCGTACCGAGCGTGACATCAGGACAGTACTGCTCGTGCTGGACAGCTTTCCGAAGATGAAGGCAGTCATCGTTGGCGGGGACCAGGCCTATCGCCTGGCCGACGAGCTGGCGCGGCGCAACATTGCCGTCGCCGTAGGCTCGGAGATCGAGCCGACGATGGACGTGAACGATCCCATAACCGCCGGTTGGGAGAATGCCGCACGTCTCCACAACGCCGGCGTGAAGGTGAGCTTCACCACACAGTTCGGTGAGAACACGACAGACGTCCGCAACCTGCCGTACCATGCTGCTCGAGCCGTTGCTTACGGCCTTCCCGCCGACGTCGCCCTGCGCGCGGTCACCCTGACGGCGGCGGAACTCATTGGCCAGGGAGCGAACATGGGCAGCCTGGAGCCGGGCAAGCGCGCCGATATCATCGTCACCAGCGGCGACCCGTTGCAGATCGTGACGACCGTCGAGCGGGTCTTCATCAACGGCAAGGAAGTGAGTCTGGAGAACCGTCACACGCGGCTCTACGACAAGTTCAAGGACAGGCACTGAGCGATGTCCTCAGCCACTATCTCCTCCAGGCGTGTCTACAGCGGTCGCGTCATCAACCTGGACGTCGACCGGGTGCGCTTTCCCGATGGCTCGGAGGGCGAGCTGGAGATGGTGCGCCATCCCGGCGCCAGCGCGGTCGTCCCCTTCCTGAGCGATCCGGAAGGGGTTGACCCGCAGATCCTCATGATCCGGCAGTACCGCTACGCCGCCGACGGCTACATCTACGAGATACCAGCCGGACGGCTGGATCCGGGCGAGGAGCCGGAAGTGTGCGCGGCGCGCGAGCTACGCGAGGAAACCGGATGCACCGCCCTCCGCATGGATCGCCTCTTCACCATGTACACCACGCCTGGTTTCACCGACGAGAAGATCCATCTCTTCATGGCCACCGGGCTCACCAGTGGCGACGCTGAGCGGGAGTCCGATGAGTTCGTGGAACTGGTGCCGATGCCGCTGTCGACGGCGCTGGCCATGCTCGAGCGCGGTGAGATACAGGACGCCAAGACAGCGCTGGGGTTGCTCTACGCGGCAGGTTTCCGGACCAATTCCTAGCGTTGACGACGGTTGAATGGAACGCACGCAAGGGCGGCGTCCGGTCGGACGCCGCCCTTGCGTGTGACGGTCGTCACAAAGCCTGCCGGAGAGCGTCACCCAGGGCGCGGATGGAACGTCCTCGCGGGTGGACATTCGGCAAAATTTCGGTATATTCAAGGAGTGTCTCGCGACACGCAATCCCTTGCAAGACACCTGCTTAGGACCGTTTCGGGTGGGATGGGGTGAGCGGCACGCAGCGTGCTTTTACAAGGGTCGAACCCACGCCAGGCAACCGATCTGAAGCGACAGGTGTCAGATCGGGGACGAGGGGTCACCGGCAGTACACGTAGGGGGGAGGCACACATGGCAGACATCGCACTCAAGAAATCGGCAAATCCTGCCGGCAGCCCGGTCAGGGAGCAGCTCCGCGCACTGGACGATGCGGCGGTGGTTACCGCCTTCCTGGAAGGAGAGGAGCGTGCGTTCCAGGAACTCGTGGATCGCTATCAGACGCGCCTGCTCAACTTCATCTACCGCACGATTGGCGATCGGGAGAAGGGCGAGGATCTCGTTCAGGAGGTCTTCATCCGCGTCTACCGTCACCTGCATCGTTTCGACCGATCCAAGAAGTTCTCGACATGGATCTACACGATCGCCTCGAATCTGGCCAAGAACGAGCTCCGCAACCGTTCGCGGAACCCGCTCGTCCTCTTCCAGACGATTCGCAAGAACTGGGCAGACGACGATCGACCGCTGCAGTTCGAGGACTCCAGCATGCGGCCGGACGATCTCTTCCGGAAGCGCCATCTGCGTGAACTGGTAGAGTCGTCGGTCGCCCAGCTTCCCGAGCATCATCGCGAGGTCTTCGTCCTCCGTGAGATAGAGGGAAAGTCCTATGAGGAGATTGCCGAGATCACCGATACCAACCTTGGCACGGTGAAATCGCGACTCAATCGCGCCCGCAGTTCCTTCGCCGAGATCATAGCGCCGGCGCTGGACTGAACGCTGCGGGAACAATCAGGCAGATAGACACGAGCGCCCTGTGGCCACCGATGGCCCCAGGGCGTTTCTTCGATTCCCGCTCATGGCGCCGCTCACCTGGCTGGAAGTCAGGCGTGCGTCGGAACCGCCATCTTCGGGAAGGGTATGGCATGAGGATGGAACGCAGTCGGCGCCACATCTTCCCGCAGACTCAGAGCTGACGCATGGATTGTCGCACCTTTCGTGAACACCACGGCGCATTCCTGGACGACACCCTTCCCGGGGTCGATGACGCGGCGATGGAGCGGCATCGGGCAGAATGCGCGGAGTGCGCTGCGTTCGATGTGCGAATGCGACGGGGCCTGCTGGTGCTGCACAACCTGCCGCGAGTGCACTGCTCGGCGGGATTCAACGAACGGTTGCTGGCCCGGCTGCAGGACCTGTCGCCCGATCGCGCGCCTGTCCACACGGTGCTTGGCGGCTCCCGGACGCCGGGCATGTTCTCCTTCCTTGCCGTGGCCGCAGCGGTCCTGGCCGTGACCGCCGGAGCATATTCGCTCCTGCCCGTGGAGAGGGCGCCGGTCATGCTGCCGCCCGTCATCGCCAGCCAGCCAGCGCCGTTGCCCGACCCGTTCAGCAGCCCGGCGATCGTCGCTTCCGCCTTCGCCGGGGCACCGGTCTGGCCGGCCATGCTCCTCGCTGACGAGATGCCGATGCATGTCGCCGAGGTGGGTTTCCAACTGACTGGCTACGTCCGTTAGCAGCGACGGCTGTGGTGTGGTCCCTCGGGCGCGACCGCAGGGCCGGGCGTATATTGGCGGTTGGACCGTCCAGCGCGGTCGCCCTCAATTTCCACTCATGCGCCTCGTGTACAATTCCATCCTTCCGCCCAGCCGCTCGCGCCGCAACCTCGCGCCACGTCTTGTCGCGCCGTTCACGGCCCTGCTCGCCATCGTTGCCTGCGCTCCGACAGCGCCCAGTTTGACCCCGTCGCCGGTTGCGGCCTCCGTCGTCATGGAGAGCGCCACGGATTCGCGCTCCGGGCGACCGATCGAGTGGTCGGCCCTGGTGGACAGTCTGGCCGGGGCCGATATCGTGTTCCTGGGCGAACAGCACGACGATTCGTCCACTCACCGCCTGGAACTGGCAGTCCTTGAAGGACTCGCTGCTCGCGGCCGTGACGTTACGCTGGCGCTGGAGATGTTCGAACGGGACGTGCAGCCACTGGTGAACCGGTATCTGGCCGGAGAGGTGAGCGAGGAGGAGTTTCGAGCCGGCTCCCGTCCCTGGCCCAATTACCAGACTGACTACCGTCCGCTCATGGAGTTCGCCCGCCAGCATGGCTGGCCGGTCGTGGCCAGCAACGTTCCTCGCCCGCTGGCCTCCGCCGTCGGCCGGGAAGGGCTTTCCATGATCGACACACTCTCCGCCGCGCAGCGCGGCTGGGTGGCTGCCGATCTCTCCTGCCCGGACGATGCCTACCGACGCAAGTTCTTCGACGCAATGGCTGGCATGGGCGGTCACGGCGGTGCCGACTCCGCGGCCGCGATCGCCATGCTGCAACGATTCTATCAGGCCCAATGCGTAAAGGACGAGACGATGGCCGAGGCAGTTGCCGCGGCCTTCGCACCGGGTCGCATAGTGGTCCACGTGAACGGCGCGTTCCACAGCGACGAGCGACTGGGCACCGTGTCGCGTGCAGTCCGACGTCGGCCGTCGGCCCGGGTTCTCGTCGTCTCGTTCGTTCCAGCGCCACTGGCCGCTGGCCTTTCGCCAGAGGAACTCGCGGGACGCGGCGACTTCGTCGTCATAACGGTCCGCGAGTCGCCCTGATCGGCGCGCGTTGAACCGCTCCCCGCGACGGGGTGAGAGCGTTCACCGGGCGTCGTCGTTCTGTCCAGCTACCTGCCGCGCGGCCGTGGGCCGCGCTCCCCGCGTACCCGGGCCAGTCCCTCACGGGCCATGCGCAGGTCGCCGGCAGCAAAGGTCTGGTCGGCGTTGGCCCAGAGCGTGAGGAAACGCTGGTACGCGGCCGCGGCTTTCGCACGCTCGCCAACCTGCTCGTACAACTGGCCGCGCACGAGGAAGCTTCGTGCGTAGAGCGGCCATCGCGCGTCGGCCGAGCCGAGCGAGGTGGCGAACTGGCGCGGATCGAGCGACTCGTAGACGTCCAGCGCCCGCTGGGGTTCGCCGAGTGCGATGTAGATCTCCGCAAGGGCGAAGCGGCGTAACGCGGGCGGCGCGCCACCCAGCGGCGACAGCAGGGCATCGGTGGTCGGAAGGCTGGCGACGAGCGATCTGGCGCGCGCGCTGTCGCCGGCCTGGAGCGCGGCCAGGATCGTCAGTTCCGGCGGGACATCCTTCCCGCTCCACCGGCGGAGCACCCTCAGATATGTGGAATCCCGCCGCTGCAGGTAGGCGACGAAGGGGAGCGATGCCGACTGTTCACGGAGGCGTGTGCCTACAGGTCCCTGCAGTCGGTTGAGGGTGGTCATGGCCTGGTCGATGTCGCGCCTCACGGCGCGATCTTCCGCGCCCATACCCAGCGCCAGGGTGGCGCGCCAGACGGCGAGCATGCTGGCTGAGGAGAGCGTGGTGCCAGCGATCTGCGGGTCGGTGCGCGTGCGCAACTCGAGCAGCCGTTCCATGCTCCCGCGGGCACCGGCGTAGGCGGCGACGGTAGCCGCGGCGGTGATCGCGGAGGCACGCCGGATGTCATCGCCGGCGGCGAGCGCGGCCGGATCCTGTGTACGGAGCGCTTCCTCCACCGCTCCCAGTGCGTTCGGGTCTCCGCTGGCCATGTCCAGCGCGGCGATGCGGAAAGCCATGTCGGCTGTGCCGACGTCGCGGCGGGCGAGCGCGTCGCGGAGAACCAGTGCCGCCTGCGCGAAGTCACCGGCGCTGGCATAGGCGTCGGCCAGAGCGCTGTGAGCGGCCGGGGCCAGAGGGTCGCCGCTCACCCAGAGCTGCGCCTGCTGGATCGCGAGGGCTCGGGCCCGTATGCGAGCTTCGGCAATGCGTGCCGGGCCGAAACGGCGCGCTGCCGAATCGTTGGCAAAGACGATGACCGAGTCACCAATGACTATGACCGGGGAGCCATCGGTGCCGGCAGCCTGGTAGATGAGCAGCTTGTGCGAGTAGGCGAGGTGGAATGTGGAGTCGATGGCGAGCGTACGGTTGAATGCCCTGAGCGCGCTCGTCCAATGACTGCCCAGCTCGGCACTCTCATTGTCGGATGCCCTGACCGAGTGGAAGTGGGCGTCACCCAGTCCGTACCAGGATTCAGCGTCGGCGGAGTCCAGTGCCACGAGGTCGGCGTAGCGACGACGCGCCTGATCCAGATACGGTGGGGCAAGGTCCCGCTCGCCACGATTGATCGCGGCGAGCCCACGGGCCATCGCCAGGTAGCTGTCGATGAGCGCGCGTTCGCGCTGGGGCAGACGGTCGGCGTGCCGTGCCGCCGCCTCTATCATCGCCACATTGGTGGAATCGGGCAGATGACTCCAGCCGCGAGCCAGGGCACGCTTGTAGTGCGCGAGGGCGAAGGTGCTGTCGGTGGCTACAGCCACACCGAGTAGCGAGTCGGCCAGGTCGAGTTGCCATCCGTTCAGCGCACGGACCCCTTCCAGGTAGGCCCGGTAGGCGGTGAGCGAATTGGTGGTCATCCGTGCCAGCGCGGGGCTGATGGTGGGCGCCCCGGTTATGCGCAGCAGTGAACGAGCCACCAGGTCGAATAGCTCACGGGGGTCGGAACCGGCAGCGACGCTCTGCTGTGTCTGCTCCAGGCGTCGCCCGCTGGCCACGTCATAGAGCCGGGCGACGGCACGCAGTGAGTCGCTGCCGCCGGTTACCTGGCCCGTAACCACGGTCCAGGCACCGGCGGCACGCGCCAGGCGCTGGGCGTCGGCCAGCCCGATGCGCGTGGCCGTATCGAGCGAAGCGCCGCGCAGCAGGTCCAGCGTACGCTCGTAATCCACGACCTGCAGGTCGGACCACTGGGCCATGTCCAGCGTGAGCATGCTGACGCTGCCGTCGCGCAGCCAGGCCAGGGTGGGGTCGTTGTCCAGGATGTCGAATGGCAGGACGAGTACGGAGCGCCGTGGATCCACGCCTGCCGGGATGTCGCTGGTCCGGTTGCTGATCCACCAGGCGAGCGGGGCGATGATGACCACGACTACGAGGGCGGCGAGGACGGCACGGGCGCGCCAGCCCAGCCGGCGCACAGTGGGGTCCCGGTCGTCGACATCCGTCTCACCGCTGACGGCGGGCGCGCCGATGAGAGGCGCGAGTGCTGCGGCAAATGCGGCGGCGTCGGGCCAGCGGTCGGCAGGATCCTTCTCCAACCCGCGCTCGATCGCCGCTATCAGGGCCAGCGGCGCCCCGGGCGCGCGTTCGGCGAGCGATGGCGGCGGCGCTGTTATCTGCTGTGCCAGGACGGCCTGGACGCCCGGCCCGACGAAGGGTGGCACCCCGGCGAGCATCTCGTAGCCGACCAGGGCGAGCGAGTAGAGGTCGCTCCGGCCGTCCAGTTGTCGTGTACCGGCCGCCTGTTCCGGGCTCATGTAGCGCGGCGACCCCATCGTCATGCCGGTGGTGGCACCCTCCTGGTCACCGCCGGCCAGGGCCTGGGCCACGCCAAAGTCGGCGAGCAGCGCGCGCCCCGTCTCGGCGTCCAGGAGAACGTTCTCCGGCTTGATGTCGCGGTGCACGACGCCCTGCGCGTTGGCGTAGGCCAGCGCGCCGGCCAGTTCGTGAAGCAGGTGAGCGGCTTCCAGCGGCGGGAGTCTTCCCTCCCGCTCCAGCCGGTCGCGCAGGCTCTCTCCCGGCACGTACTCCATCACGTGGTAGAGCAGGCCGGCCACGTCGCCCGCCGCGTACACCGTGACGATGTTGTGATGACGCAGCCGGGCGACCGTGCGCGCCTCCTGCAGGAAGCGCTGCCGCACCGACCGGCTGGTGCCCAGGTCGGGATTGATGACCTTGATGGCCACCGGCCGCTCGAGGGTGCGATCGCGCCCGAGAAATACGCTCCCCATGGCCCCCGTACCCAGGGGACGCTCTATCTCGAAGTGCGAGTCGAGGGCGCTGCGGAGCGCCGGCATCAGCTCGTACGAGCGCTCGTCGACCGGTGTGGCAGCTCGCGCCGGGGTGGAGGGTGGCGCGCTGCCGGCAGGCCCGGTCGAGGCAGCCGACGTGTGCTGGCGCGAGCGGCGTCGCTTGTCAGCCACCGGCAGCCGGCCGGCCGCTACGGCAGGCCACGCAGCGCGGAGAGAAGCCGAGCAGCCCCAGGAAACGGTGCAGCACGGACCCGTAGTAGTGAGTCGGACAGAGCAGCCTCCGACATGATCTGCAGACGCCGCCGCGGACCGGATCGAAGCGTGCGCGACAGACGTCGCATGTAGCTACTACACGGGAAGGCTGAAGGACGGCCATGGCTACATCCGGTTCAGGCGGTCAACAGGGCAGGAGTGTGGCAGCGCGAGGCATCGTCTCGTCGTCCCCACTTCCCAGGCCCCGTTATTCCGCGCCGGCGTACTGGGTGCGAAGGTACCGCTGCACGTCCAGAATCACGGCCAGGGGGATCGTGGTCTTGCCCAGAAAGAGTGCTATCTCGTCGCCCTGGACGCGGACCACCGAACCGGCGACGCGGGCGCGCTCGCCGCGCGAGAACATGACCTCGCCCGAGACGGGAACGCCGATACCGTGCAGCCATCGCATGGGCGAGCTGAACCGCAGGCCGCGCTCCGAACACTCCAACACCTCGCCCACCATGCGGACGGAACCGGGCGCGTCGAGCAGGATCCGGGGACGCTCCTCGATGGGGAAGTTGATG
This sequence comes from uncultured Gemmatimonadota bacterium, assembly GCA_937906875.1. GTDB lineage: Bacteria > Gemmatimonadota > Gemmatimonadetes > Gemmatimonadales > Gemmatimonadaceae > CALCHX01. The sequence goes on along the minus strand of CALCHX010000045.1, from coordinate 1,988 downwards.
CGGTAGAAGTCGCGCCGATTCTCAGCCTCGGAGCGACGGCTTCGGTCAGTGAGAGCGATCACGGCAGTATAGGGTGAGGGGGAAAGATAAAGATGCCGCAAGTGAGCGCGAGAGGGCAAGGGCCGGTCCGGACGCGGTGGGCGCAGCGAGGGATGGATGGCTATCATTCCCTGCATGCCCGACGACCTCTCTCCGCGTGCTTTCCAGCGGTCGCTCGCCAACCGTGCCTTCGCCCCCGTCTACCTTATCCATGGCGAGGACGACTTCCTGAAGGACGTGGCGGTACAGCAGCTCGTTGGGGCCGTGGTCGATCCAGGGGTGCGCGACTTCAACCTGGAACTCCGGCGCGGCGCCGATCTGGACGCCGAGACCCTCAGCACCCTCCTCGGCACCCCTCCGCTCATGTCCGATTGGCGGTTGGTGGTCGTGCGTGACGTGGGCGCACTCAGGAAGGACGCGCGCGCGGAGCTGGATCGATATCTTGCCCGGCCGGCCACCGATACCGTGGTCGCACTCGTCGCCACTGCGGGATCGAAGGCAGACAGGAAGCTGCTCGAGCATTCCAACGTCACCCCGGTGATCTACCGCCAGTTGCAAGGCGACGAGGTGACGAAGTGGATGGCACATCATCTGGACACCCGGCTTGGCGGCTCCATCACGCCTGGGGCGGCGTCCCTGCTCCACAGCGCTGTGGGTGCCGACCTGGCCGCTCTCGCGGCCGAGCTGGACAAGCTTCTCAGCTATACCAACGGCGCCGAGATCGATGAGACCGCGGTGAGCGCGATCGTCGGCGTGAGGCGCGGCGAGACGCTCGGCGACTTCCTGGACGCGGTAGGTGACCGCGACGCGCGCCGTGCCCTCCACATCATGCCGCACGTCATGCAACAGCCCAGGACCAACGCGGTGACGGTCGTGATGGCGCTGGCGATGCACATGAGCGCCCTCTCGTGGGCCCAGGCGGCACACGCCGAGGGGATGTCGCCGAGGAAGGTGGAGGGCGAGTTCTTCGACTTCCTCAAGGAGTCCGGGGGTTTTGCCGGTCGCGCCTGGGGCGACGCGGTCAGGACCTACTCACGTCAGTATCGCAAGTGGAGCGCATCCGATCTGGACGCCGCGCTCGACGCCCTGCTGGAGGCTGATACGGGGCTCAAGTCCACCACCGCGAGCGGTGACAATCAACTTCTCACGAACGTCGTCCTGGCACTCTGCGTCCGTCGGGGGGTCTAACGGAGCCAGAGCCGCCAGATCGGTTCATCTGCCCTGGCCGTGCAATCGTGCTCTGCGTACTTCGTCGCCGTACCATCCTGCAGTCCGTCACTTCCCATCGCAGTCCCGCCATGTATCGCTATCTCCGTCCGTTTATCCTGCTCGCCGCGCTCCCCCTCGTCTCCGCCGCCGCTGTCGCCCAGGGTTCCCTGAGCGGCAGCACGTCGGCCGTCGACTCGCTCTACCTGAAGGCCCAGCGCCTGGTGATGAACGGGAACGGTGCCGACGGTCGGGCCATTGTGGACTCGCTCCTCGAGGCTTCCGCGCCCGGCTCGCCGGACCACGCCGAGGCGCTCTACTGGAAGGCGGCCCTGGCCGACAACGCCGCCGAGGCGGAGCGTGGCTACCTGCAGTTGAGCATCGAGTATCCGCTCTCGCCGCGTGCCGAGGCAGCGTTGCTGCGCCTGGGTCAGCTGGAACTGACTCGTGGCAACCGATCGGCGGCGCTGTCGCGCTTCCAGCGGGCAGCACGGGAGTTCCCGAGCAGTCCGCAACGTGCCCACAGTTGGTACACGGTGGCGCGCATCCAGATCGAGGACGGCCGTATGCGCGAGGGGTGCCTGGCGATCCGAGATGCCGAGTCCGCCCTCCCGGCCGACGATGTGGAGCTGCGCAACAAGGTGCAATATCTGTCGCAGCAGTGCGTGGGTGTCGCGCTCGCCGCCGCGGACGACAGCAGTCCGGCGTCCGCTCGCGCTACCGGCGGCGGCAGGGCGCCGGCC
>CALCHX010000044.1 GCA_937906875.1 uncultured Gemmatimonadota bacterium | reverse complement strand
ATACGAGATATTGGCGTGACTGGAGTTCAGACGTGTGCTCTTCCGATCTTGGCCGCGGACGCCGTGGCCTCGCACTATGCCACTGCCACCAATGACGGCGACCCCGGGGCCGCGCTCGTCCGCGCCGTGCAACGCGCCAACCGCACTATCTACGACGCGGCCCGCTCCGATGCCGGGCTGGCAGGTATGGGGACCACCTGTACCGCAGTGCTGCTGCGCGGCGGCCGGGCCTGGTGCGCGCACGTGGGAGACTCGCGCTGTTACCTGATCCGCGACGGTCAGCTCTACCTCATGACCGAGGACCACTCGGCAGTCATGGAGCTGGTGCGCCAGCGGAGCATATCGCGTGATGACGTCCGACATCATCCGGACCGTAACGTCGTCTCGCGCGCCATCGGCAGCCACCGGCGGGTCGAGATCTCGACCTGGCCACAACCATTCGTCGTCCGACCGGGCGACCGCCTGCTGCTGAGCAGCGACGGACTGCACGACCTGGTGAGCGAGGAGCAGATACTGGAATTGGCAGTGGCCTACACGCCCCAACAGGCCTGCCGGCGGCTGGTGGAGCTGGCCCGTGACCACGGCGCCCCGGACAACGTGTCGGTGATACTGCTGGAACTCCCTGCGCGCCGCCCGCGAGAGATCGTGGCCGGCGTCACGCGGGAGCTACCGGCAATCATGGAGATGGACGGAGTCGCCGGCAGCGATGCTGCACGAGGCAACGGCACGGAGCCACGGTCGTGACGGCCCCGCCTCTCCTTCTCGACAAGTACCGCCTGATGGAACGGCTCGGCGAGGGCGGCATGGGAACGGTCTTCCGGGCTCGGGACGAGCTGCTCGACCGTGATGTGGCAATCAAGCAGCTTCGCGCGGAGCTGGTGGCAGAAAACGCGCTCATGGAGCGTTTCCGCGCCGAGGCGATGGTGCTGGCAAGGCTGGCACACCCTTGCATAGCCGCCCTGCATGGGATGGAGCGGAGCGACGGTCGGCTCTACATGGTGATGGAGTATCTGCCAGGGGAGACGCTGGAGGCGTTGGTGCGGCGCATGGGCGCGGTACCGTGGCAGCAGGCCACGAGAATCTGCATGGACGTGCTCGACGGGCTGCAGCACGCCCACGACCGTGGCGTGGTGCACCGCGACATCAAACCGGCCAACATCATGATCACGCCCGAAGGGGGTGTGAAGGTGATGGACTTCGGCATTGCCCGCGTGATGGGACGCACGCGCCACACCCGTCAGGGGCACGCCGTGGGCACACCCGCGTACATGGCTCCGGAACAGCTCCGGGGAGAGGAGGTGGATGGCCGCACCGATCTCTACGCGGTTGCGGCGGTGCTCTACGAACTGCTCGTAGGCCGGGTGGCCTTCGACGCCGACAGCGACTATCGGCTGATGATGATGCAGCTCCACGACGCGCCGCCGGCGCCCGGTGTAGCCGTGGAAGGACTGCCGTCGGCGCTGGACCGGATCGTCGTGCGAGCGATGGCCAAGCGACCGGCCGACCGATACACCGATGCGACCGCCATGCGTGCCGCGCTCGCCTGGGTACTGCAGGATGGCGACGCGGTTGGCGGGACATCACGCCCGCGGCCCGGGATTGCCCTGCCGGCTCTCTCGCTGGCCGGCGCGTCCGATGCTGCCCGTCGTGCATTTCATCGCGCGCTCTCCGCTCAGCGACTGGCGGATCTGGAATCGTGGGCACGCGACTGGCGCGCCTGGGTAACGGTGGCCTGTCTCCTCGCCGCGGCCGCGCTCACCGTCCGCGCGCTGAGGCCGCCTGATGCGGCGAATCTCTCCACCGGCGGCACGGCCATGGACTCACTTGCTACGGATCGGAGTTCGTCCACACCGTCTCCCTCCCCGGCATCGCTCGGCGCCCTGGCCAGTGCGGCCGACGGCAGCGGTGGCACCGGTGGAGGGAGCGCCGACGGTTGGAGCCCCCCGGGTTCGTTCTCCCCGACGGGCGCAACGCCGCTGTCGCCGGGAATGATCTCCCCTCCAACCCCCGCCGCACCCACCCCGAGCGTGCCCGAGCCAGCGCCCGTGTCAGCCCGGCCGCGGAAGGAACCACGAGCGCGCGAATCCTCCAGGGAAGCATCGGCCACCCCCGCCCCGGCGACATCAGAACCGAGCGAGGCCGAGCATCGCCAGGCCGCGCAGGCCGCCGCCACCACCTTCCTGGGTCAACTGGCGGCGGGCGACATCGGTATCGCCGGCCGTGCGCTCCCGTCCGAAGGGGCCAGTGGAGACCTTCTGGCGCTGATGCGCGAGCAACGGCTGGCCAGTGCCGAGGTGCGCGGAATGACGCTCGTCATGGACGGCGATCGCGGACGTGCGACGGCCGAAGTCGCCTTTGCCTGGCGTACCGCCTTCGGCGGCAACCGGCGCAGCACCGTACCAGTCGTGGTGGAACTGAGGCGGAGGGGCACGGCCTGGACGGTGGCAACAGCCCGGGTCTCCGGCGGAAGCCTTCGATGACCCGGACAGGGCAACGGCCGTCGCCCGTCAACCGGATCAGCCTCTTGCCACGCCAGCCGCCCCACGCCAGCTTGCCCGTATCATGCCCCCTCTCGATCTCGCTCGCCTCGCCATTGGCGACCGCGTCCAGCACGAGTTCCTGGTCCTCGAGCGCACCGAGAAAAAGACCAGCCAGGGCGACCCCTTCATCGTCCTCACGCTCGGCAACCGGAGCGGTCGTATCGACACCGCGCCCATCTGGAGCGACAAGCTCGAGTGGGCCGATGGTGCCGACCAGGGAAAGGTCGTACAGGCCCTGGGTGATGTGAGCAACTATGAGCGGGGCGGGGCGGCGAAGCGCCAACTCCAGCTCAGCGGACCGCTGCGCGTGCTGCCGCGGGACCAGTTCACCGCCGAGGACTTCCTGCCTCGCATCAGCGACGACCCGACGCGGTTGTGGGACTGGATTGACCGCACACGCGCCGAGATCCAGTCGGAGGCGCTGCGCAACACCCTCGACCTCTTCTTTGCCGACGACGCCTTCCGTGTCCAGTTCGAGCGCACGCCGGCGAGCACCGCGGGTCATCATGCCGTCATTGGTGGGCTGCTGCTACACGTCTTCGAAGTCACCAACATAGCCCGACAGATGGCGCGCACCATGCGGGCCAGCGTCGACCTCAGCGTGGCCGGCGCGTTGCTGCACGACATCGGCAAGGTGGAGTCGTACGAGGTCGGCCCTGCTGGTTTCACCTACACCCCCCGTGGTCTGCTCATCGGCCACGTGGTGCTCGGCGCACTCATGCTGGAGCGTCGGCTGGCCGAGCTCGACGAGCCGACCTGCAGCAGTGGGCAACTGCTGGAACTGCAGCATCTCATCCTGTCACATCACGGCAAGCTGGAGTTCGGCAGTCCGGTGCAGCCGATGACGACGGAGGCGGAGATCGTGCACTGGGCCGACGAGGCGAGCGCCAAGACCACCGACATGATGGACGCACTGGAAGATGGAGACGCCTTCGTGGACGGTGGCGAGATGAGCAGGCGTGTCTGGCGAGTTGGCCGACGAGTCTGGCGGAGGCCACATGAGTGGTGACAGCGACCGTCCCGAGCGACGTCGACGTGAGCGACTGATGAGCGGCGAGGACGAGCCGCGACTGGAGCGCGTGGTAGTCGGAATGGACTTCCAGCCGTCGTCGCTCGAAGCACTGCGCTGGACGCGTACCGTGTTCGCACCGCGAGCTGAGCTGGTGGTGGTCCACGTGCGGGATGAGGGCGAGGCGGCATCGCCGAGCATCAGCGCATCCGAAGCCACGTCGGAAGCCGTATCCCAGGTCGCGCTCGAGGTCGGGTCCGGAGTCACGTCGGCTGCAGTGTCGGAGTTCGAGTCCGAAGTCACGTCCGAGGTCGCGTCCGCCGAGGCGCGGCTACGCACCCTGTGCGAGGCCATGGGCCCGCCGCCCGCGCGGGACATCGTGCGCTCCGGCTATCCGCCCACCGTGGTTGCCGCGGTAGCCGAGGAGAGTGGTGCCGACCTGATCGTGGTGGGCACGCGCGGACCCGGGACGCCCGCATCCTCGCACCTCGGGAGCACCGCCGAGCGTCTCATTCGCATCTCTCCGGTGCCCGTCCTGCTCGCCACTCACGGCCCGCGGCCGACACGGATACTCGTGCCAGTGGACGAGAGCGAACTGACCTCACCCGTGCTCGCCTGGACCGCGCACCTCGCCGGCCTGTGGGGCGCCAGCGTGACATTGCTTCACGTCGTCGACCCCGCCGCGCCGCCAGTGGACGACGACGCGGCCATCTGGCTGGCCCGGTTGGCCGATGAACTGCGACGCCCACCCCGCGGACCGACGGCGAAGGTGACGCCGGTCGTGGCCGCCGGCACGCCGGGTGACGCCGTTCTGGCTGCCGCCGCCGAACTCCAGGCTGAACTGATAATCATGGGCCGCCGCGGCGCCGGGCGGATCTTCTCGGGACTGATTGGCAGTACGGCGAGCACCGTGCTGCGAGGCGCCGACTGCCCGGTACTGGTGGTGGTGGATCCGCCGTTCGCGATCATCGACAGTTGGTGAGCAGAGCCCCGGCAGGCCAGCCGGGTAATCCGTGCCGGAAAGCTCGACCTGGCATCAAAGTCGCGGCCAGTAGGCGGACTGCGGCCCCTGGCCGCGGTGCCGCGCGCCGGCTATCCGTGAGCGCGGATATCCGCCGTGCACCCTGTCACAATCGAGGAGACGATCAATGTTCCGATACTGGCAGCCGCGCGCAACCTTCCTTGGCGCGTTGCTCCAGGATGCCGAGCCGATCACCAGTGACATCATCGCCCTCAGTGGAGGCACGGGGATCACCAATACCTTCACCTTCTCCACCCCCATCCTCAACCCGTTCATCAGCATCGTCAGCCTCGGCCGGCAGTCGATAGCGGTGGACTACGTCTTCGACGCGCCCTTCCAGATCATGTCCGGTGGCGCCAGCGCCATCTACGGCGGCGGTCCGCTCAGCTCGCCCTCGCCGAACGTGCTCCGCGGCCAGGAGGGGAACGGCACCATCCGCTTCCAGGGCACCTTCAGCTCGCTCAGCTTCACGACTGTCAACGGCGAGTACTGGAGCGGCATCACACTCGGCATCGAGGATGTGGCCGGCCCCACCGTGGTCCCCGAGCCGGCCACACTGCTTCTTCTCGGCAGCGGGTTGCTCGGCCTGGCCGGAGTGGCCGTTCGCAGACGTGAGCGCCGGGGCTGAACCGGTAAGGGGTGTGCTGCGGTAAGGGCATGTCGAGCGGGCGCGTCGGGTGCACGGTATGACTCCACCTGCCCGCCCGGCGTTGCCCGGGCTCCGGTCAGTTCCGGTTCGTTGCGCTATGCGCGGGGCCTCACCACCCCTCCGCTCCGCGCCGCCGTTCGCTCGCCCGAGCGCATGGCTATCTCGCCGTTCACCAACACCAGGTCGATGCCCGTCGGATACTGATACGGGTCGGCGAAAGTGGCCCTGTCGGCGACCGTGGACGGATCGAAGACGACGACGTCCGCTGCCAGCCCAGGCGCGATGCGACCACGATCGGCGAGCCGCAACCGGCTCGCCGGCTGGCCGGTCATCTTGTGCACTGCCTGCGGAAGCGTCAGCGTGCCGCGCTCGCGTACGTAGCGTCCGAGCACCCGCGGGAAGGTGCCAAGTGAGCGCGGATGCGGCTGCCCGATGCGCGCCGGGCCGGACATGGCGAAGGCACCGCCATCGCTGCAGACCATGCCGAGCGGGTGGGCCAGGATCCGCTCCAGGTTCTCCTCGCTCATGGCGAAACCCACCATCCCGACACTGCCGTCGCTACGGCGCAGCAGTCCCACCGCCGCCTGGTAGGGATCAAGTCCGGCGTCCTTCGCGTAGGTGCCCAGCCGCTGTCCCTCGGCCGCGCGGTCGGCGGCCGCGCGTACGCTGGTGATCTGCACGTTGTCCCAGCCGCCGATGAGCTCCACCTTGGCCAGCGTTTCGCTCCGTATGCGCGCGGCGGTGGCGTCGTCGGCCAGGCGGGCCAGGAAGGCCCGCGTGCCACCGTCGCGACTCCAGACCGGGAAGAGGTTGGTGAGGCCGGTCTGGTAGGCCAGATACGGATAGCGGTCGAAGGCAGCGTCGACACCGCGCGAGCGGGCACCCTCCACCGCTCCGAAGGCGTCATCCAGCCGCCCCCAGTTGCGCGGCCCCTGCGTCTTCAGGTGCGAGATCTGGAGCGGGCAGCCTGCCCCCTCGGCCACCGCCACGGACTCGGCAATCGCCTCCAGCAGACGGTCGTCCTCGTTCCGCATGTGCGTCGCGTAGGGCAGCCGCAGGGCCGCCAACGGTCGGCATAGCTCGATCAGTTCGGACAGCGGGGCAAAGGCGCCCGGCGTGTATTCCAGCCCCGAGGAGGCCCCGCAGGCGCCGTCCACCAACGCCTGCTCCACCATCCGGGTCATGCGCGCCAGCTCGGCAGGCGTCGCCGGCCGGTCGTCCAGGCCCACGACCGCCCCGCGCACCCCGCCCAGCCCCACCATCGCGGCCACATTTGCCGACCCCGGACTCCGCTCCACCGCTGCCATGAAGGCGCCCACCGATGGTTGACGCCCGGCCGGTCCGGACGCCGGCGCCGAGACCAGCCCACCGTCCTGACCCACCACGACTGTCGTCACGCCCTGTCGGATGATCGACTCCATGGCCGGATCGTCGAATATCGTACCGTCAGCGTGGGAATGGATATCGATGAATCCCGGCGCGACCGCCAGGCCACGGGCGTCCACCTCCTCCGCGCCGCCCGCCGACAGCCGCGGCCCGACACTGGCGATACGTCCGCCACGCACGAGCACGTCAGCCGAAACGCCCGCCGCGCCGGTGCCGTCGAATACCGTGCCGCCGCGGATCACGAGATCGGCGCGGGGCACAAGGGCGCCGCGGGCAGCCTTCAGACGGGCCGGTAGCACGGCCCCGACAAGCGCGGCGCCGGTGAGCTGGATGAAGTTCCGACGAGACGACATGGGAGAAGAGGAGAGATGTTCAGTTGGGCATGGTCACGGAAGGAGGCTCCATCATACCGCCGGGAATCGGTGCCGTCATCCCCGTGCCCGTGGCCTGCCACGACCGACGTGGCCGCAGCTGTCGGACATGATGACAGCGGAGCGCTCCCGTCCTGACCTGACAGCTCCTCGCGACACCGCGCGATGCGAGCCTCGCACGACCCATGACCAGGTGATCATGACACGAACGGCATCCACCGAGGCATTCAGCGCAGTACTCGGCGCATTCCTCCTGATCACCTCCGCTCCCCTCACCGCACAGAGCGTCGCGAGCGTGTCCGCGGGCGGGTCGACGGCCAAGGGGCCGATCCGGCGCTTCCCTGAACGGTCCCCGGATCACCGCCGACGAGGTTTCTGACGAGTCGGACTCGGGCGGCGGACTGGGCAGACGCTACGCCTGGACCTGGGCGTGACCTGGTATCCGATGCTCGGGGGTAGCGCGGAACGTTGACCGGACCCCTGTCAGTTCCTGGACCTGGTCCAATGGATCCAGTCTCCTGGATGCCCTTGAGGATACCATGACCGTGGTCAACATTCACGAGGCAGAGACGCACCTTTGGTTCCGGATGACTTCAACACGATGGGCGAAGCGGAGATCGCCGCCCTCTTCGGGGCGGAGAGATGAGGGTGGGGAGAGGACGGATCCCGGAGGAAGTCCCCGGAATGAAGGTCAACGCGGTGGTGACCCCGAGATGAGGACGCCGGCATGAAGTTCCTGCTGGACAACGGCTACCAGGGGTTGGCGATCTCGAGCCAGCATGCCGTCATGCATTGATGGCCTACCGCCATTGCACTAGGACCCTCTTTTATCGGCTACTCCTGGCCCAGGCGCTCTCCGAGGGCATCACGCTCCTGACGAGCGATGCGCGTCTGGCGGAATATCCTGGACCGATACGCGAGGTGTAGAAGGCCCCGAGCACCACGCGCCCGCCCTAGACCGCGAGCTGGTAGAACGCCCCCAGTATCACCCCGTACACCAGATGCGCCGCGAGCACCACCATCGGCGTCCGGCGGCCGTAGTGGAGAGCCATGAAGCCCGGTGGCTGCAGGAGCCTGGTGGGTGTGGGACCATGCTGCTCGCTCGCCATGCGTGGATGTATTCCCGGCAACAGCGGCATCAGGACGAGCAGCACGAACAGCCCGTGGGCCAATCCTCCCAGCGCCCCCAGCCACCAGTTCGCCCGTCCCAGGCTCTGGAAGACCAGGGCGTAGACGCTGGCGAAGATCCAGCCGTTGAGGAAATGCGCCAGGAAACCCAGTCCCATCGCACGCGAGCGGTCCGCCGTGAACATGGTCCCCACCATGAACGGGATGCTCATGCGCGAGAAACCCATGCCCTGGCTCGCCGACTGGATTCCAGTCAGCACCACCGTCGCGACGAAGCCCCACAGCAGCAGGCTCGACAGATTCATCTCACCTCCGTCACCGGAGTCACCTGGTCGATGCGCAGGTCGCCCGCATCCGGAGGTGACGCCCCGGCCAGCGCGAGCGCCGCGTTGATCAGGCCGATGTGGGTGAACGCCTGCGGAAAGTTGCCCAGAGCCGCTCCACTCTCCGGGTCGATCTCCTCGGCGAACAGGCCGACATCGTTGGCGAAGGAGAGCAGGTGCTCGAACTCCGCCGTCGCGTCGGCCGTCTCCCCCTGCATGGCCAGTAGTTGACACGCCCAGAAACTGCAGATCCCGAACGCCCCCTCCCGGCCCGGCAGACCGTCGCTGTCCGGCGGGTAGCGGTAGAGCAGGCCGTCCACGCCCAGACGCTCGCGGATCACCGCGCAGGTGCCACGCATGCGATCGGACGCGGGATCGGCGTAGCCGTGCAGCCCCAGGAGCAACAGGCTGGCGTCCACCTCGTCGCCGCCCAGCTCGGCCACGTAGCTGCCCAGTTGCTCGTTGTAGCCATGCTCCTCGATCTCACGACCGATGGCGTCGCGCTGGACGGCGAACTCGCTCGCTGGCGCCTGCAACTGTTCCTTCTCATGCAGCCGGATCAGCCGGTCCAGGGCCACCCAGCACATGGCCATGGAATAGGTGTGATGTCGGCGACCGGAGCGGACCTCCCAGATCCCCTCGTCCGGTTCCCGCCACCGTTTGCAGACCGTCTCGTCCAGGCCAATGAGCATCCGCGCGCTGGCCCGATCCAGCTTTCCCCCCAGTTCCACGAAGTGGGACGCCGCTTCCACCACCTCGCCATAGATGTCCAACTGGAGTTGCTCCTTTGCCGCGTTCCCGATGCGCACCGGCCGCGACCCGGCAAAACCGGCCAGCTCGGGCAGTTCCTCCTCCTTGAGGTTCGTGCCGCCGTACACGTCGTACATGATCTGCAGTTCGGGCCAGGTGAGACGGGTGGACTGGAGCAGCCAGGAGAGAAAGGCAGTCGCCTCCTCGCCATAACCCAGCTCGAACAGCGCGCGCGTGGTGAACGATGCATCCCTGAGCCAGCAATAGCGGTAGTCCCAGTTGCGCGTTCCGCCCAGCGATTCCGGGAGCGAGGTGGTGGGAGCGGCGATCACCGCGCCCGAGGGCGCATAGGCCATCAGCTTGAGGGCGAGCGCGCTGCGCACGACTGCCGCGCGATGCGGGCCCTCGTAGCTGCACCGGCCGGCCCACTGCTCCCACCAGGCCAGCGTCTGGCGCAGCCTCTCCGCCGCGCCATCCCCCAGCATTGGCAGCACCGCCGGCTCGTCGGTCGCGTGGCCGAGGGCGATCCAGCGCCGGTCGCCGGCAACGAGCGTGGCGCGCCCGGCGAGCGTACCGTCCGCCGAGAGCTGGAGAGGGAACTCCGAGCGAAGCAGGAGCGATCCGTTGGCCAGGAACATCCGGAAACCCAGCGCACCCACGGATTCGAACCGGGCGGTGGAGCGGCCGTAGTCCGGCCGCGGGTCGCAGACCACCTCGACCTCCATCTCTCCCGACAGGCACTCCAGCAGCCGCAGCACCTCGTGCTCCGGCCAGAGTTCGCGCCGCTTCTCCGCTTCCGTCGCCACGGGCATGAAGTCGGTCAGGCGGAGTTCGCCGTCGGCCGTCTGGAAGGTGGTCTCGAGGACGTTCGTGTCGCCCACGTACCGACGGCGACTGCTGGACGGCGCGACAGGATGGACGGCGAAGCGGCCGCCCTTCGCGTCGTCAAGGATGGCGCCGAAGACCGACGGGCTGTCGAAACGGGGCAGGCAGAGCCAGTCCAGCGACCCATAGCGGGAGACGAGGGCAGCGGTTCGGCTGTCCCCGATGAGGGCGTAGTCCCCGATCGAGACAGGCTCGCTCACTCCGCAGGCCCCACTCCGCCGGCTCTCGACTCTGTCACTTGCCACAACCTCTCACGCGCTCCGGCTCCCAGCCTCCACGTCGGGTACATCCACCCTCCTCACATGGTTGCCCCGTGAATTTCCGGTGGGGCAGGACTATCTACAATAAGTACAGTATTGCCTTCACTAATCAACAGCGCGGAGCGAACAGTTCGCGAGCCAACCGTGGAATTCGCGCGACCGCCGACGGCAAACGGCCTGACCGGCATTCCGACGATCGGACCGACCGCGTTCGCCTGCTCATGTTGTGGTAGAGTCGAGGATGACACCGATGGAGAGCCGATGCCGGTGGGCGGACTGGTGGAGCGGGATGGGAAGGCGGTAGCGACCGGGGCGACGGCACGGCATCTGGGGACGAGGGGCGCTCCGTGAGAGGACCTCAGGCGGTCGCCCTCGGGCGCGCATATTGCGGCGGACCGGGTCATGTCCACCGCTGCTGCGCGAACTGAATCGGAGTCAGACGCACCGGGACGCTGAGCGACATCGTGGCCGCGGCAACGGTCCGATGGTCCGCGCGGGCGCGCCGGGACTTCAAGGCCGTCCGCGACTATATCGCGCATGCATCTCCGGTATACGGGCAACACATGGTTCTCCGCCTGTTCGATAGGGCGGACTACTCGCCCGTCACGTCACCGCATCACAGCGCCGCCAGATCCGTCGCCGAGAGATCGTTCAGTGCGCGAATGTGCTGACACTTCGTGTTGTCCGCGAAGTCGATCATCACGATGTTGGGCAGGTAGCGCCTGCGCAGCGGACCGATCGCCGGAGAGCCTGGCGGCACGTTGAGAGGGTTCCTGTGGAAGACGAATTCCTGCAGCCCCTGCGCCCATAGCCTCCTGAGTCGCATGACATTCGGGGGTTCCCACATCTTCTCGTTCCGCTTCCTGATACTCTCGAAGATGCCGGTACTCGTCCAGTACATCATCCCCATCACGTCGGGGTGACCCAGCAGCTTCGCGCCGTCCATGAGCTTTCCCTGCTTCGTCTCGTTCTGCGACCGTTTGGAAAACGGTCTGGCCACCGACGTGCCGCCCTTGCCGTAGTACTGCAACCCCACGAAGGCCTGGCTGTAGGCGCTATCGCCGTTCGTCTTGTCGTACAGGTTCCTGAACGGGAGTATGCCATCTCTGGGGCCGTACGCACCATTCAGCGCGCTCATACCACTGGTGGAGAAGAGGACGACGACGTGACCGCTGAGCTGTCTGAGTGAGGTCGTGTTCAGATTCCCGCCGCCCCTGTAAATGGTATTGCCCAGCACGTTGACGCAGGCCTCGGCAATGAGCTGCCAGTTGAGACACTTGTCGAACTTGAGGAGCAGGAACTCCGTGCCGCCGTCGTTGCTGGTGACGAAGTCGCGTGCGCTGTCGAGCATCGAGGTTAGCCCCAGGCCGAACGCTCCTCCCTTCAGTTTCGTGCGCTGAACTCCCACCGCGCGGCCCAGATCCTCCAGGTGGCGAATCTTGGCCTCGTTCTTCATCAGCTTGCCGTCGGCATGGAAGGCCCGCAGTTCGACGCCCTTGAGTTTTCCGTGCATTCCGGGCGTTGCCGCGGCGGCGATCCGCAGGTCGAACACCCGCACGCCAGCCCTGGCCTGACCGCCAATGTCCACCGCCTGGGTCTGGACGTTGCTCCCGCCGCCAGTGATGCCGGCGTCGTGGCTTCCGGCCACGACGATGTCGTTCAGTCGCTTGTGCGGGCCGAGCTCGAAGTAGTTGACCATGCGTGGCTTCCCGGTGGATCGGCGCGAGACTGTGGAAGGTCCGCCGGGAGGCGAGGGCTGCGCTGCTCGACGGGGCTGGAGGTCGCCGGAAACGGCAATGGTTCCGACGGATTTTCAGTTCTACTGCAGAGCTGGACTCTGTGCAAGAGTCGACACGCGCCACCAGTGGTACTCGGCGCGATGGCGTACCATCTGAGCGCGGCGACAACGCTACGCGGACGGACCGATGTCGTCTGCGGACGGAGATTTCAACGGGGCGGTGGGAGCGGTGGTCCCCGAGGTAGTCGTCCGGGAAGCGATCGTCCCGGAGACGGTCGTCCCGGAAGCGGTGCTCCCGGAAGAGGTGCCCCCGGAAGAGGTACTCCCGGAAGCAGCGCCCCCGGAGGCGGTGGCCGCCGCGGCACTGCCACGCTGAGCCCTGAGGCTGAACGGCAACTCGCGGCGACAGCGCCGCCAGACATCCTCACCGTCCACGACCGGCATGTACTCCTTGAAGAACGAGACGATCTCATCCCGCATTACCGGAAGCGCATCGTACAGACTGATGATGTAGTTCAGGAAAGCCTGCCGATCCTGACCTCCGAGAGGCTGGCCGAGTGACTCGAAAACCGTTTCGGGATGGGCATGGCTCCGGCACCCACCCGGGCAGTCGCCTCGCAGCTTCGGGTAGCGTGTCCATTCCGCGAATTCCGGGTACCAGCGCCTGTAGTAGGTATAGAAGGTCTGGTCCACGAGCAGAGTGAGGTAGAGGGCGACGCCGAACAACTGGCGACGATCAGCATCCATGGCGCGTATCACACTATTCTCCCGGGACAGTACACGCGGCTGGAGGACCCCCTCGTCCGCATACTCAGGGTGCACATGAATGGGCGGTAGCCCCGCGTTGACCGCGTTGATGTCGCGGCGAAATGGATCGCCGTAGTACTCGGCGAATCTCACGACGGGCCCCGCACGGCAGTCGCTCTCTCGTCGCGGATGGCGGTCGCCAGCACGCCTGCACCACCTGCTGCCGCCGTCGCATCGTTGATGCCGCTATGCCCGACATGGATCTCCGACCGCGCCAGATCCAACGTCACCACCCGGTCCCGGAACAGCGCGCTCCCCAGAATCCAGCCACCCGGACAGAGCATGGAGAGCGCCATCCGGAGTAGCGGCGGCATGACGCCGAACTCCACCTCGAGCGGGATACCGCCCACTCTGATATCCAGCTTGTAGACGTCGACCGTGAAGTTGCCGAGGCCAGGCAGGAAGTCTTCGGCTTCCCTCACAGGCGCGAGCCCGCGCACCGCCTCCGGCGGCGCATAGGAGAGCGCTGCGCCCGTGTCGAGCGCGGCGTCGACTCGGCCGAGCGGCGTGTGGACCGGGATGAGAGGGATGCCGAAGGCGGCTCGGGAGAGCGTCACGAGCGTCGCACCCGGCGCCGGCACGGCACCGTGCACGATCAGCCGACCTGGCCAGTCTATCGTGAGCGGCGACCGGGCCAGTTCCGCGCAGCCGATCAGGCGGTCCACAGGCACTCCGAGAACCTCGCTCACCACTTCGGGAGCGACCATGGAGTCGGGGATGCCGGTGTCGAGGATGGCGAGCCGACCATCGCGCTCGACGAGCATGTGGTCGTGGATGATCTGCATCGGTTCGGTGCGCAGGGCAGGGCTCGTCATGTTTCGCTCCTCTGTGGTTTCAGCCGCTTGCTGGTGGCTGACGCGGGGTGAATCGACCATCGTGGGATGCTTATTAGACGGTGTATAAATCTTAGATGCACTTTTAGACGGTGTCAAGTAGCACTATCTTTCCGATATGCAGAGCTCTCCCGACCCGTCCCCGTCCACCAGGGGTGGCGGTACCGACGCCGGTGCGGCCACCCGGCAGCGGTTCATAGATGTGGCGGTCGGCTACCTGATCGGCGAGCAAGACCCGTCCGGTTCCGCGGAAGGGCATCGTCCTCGAAC
>CALCHX010000043.1 GCA_937906875.1 uncultured Gemmatimonadota bacterium | reverse complement strand
GTGGAGAAGCTGCGCGCGATGCCGGAGACCATCCGGGTGTCCGTCCTGGTCTGATCCGCCGGGCACCGCGCCGCCGAGTACGTCGCGCACCGAGCATGACGCCGCCCTCGGGCCGCTCGCGTTCCGGATCGTGCCGCCGTCGGCGGTACTCGCCGTGGGTTGTCCACATTGCGCCTTCGCACCGTGACGATGACGGTGGCGCCCGATACAGTCGGGACAGCACCCATTGACCGGAAGGCGACGGACATGACGCGAGCCGCGCACGATCCCAGGTCGGACGAGCAGATCCGGCAGGAACAGGCGATGGGCGACGTGTCCGACGTGCTCACGAACATCGAGTACGCGATCGCGCGCGCCAAGAAGGGCCTGAAGCGGCTGGGCGATTCGCCGGAGGAACACAACGCCCGGCTGGCATTGACCAAGGCGGTGGACGAATTGCAGGCGACGCGCAAGCGACTGCAACAGGACACGTACTTCGCCGGGCCGGAACTGCGGCTGATCTGACCGTGACCGACTCTCCCGCGGCGATGGCACGGAAGCGCGACGGGACGGCCAGCGGGCGCGAGATCCAGGAGGCGCTGGGCGCATTCGTCGCTCGCTGGCGCGATTACGAGGGGACGGAACGGGCCGAGGCCCAGACGTTCCTGAACGAGCTGTTCGCCTGCTACGGGTCGGACCGTTCGGCCGCCGGCGCGCACTTCGAGGATTTCAAGTCGTCCGCCGGGTTCATGGATTTGCACTGGCCCGGCACCTGCATCGTGGAGATGAAGGCGCCGCAGGTGCCGCTCGGTGCCAAGCCGCGCGAGCAGGTGAAGCGGTACTGAGAGGAATCCGCCGACGAGGGCGCGGGCATTCCGGCCGCGCGGTGGGTGGTGCTGTGCAACTTCAAGACGTTCGAGGTCTGGGAGCCGGGCCGCTTCCCGAAGTCGCCCCGCACCACCTTCACGCTGGAGCAGCTCCCGGACCGCTACGAGGCGCTCCTGTTCCTCACGGAAGGCCGTCAGCAGCCCGCGTTCCTGGACGGCAGCAAAGAGCTCACCGCGGCCGCCGCGGGCACGGTCGCCCAGGTCTATCAGTCGCTGCAGGACCGCTCCGCCGCGCCGCCGGACGTGATCCAGAGATTCGTCATGCAGACGGTGTGGACCCTGTTCGCGGAGGATCTGCACATCCTGGACGGGATGCCGTTCCAACGCACCGTGCAGCGCCTGCGCCAGGACCCGACCCGAAGCCCGGCGGCCGAGATCGGATGGCTCTTCACCGTTCTCAATCAGAAGGGCGACCACAACCGAAAGGATCTGCTGGCGGGAACGCATTACGTGAACGGCGAGCTGTTCGCCGATCCGGCCTCGGTGGACCTCAATCCGGCCGAACTGGATCTGTTGGCCGATGCCGCCGCGCACGACTGGAGCAAGGTGGAGCCGACGATCTTCGGCTCACTGATGGAGGGCCTGCTCGGCCACGACCGGCGCTGGGAGCTGGGTGCGCACTACACGCATGAGGCCGACATCATGAAGATCGTCGGGCCCACCATCGTGGAACCGTGGCAGCAGCGCATCGACGCCTGCGCCTCGCCAGCCGAGGCGCGCGCCCTGCTGGACGAGCTGTGCGCGTTCACCGTGCTCGACCCGGCGTGCGGCTGCGGCAACTTCCTCTACGTCGCCTATCGCGAACTCCGCGCACTGGAGTACCAGCTCAAGGAACGGATCACGGAACTCGCGGAGACCCAGGGCCTGCCGCTGCCGGCCAAGCCGTGGCCGTACTTCTCGCTGATGAACCTGCGCGGATTGGATATCGAGCGCATGGTCGTATTCATCGCACGCGTGGTGTTGTGGATGGGCCACCGGCAGATGATCGATCGCTACGGTGAGGCCGAGCCGGTGCTTCCGCTGGTGAGCCTGGACGGCATCCGCGCCGCCGATGCCCTGCGCGTGCCGTGGCCGGAGGCCGACGCGATCATCGGCAATCCGCCGTTTCTCGGTGCCTCGCATGTCCGT
This sequence comes from uncultured Gemmatimonadota bacterium, assembly GCA_937906875.1. Taxonomy (GTDB): domain Bacteria; phylum Gemmatimonadota; class Gemmatimonadetes; order Gemmatimonadales; family Gemmatimonadaceae; genus CALCHX01. The sequence continues at coordinate 1,409 of CALCHX010000043.1, read as the reverse complement.
GGCGCGCTCGGCAGCGAATACGTCGAGTGGCTGAAGCGCGAGTTCGGCGTCGGCGTGAAAGACCTCTGCACCTATTGGTTCCGCCTCGCGCAGCAGCACCTGAAGCCCGGCCACCGAGCCGGGCTGGTCGGCACGAATTCGATCTCGCAAAACCTCGGCCGCGCAGCGTCACTGGAGTACATCGTGGCTCAGGGCGGCGCCATCACCAACGCCGTCTCCTCGCAGAAGTGGCCCGGCGACGCGAAGGTGCACGTCAGCCTGGTGAACTGGATCAACGGCGAGTATGACGGGCCGCACGTGCTCGACGGTGAGGTAGTCGAGGGAATCGACGCATCGCTACGCGTGCCGGGCGACTGGACGCCACAAGTCCTGACGGCCAACAAGAATCACTGCTTCGAAGGGCCGAGCCCCAAGGCGAAAGGGCTCCTCATCGGCGAGGGAACCGCTCGGCGCCTCCTTGCCCGCACGGATACTGATTACTCAGTGGTCGTACGCCCCTATCTGACGGCAGACGACATCACGAAGCACCCTGAACAGAAGCCCTCACGCTGGGCCATTGACTTCGGCCTGCGGAGCCTCGAACAAGCACTGCAGTTTCCCGCAGCGATCGAGATCGTCCGACAACTCGTTAAGCCCGAACGAGAGTCGAACAACAGAAAGTCCTACCGTGAGAAATGGTGGCTCTTCGCGGAGCCGCGTACCGCGCTGCGCCATGCTCTTCAGCCATTAGGGCGTTTTGCGGCCAGCGCCCGTCATGGCAAGCGATTGGTCGTCTCGTGGCAGCGCAGCCGAACCCTCGCGAGTGATGCGACAGACGTGTTCGCTTTCGACGACGACTTCTCCATGGGCGTCCTGCAGTCCCGCGCGCACATCGCGTGGGCATGGCACCAGGCATCCACGCTCAAGGGCGACCTCCGCTACACGCCGACGTCGGTATTCATGACCTTCCCCTGGCCGGACGGCGCCACCGACGAACAGCGTCATGCCGTCGCCGCCGCCTGCGTGCAACTCCTCACCCGCCGCACCGAGATCTGCACGGGCGAAAGGATCGGGCTCACCACCCTGTACAACCGCATGGACGACGGCGCATACACCGACCTGAAGGCACTGCACAAGACGCTCGATGAGGCCGTGGCCGCCTGCTACGGCTGGCCGAAGAAGATCGCGCAGGACGACGTCGCACTGGTCGCGCATCTCTCCGACCTGAACCGCGCCATCGCCACCGGCGGGCGCCCGTATCGGCCATTCAAGGCGTAGCGCTGCCGGAACGCGCCAGCCGGGAACGGCGTCATACCCGTCCTCAGCGACGGAGCAACGTACCCCCCGCCCGCCCCAGCGACACGCACCCCGCCCACCGCTGCGACACGCACCCCGCCCACCGCCCGGCCCGACCCCACTACCATCGACCC
>CALCHX010000042.1 GCA_937906875.1 uncultured Gemmatimonadota bacterium | reverse complement strand
TCGTCCCGGCGAAAGCCCGTCGTCCCGGCGAAAGCCCGTCGTCCCGGCGAAAGCCCGTCGTCCCGGCGAAAGCCGGGACCCATGGCCTCCATGCAGAACATGGATTCCGGCGTTCGCCGGAATGACATGCGCAGGGGCAGGAAATATCGTCGGCCTGCCGCTGACCGGTGATGTCCTGCATCCAGAGCACCCTGCTGCCGGGACGACCCGGCCGACCGCACACTTCTCGCCCAGGCTCAGTTGGGCGGCATGCCCCTGCCTACCAGCGACCGACTTGCTGCCGAATACACGGCATCACAACCGGATGTGCCGGTCTTGATGACCAGCCATGACCCGAGAGGTTCAGCCGCCCTCGGAAACCTTCCGCGGTCGGCCTCCCCTGGCGCCGTTGGCGCGCGCGGCCTCCGCCTTGGCGGGACTCGATACCTGCCCCGCGAGTCGGGCCAGTTCGCTCAGCTTCGCCGACCTGCCGAGGGCGGAGAGCAGAAGCCCCGGCACGCTCAGGTCCACCTCCAGCGACTCCCAATGTAGCCCGCCGCCGCCCGGCCCGAGTTCCACGGCGGCCAGCTCCTCCGCGCTCGCCGCAGCCAGCGCCGGGATCGCATCTGTTGGGAAGCCGAAGATGTAGCCGTTCGTGAGCTCCATGATGACGCGGCCGGTCGGCGCGTCGTAGTATGCCGACGCAGCCCTTTCACCGTCCAGCCGGGCCTGTCGCTCGCGATTACGGGCAGCCGGAATCTGAGCTGCGATGGTCTCCTCAGCTGTCCGTTGCTCCCTGATCATGGTATTCCCTCCAGCATTTCAGCAGATACTCGGCGTTCTCCTCGACGATCCAGAACGCGGCCTTCACGTCACTCGTTCGCATCCGGGCCACGCTCCTGATTGTCTGTGAACCATCGCCTACCGCAAGCTCGATCACCACTTCGCCATCCGCCTTCCAGACGTGGACATGCGGCGGTTGGTGTTCGCGAGGTGGCAGAAAGATCAGGATGCGGAAACCACCCACGCGGAGCACGGTTGGCATCCACCCATTATAACCCGACAGATGGGTTATCGCTATCACGGAGAGGAGACGCCATGATCCACCACTGCCGTCCTCTCGGCCGCCATCCCGGCGGAAGCCGGGATCCATGGCATCGAGGCTCAGCATGGATTCCGGCGTTCGCCGGAATGACGATTTGCGACCACGCCCGAGGACAACCGCCTCCATCCGGCTCAGAACTCCCCGACGAACCCGATCTCCGGCGTCAGCTCGTACCCGAACCGCTCCTGCACGCACCGCTGCGCATGGGCGATCAGCGCACGGACGTCAGACGCCGTCGCGCGCCCGAGGTTCACCATGATGTTCGCATGGATGTGCGAGATCTGCGCGTCGCCCACCCGGTAGCCCTTGAGGCCGCACTGGTCCACCAGCCGTCCGGCGCCCACGCCGTCGATCTTCCGGAAAATCGAGCCCGCGCTGGGGTGGAACTGCAGCCACGGATGACGCGCTCCGCGCCAGGAAAGGTTCTCCTGGATGATCCGGTGCATGGTCGCCGGATCGCCCGGCTCGAGCTGGAAGGTGGCGGCCAGCACGATGTCGCGACGGTGGTGGAAGATGCTGTCGTCGTAGCCGAACTTCACGTAGTCCGGCCCCACGACTTTCCGCTCCCCCTCCTCGCTCAGGATCTCGCAGCTCTCGAACACCTCGGCGATGAACATCGTCCGTTCCCGCTCGGGGGCGGGGGAGAGGAAGTGGAGGTTCTGCCAGATCGCCCCGCCCACGGAACTGGGGATGCCCACGTAGTGCTCCAATCCGCTCCAGCCACGCTCCACTGCCTGGGGGATGAGGTCGGCCATCACGGCCCCGCTCTCCACCCACAGGCGCCCATCGTCACCGAAACGATGGTGGGCGGCGACGTTCCGGATCACCAGCCCGCGCACCCCGCGATCACCCACCAGGATGTTGGCGCCCAGCCCGAGGACGAACCAGGGAACGTCCAGTTCGCGAGCGACGGTTATGGCGTCGGCGAGTTCGTCGGCCGACGTCGCCTCGTAGAGCAGGTCAGCCGGACCTCCGATGCGGAAGGTGGTGTAAGGAGCGAGCGGCGCGGCCCGGCGGATCCGGTCATTTCCCAGCCGATCCGATAGTGTCTCGAGCGCGGCGATGGCCGGAGCGGCGTTGGAGAGGGTCATGAAGGGAAGAAACAGCCGCGCGGTCGCGCTGGGAAGCGGCGACGTGACGAGGCTCCGCTCCCCACCCGCATCCGGCAGGTCAGTCCCAGCCTCGGTCACCGCAACGCCCCATCCACGCCACAACAGCGCGACGAAGTCAGTCCCAGCCCCCACGCCTCAACCCCCCCCAGCAACGCCATAGCTGCCTGAAGGCGACGCTCACCCATCCCAGCCGTCGTCGGATGCAGTATGTATCTACTGCCGACGACCTCTCCACCCCCACACCCCGCATCGCGTGCTCGCAACTCCCGCCCACCGACACACCGGACCCTGTACCCTCCCAGCCACGCGGATCTCCACCGCCGCTGCGCGAGTGACAGTGCTGGCGCTCGCACTCACCGCCACGGTCGCCGCCCTCACGGCAATCTCGTCGTCGGCACACGCCCAGTCTCGCGCCGAACTGGAGAGCGTCATCCAGAGCCGTGTGCTGGGCAACGGGCTCGAGGTGATCGTCCTCGAGAACCACGGCGTGCCGCTGGCGACGGTGGAGGTGGACGTGCGCAACGGCGCCTTCACCCAGAGCCCGGAATACGCCGGCCTCGCCCATCTCTACGAGCACATGTTTTTCCGGGCCAACGCCGAGTACCCGCGACCGGGGCAGTTCATGGATCGCGCCTCCGACCTGGGCGCGGTCTTCAACGGCACGACCCAGGAGGAGCGCGTCAACTACTACCTCACCGTTCCCGTCGACAGCCTTGTGGGAGCGATGAAATTTCTCAACGCCGCCCTCCGCGAGCCGCTCTTCCTGCCGCAGGAGCTGGCGACCGAACGCGAGGTGGTGATCGGCGAGTACGATCGCGCCGAGTCGAGCCCGTTCTTCGACTTCGAGAACGCGATGACACGGGCCCTCTATCCGGGGAACTTCAGTCGCAAGAATACCATTGGCGATCGCAAGGTCGTGCAGACGGCGACACCGGAGATGATGCGCACGATCCAGCACCGCTATTACGTGCCCAACAACTCGGTGCTCATCGTGGCCGGGGACGTCGATCCGGATAGCGTGTTCACCCTGGCCGAACGCATATACGGAGACTGGCCACGCCAGCCTGACCCGTTCGTGGAGTACCCAATCCCGCCTATCCCTCCGCTGGCCGGTGACACGGCGATCATCATGGAGCGGCCGGTGAGCGCGGTGACGGTGATGCTCCAGTGGCAGGGCCCCAGCGTGGGGAAGGATCGCGCCGCGACCTACGCCGCCGACGTCTTCTCCGACATCCTCAACGAGCCTGGCTCGGCCTTCCAGCGACGGTTGGTGGACAGCGGTCTCTGGCAGACGGTCGGCGTCAATTACTATACGCTGAACCATGTGGGTCCCATCACCATCAGCGGTCAGACGACGCCGGACAAGCTGAAGGCGGCGCTGGCCGCGCTGGACATGGAGATCGCGAAGTTGGGCGACCCGTCGTACTTCTCGGCCGAGGCGCTGGCGAACGCGAAGGCGTCGCGCGCGGTGAGTTCGGCGCAGAGCGCCGAGCGCGCATCGGGTCTCGCGCACACCATCGGCTTCTGGTGGAGCGTTGCCGATGTGGACTACTTCATGGGGTACGTGGACAACATGGCGAAGCAGACATCGGCCGACCTGGTGCGTTACGCGCGCAGCTACATCATCGACAAGCCACGGGTCACCGGGATCCTGCTCTCGCCCGATGCGCGCCGACAGTCGGGCATCACGGCCGCCGACCTCGTGCGGCCAGGGAGGGTCCAGTGAGCGCCCTCGGCGCGCTCGCCGCGCGCATGTCGAGAGCTGCCTTCGCCCTGTCGGTCGTTGCAACGCTCGCCGCCGTGCCAGTGAATGCGCAGGCCACGACGACGTCGCGCCTCAGTGCATCACACACTGCCACGATCGCTGCCGCAGACGTCGACAGTGGCACGACGATGTACACCGTATCCGGTATCCGCGTGATCCATCGCCGTGCCGCCAACGATGTCGTCGCCGCCAACCTCTACCTGCTGGGCGGTGTGCGTCAGGTGACCGCATCCAACGCCGGCATCGAGCCTTTCCTGTTGCAGGTATCGGAACTGGGCACGAAGAACTATCCCAAGGAGCGGTTGCGTCGGGTGATGGCCGGGCTGGGTACCACGATCGGGATCGCGCCGTCGGCCGACTGGACGATGATCGGCGCCCGCGCCACCACCACCACCTTCGACTCCACCTGGGCGGTGCTCGCCGACCGCGTCATGCGGCCATCGCTGCAGGCGGCAGACGTGGAGCAGGTGCGCTCACAGTATCTGAGTGCCCTCGCCCAGCGGCGCGACAGCCCCGAGGCGCTGGTCAACCATCTGGCCGACAGCATCGCCTTCGTGGGACACCCTTACGCGATCGACCCGGTGGGCTCCGAACATTCCATAGGTACGCTGCAGATCAGTGACCTGCAGAACTACCTGAAGTCGCAGATGGTCCGGTCGCGGATGATGCTGGTGATCGTCGGGAACGTGTCGCGTCCCGACGTGGAGCGACTGGTGAGCACGACGATCGGCACCTTGCCGGAGGGGGACTACAGGTGGGAGTTGCCGCCGCCGTTACCGTCCAACGGCTCGGCGTTCGTGGTCGCGCCTCGCGTGCTGCCCACCAACTACATACTCGGCTATTTCGCCGGCCCGCCGGCCACCAGTCCCGATTACAACGCACTGCGCATTGCGACGGCGGTGCTGTCGGGGCGGATGTTCAACGAGATCCGGGTGAAGCGGAACCTCACCTACGCGGTCAGTTCGCCGTTCGTGGAGCGGGCCATCTCGGCCGGTGGCCTCTACGTGACGACGGTCTCCACGGACACCACGCTCGCCCTCATGCGCGCGGCGGTGGCCGAGTTGCAACTGGGCACGGTCACCGATGAGGGACTGGACGTGCTGATCCAGCAGTTCCTCACCGAGTACTTCCTGGACAACGAGACGAACGCCGACCAGGCCAACTTCCTGGCACGGGCCCAGTTGTACCAGGGCGACTGGCGGGCTTCCACGCGGTTCGCCGACGAGCTGCGACAGGTGACACCGCAGGATGTGCGTAGGGTGGCGAACATCTACATCAAGAACGTGCGCTTCGCATATGTGGGCGATGCGCGACGAGTTCCGGAGAAGTGGTTCCGGAGCTTCTGAGGCGGGAGTAGCAGGACATGCCCGTGCATTACGATTCCATGAACTTTCTCCGCTCAGACGCACTGCCGTCTTCCGCGTGAATGACATCAGGGACATCTGTTGATGAGAGGCCGCTCCGGTTGAAGCGAGGTGCGGCCTCGCCTGGCTGCTGAACGCAGGCAATCCCTCAACGGAGGCCGCACACTGATGCGCGCAATCGCCGCTGCCGTGTTGCTGTTCACGCTGTCCACCGGCTGTCGTGGCGGCTCGTCCGAGCCGCCGTCCGACCGGCCGCTCTCCTCCGCTCGTACCACTGGCGCCGGCGCGCGGCTCGTCATGCTGGACAGCGTGAGACTGGCGGAAAGTGACTCCAACTTCATCGGACGCGCCAATGGTCTGGCCGTCGATACAAGCGGAGAGATCTTCGTGGCGGATGGTCTGTCCGCGCGCCTGCTGGAGTTCTCTCCCGACGGCCGCTTCGTGCGCGCGTACGGGCGGAAAGGAAGTGGCCCGGGAGAGCTGCAAAGGCCGCTCGGCATCATGCTCCTCGGCGATTCGCTCGTGGGAGTCGCGAATATCGGCAGCAACAGTCCCGTGGTGTTCGACAGACGCACCGGCAACTGGGTAGCCACCGGGAGGGTGGGTGGCTACATCTTCGGGGGGCAACAGGTGGGCGACTCCATCTGGCTCGCCGTGCTGAGCAGGAAGCGCAGCACGAGTCTGGCGAGCTGGCGCATCGGTGCTGACACCATGCACTACTTCGGCCCGGTGCCCAGGGAGTACACGGAATCCGACAACCTCTGGACGAGCAATCCTTTCGGGCCTTTCGTCGCCTGGCAGGACACGGTCGCCCTGGGTTTCGC
>CALCHX010000041.1 GCA_937906875.1 uncultured Gemmatimonadota bacterium | reverse complement strand
GTGTGCGGGGCGATGCGGCCCACCACGGTGACTTCGGAACCCAGCCGGGCGAAAAGCTGTGCCTGTTCCAGTCCGACAAAGCCGCCGCCTACGACCACCAGCGACTTCGGAAGTACATCGAGTTCCATCGCGGTCGTCGAGGTGAGGTAGTCGACGTGCTCCAGCCCGGGAATGTCGGGGACTTTAGGCTCCACACCGGTGGCCACCAAATAGGCGCGAGCCTGGAGCACGCGGCCTGCGGCGAGGAGAGTGTCGGGGCCGGTGAACCGAGCCTCGCCGCGAATGATGTCGAACCCGTAGGCGGCGGCGATGTCCACGTATTTGGACCGCCGCAAGTGCCCCACCAGGACGTCTTTCTGCGCGATCAGTGCCGCCAGGTCGACCTCGCCTGCGCTGGTCGGCACTCCGTCGAATGTCTGGTTTTCCGAGGAATGACGGCCGTGGGCAGCGGCCAGCAGCATCTTCGACGGCACACAGCCGACATTCACGCAGGTGCCGCCTATCTCGGCGCGCTCGATGACCGCCACGGTAGCCCCGTCCAATCGGGCATGGATCGCGGCGGACATCGCTGCCCCACCCGTTCCGATCACAGCCAGGCCGAGCTCGGTGTTTTTCGTCATGCCTGCCCTTCCGCGCGGCCCGCTCCGGTCGCCACACACCCATCGTTAACCTTCAACTACGCTTGAAGGTCAAGGACGAATAAGGGGGCGTCGACGCATGCGGATAGGCGTACTCGCCGACACGGCGCGGATCCGCCCATCAACACTGCGCTACTACGAGCAGCGCGGCCTGATCCAGCCGCCCGCACGAACGCCCGCCGGCTACCGGAATTACCCGCCGACAGCGGTGCCCAGACTTGAATTCATCGCGAGAGCCCGCACCGCTGGCCTGTCCCTGTCAGAAATAGCGGCGGTGTTGGCGATCCGAGACTCGGGCACCGCACCCTGCGTCCACGTCCGCGACCTCCTCGACCGGAAACTCGCCGACCTCGAACAGCACATTGACGAGCTGCAGACGCTGCAAGCAGGCATCCGCACACTCCGAGCGAACGCCACCGAAAGCGCGGCCCAAGCCTGCACCGCCGAGTCAATCTGCAACATGTTGTAGCCCGGCAGCTGACACCCGCCGAGCCAGCCCGCCGCCTCACACCGCCAGTTCGCTGCTTTCCGGTGGACTTTCGACCGCAGTGGCACGGCTCGCGAGGCGGATTCGCGCGGCGCGCAGTCCGTTGCCGATGACGACGATTTCGGCGATTTCGTGGACCAGCACCACGGTGGCGAGTCCCAATACACCGAGCAGTGCGAGCGGGAAAAGCGTGACGATGATCGCCAAGGCGAGCGCGATATTGCCGGCCATGATCCGACCGCCCCGGCGGGCGTGCGCCAATGCCTCCGGGATGAGGCGCAGATCAGTGCCGGTGAAGGCGACATCCGCGGATTCGACGGCTGCCGCGCTGCCGGTGACGCCCATCGCGATCCCGACGGTGGCCGAGGCCAGGGCCGGGGCATCGTTGATGCCGTCACCGATCATCGCCGTCGGCGTTCGGGCCGCGAGTTGATGGATGCGCGCGGCCTTGTCGGCGGGAAGCTGCCCTGCATGGACCTGGTCGATGCCGGCCTGCGTAGCGATGACTGCAGCGGTGAGCGCGTTGTCGCCGGTGAGCATCACCGTCGCCACGCCCTGCCGGTGTAGAGCGGCGATGGTTTCGGCCGCTTCGGGGCGCAACTCGTCGCGCACGCCGATCACACCTGCCGGCTGTCCATCGATCTCGACGACGATCACGCTCATTCCCTCTGCCGCCATCGCCTGCGCGGATTCGTCCAGGGAACCTGGGTTGATCCAGCGGGCGCTGCCGACCCGTACAGCCTGCCGGGCGACGGTGCCGGTGATGCCCAGGCCGGGCTGCTCTTTCACTCCGTGAGCCTTGAGCCGGGTTGTTGCGGCGGCGATGACGGCATTCGCCAGTGGGTGGCTGCTCGCGCCCTCCACTGCCGCCGCAGCGTCGAGCAAGTCACTGCGCGCGTGGCCGGCCGCCGTGTGGACTGCGGCAACCTCGGGCTGGTTGCTGGTCAACGTTCCGGTCTTGTCGAACGCGACGGTGCGGATCGTGCCTAGCTGTTCGAACGCGACACCGGACTTGATGACGACACCGAGTTTGCTGGCGGACCCGATCGCCGATATCACCGTGACGGGCACCGCGATCGCTAGCGCGCAGGGAGACGCAGCGACCAGTACCACCAGCGCCCGCTCTATCCAGACGCCAGGATCGCCAAGAACGGACCCCAGTGCCGCTATCGCCGCCGCGGCGATGAGAACGAGCGGCACCAGGGGCCGGGCGATCCGGTCGGCCAAGCGGGCTCGCTCGCCCTTGGCCGCGTGGGCCTGCTCGACGAGACGAACGATCTGCGTGATCGAGTTGTCATGTCCGTCCGCGGTGGCCTCGAAGGTGAACGTGCCGGTGCCGTTCACCGACCCGGCGAGCACCCGATCCCCCGGACCGACCTCCAGCGGGATCGACTCGCCGGTGATTGCCGACGTGTCCAGCCACGACCGACCAGTCACGACCACCCCGTCGGTAGCGACCCGCTCGCCGGCACCGACCACGAGGGAATCCAGCTCACGGACCTCCGCGACCGGGATCACCCGCTCATCATTCAGCCTGGACACCCGCGCTGTCTCCGGGATCACCGAGAGCAATGCCCGCAGGCCCTGCTTGGCGCGGTCCATGGCCCGGTCTTCCAACGTCTCGGCGATCGAGAACAGGAACGCCAACGCCGCAGCCTCGCCCACGTGACCCAGGAGCACGGCGCCGGAAGCTGCGATCGTCATCAACAACCCCACGCCGAGCTTGGCGCGGCCGGCGCCCCGGATGAGCCGTCGAACGGTGCTCGGCACGAACGTCCACGCCCCTGCCGCAAGTCCCGCGGCATATGAAATCACTGCGGCCGTTCCCAGCCCCGCCCAGCCCAGGATCGAGCCGGCGACCCACAACATGCCCGAGGCTGCTGGGAGCGCGAGTGCACGGTCACGCCACCACGGCGCCAGTTCGTCGGGTCCGTCGGGCTCGCCCGCCGATGTGCCCGGTTTCGAATCGGGGCCGCAGCAGGCATTCTCCGAACCGACGCCTATCTGCATGGATACAACCGGCTTGAGCACTACCCGCTCGGATGCGACCGGTTCGGGCACCTGCTCAATGTGGCCGTCAATGGGGCCGCAGCACTCCCGGCTCACCGCACACCGTCCGCATCGACGTCCCCGTCCAAGGGCGCTCCAGGTCCGCAGCACATCGGCACATCACAGTCCGCGTCAATGCACGGAATCCCATCGTCGACCGCCAACACGACGTCCACCAGGGCTTGCAGTGCCTTCGTTAGGTGCGGGTCCGCGATCTCGTACCGAGTCTTACGGCCCTCTGGAGCAGCGACCACGATGCCGCAACCCCGCAGACAGGCCAAATGATTCGACACGTTCGTCCGTGACAGCCCCAAGTCCCGGGCCAGCTGGGCGGGATACCCGGGTTCGGCCAGCAACGACAGCAGGATTCGCGACCGGGTCGGATCGGCCATCGCCCGGCCCAGCCGGTTCATCACATCCACCCGAGGCGCAAGAGTCAGCATTCGATGACTATACATCAGACAATGACCTATTAAAGTCTGGCGGACTCGCTGGACCCGCCGGCACTCCACTGGCGCAGGTTGCAACGTTTCCGCGGGAGCGGGATTCCGCGGGACTGGGAATCCCTCGACCGGAGCGCTACCGAATACCCTGTCTCTCCGACGCCGATCCAAGCCGGCGCCGCGTCCTGGACGAACCGCGGCCGCCGACTCGTGCGCTTCCGAGAGCCGCGGCGCCCTTGCAGCAAGTCAGAAAGCCCATTTCGGTGCGTCTGGCGCCACGAACCAGACAGCCATCGATAGGCAGTCGTTGGGGAATTCTAAGCGAGCTTGCGGCCGAAATCCTGCCCATTACATTCGCCTGCCGGCCCTCGACCACCAGATGACGGTGACGAGAAGCAGCAGGGTGACAGCGTGCACGCCGGTGCACCAGAGGCAGATCGCGTGCACCTTGGCGACCTCCACAAAAATGAGCCACGCGACCATCAGGACGCCGACGACGCTGAGCGACACCCGCATCAGATGCATCGACCCGATCACCGCGACAGGAAAGCAGAGCAACGTCATGGCGGCGAAGAAGCCGAAACCAGCGACAGAGACCGGCACACCGGCGATCACCGACCACTCGCTGGTCGTCACCTTGAGGCAGTTGACGACGCCGCTGTCTGAGCAGGCCA
>CALCHX010000040.1 GCA_937906875.1 uncultured Gemmatimonadota bacterium | reverse complement strand
GCAGGTAGTCGAAGCCGAACTCGTTGTTGGTGCCGTAGGTGATGTCGGCGGCGTACGCAGCGCGCCGTTCCGGAGTGCCCGGCTCGGTGTCATCCAGGCAGCCAACCGTGAGTCCCAGGTAGGTATAGAGATGCCCCATCCACTGCGAGTCACGGCGGGCGAGGTATGAGTTCACCGTCACCAGGTGCGCGCCGCGGCCGGGTAGCGCATTGAGGTAGAGCGGCAGGGTGGCGACGAGCGTCTTGCCCTCACCGGTTGCCATCTCGGCGATCTTTCCCATATGAAGCTGGATGCCGCCGATCAGCTGGACCTCGTAATGGACCATGTTCCATTCGAGATCGTGTCCGGTGACCTGGGCCTGCGTGCCTACCAGGCGGCGCGCGGCTTCCTGAGCCGTCGCGAACACCTCGGGCAGCAGTTCATCGAGCACTTCGTCCGTGGCCTGTCGGAGCTCTCCTTCCACGCCACTGCGTCCGTCGATGCCAACCAGCTCGAGGTCCAACTCGTCGCGCTCATCGGCGTCGGTGGCGGCACGCTTGGCAGCGCGGAGCTCCTCCGCCCGTGCCTTCAGCGGTGCTGTGCGCTCGACGATGATCTCCCGGAACCGCGCGGTCTGACCACGCAGTTCGTCCTCCGATACCGACTGTAACCGTGCCGAGTGCTCGGCGATTTCAGCCAGTATGGGCTGCACTCGCTTGAGTTCCCGATCATGTCGGTTTCCGAAGACGCGATTGACTAGACCCTTAAGCATTGTTCCTCTGACGATACAGACCGGCCGCGATGATGTACGCCTCGACGGATGCCGGGACGAATCCCCTGATGGAGCGCCCGGCAGCCACTCGCGCGCGCACCTCGGTCGACGACACGTCCACCACCCGTGTCTCCAGAACCCGCGCCTCCACACCAGTCGGGAGGGCCCCCAGGTGGTTCGCGCGACGCAGGACGACGAGCGTCGCCAGCGACTGCACCCGCTCCGGTTCCCGCCACCGGTGGAATGAGGCCATGACGTCAGCGCCAACCAGGAAGAAGAGCTCGCTCACCTCCGGACGACTCCGGTACTCGGAAAGCGTGTCAACCGTGAAAGATAACCCGTCCCGTTCTATTTCCAGTGGGTCTACCTCGAACCTGCTGTCATCGGCCACCATCCGGCGCACCATCTCCAGTCGTTCCGCGGGCGTCGCCCAGTGATGACCCATCTTCAGAGGCTGGTGTGCGGCTGGCACGAATACCAGCCGGTCCAGGCCAAGCGCCTCATAGGCATCCACGGCCACGAGCCAGTGACCCAGATGAGGAGGGTCAAAGGTGCCGCCAAACAGGCCGACCCGCATGGGGCTGGCTGTGCGCCCAGTCAGCGGGTTGCTCTCATCGGTCCCGGCCCTCCCTGGACCGCGCTCCTGACGAGCGGCGTGCTATCCACTGTCGTGGCCGGCATTCGGCCCGCACAGGCGCGCACCACCTCGGCATCGCCAGGGTAGCGCTCCATCATTGTTCGACAGACTTCGGCCGCCTCCTCCCGATAGTTCAGGCGCCCGTATGTATCCAGCATCCTGAATGCCGCGCGTTTCGCGGTGGGCGTCTGCGGATAGTGAGTCATCACATCCTGGTAGTAGATGATCGCCGAATCATACGCCCGGCGGCGGAAGTAGTACTCCGCCGTCATGAAGTCCTTCTGCGCCAGTTCATCGTGCAGCTCGGCCAGTTCCCGTTCGGCGTCCGCCCTCCGCGGAGAATCGGGGTAGGACGCGAGCAGCGTCTCGTAAGCCTGTATGGCTGAGTATCCGTACTGCGGATCCAGCTGCGGCTTGCGCCAGAGTCGCTGGTAGGAGCTCGCAGCCTCGAAGAGCGCGTCATCGGATAGCGTATCGGCGGGGAAACTCTCCACCAGGCGGATGAAGCTCTGCGCGGCCAGCAGGTCCTCGCCATTCCGCTTGTGGGCGACGCCCAGGTAATAGTGAGACAGCGGAAGCAGTGAGTCGCGGGCGGCGAGTTGCAGGGTGAGTCGCTCGAAGCCGGTCACCGCGTTGTCCCAGTGCTTGCGCTGGAGTTGACTCAGCGAGGCCTGGTACAACGTGAGATCGTCGGGGTAGCGATTCAGGCGGAATGAAGGCGCACATGCGCCGAGCACGAGCAGCACGCCAAGGGCGCTCGCAATACCAGTTCTGGAGGACATGACGGCTCTATTACCCGGACGGGCGCAATCGGTTCGAGGGGCGACGTGCCATGGTTGACCGCTGGGCAGCGGCCGCGCAGGTCACGACGCAGGTGCCGGCGCCGGCGCCGCGGCGGCAAGATGAGCCCGGAAATATGCCACCGTCAGGGCAATTCCGGCACGGATGTCGACTGACGGCTCCCAACCAAGAAGCTCGCGGGCCCGGGTGATGTCAGGCCGGCGTACTCTCGGATCATCGGTGGGGAGTGGTCGGTGCTCGATAGCGGCCGACGAGCCAGTGGCTTCGAGGACCATCTCGGCCAACTGGCGAACGGTGTATTCGACAGGGTTGCCTATGTTCGTGGGTGCGGAGTCACCATTCATGAAGAGACGGTAAATTCCCTCGACCTCGTCGCTGACGTAGCAGAACGAGCGCGTCTGGGAGCCGTCGCCGTAGAGTGTGAGTGGCTCACCTCTCAGCGCCTGGACGATGAAGTTCGACACCACTCGCCCGTCGTGGGGACGCATGCGAGGACCGTAGGTGTTGAAGATCCGGACGATTCGAGTGTCCATGCCATGGAAACGATGGTATGCCATGGTGATCGCCTCGGCAAATCGCTTGGCTTCGTCATAGACACTCCGGGGTCCCACAGGGTTCACATTTCCCCAGTAGCTCTCCGGCTGAGGATGCACCAGCGGATCCCCGTACACCTCTGATGTGGACGCGAGGAAGAATCTGGCGCCCTTGGCTTTCGCCAACCCGAGCGCGTTGTGGGTGCCGAGGGCACCGACCTTCAATGTGGGGATGGGATGCTTCAGGTAGTCGATCGGGCTGGCCGGGGAGGCGAAGTGGAGCACGCCGTCCAGCGATCCTGCGACATAGGTGTAACTGGAGATATCGTGACGCACGAAGCTGAACGACTGGTGGCCTGTCAGGTGCGCGATATTCTCCGCGTTCCCGGTGATGAAGTTATCCAGCCCCACCACCTCGTGACCGTCGGCAAGGAAGCGATCGCAGAGGTGAGAACCCAGAAAGCCGCTGGCGCCGGTGATGAGCACCCTCATGACTTCCTCCGGCCGAATGAATCATAGATGAAGCCCATCCCACGCAATTTCGTGGCATTGTAGAGGTTCCGCCCATCCACGAGCACGGGGCGTCGGAGTGTCCGGAGGATACGCATGAAGTCGGGGTGGCGGTATTCATTCCAGTCGGTGACCACCACGAGCGCATCGGCATCCTCCAGCGCCTCGTAGTTGCCGGGCGCGAAACGTATCCGGTCACCCAGCCTGCGACGAGCCTCATCCATTGCCACGGGATCGTGTGCCGTCACCGTGGCGCCGTCCTCGAGTAGCTGATCGATGAGAGTCAACGCCGGCGCGTCACGCATGTCGTCGGTCTGTGGCTTGAAGGCCAGACCCCAGACGGCTATGTGCGTGCCGCTCAACGTCCCCAGCAACCCCACCAGCTTCTCGTGCAGACGTCGCTTCTGGCGATCGTTCACCGCCTCAACCGCATCGAGCACGGATGAGCTGACGCCATTCGCGCGGGCGCTCCGGATCAGGGCCTTCACATCCTTGGGGAAGCACGACCCACCGTAACCAGGACCGGGAAAGAGGAACGAGGCTCCGATTCGTGGATCGCTGCCTATCCCCCGTCGAACCAGATCCACATCGGCTCCCACCCGCTCGCACAGGTTGGCGACCTCGTTCATGAACGAGATACGTGTGGCGAGCATCGCGTTGGCGGCGTACTTCGTCATCTCCGCCGACGGCGTATCCATGAAGAGGATCGGCTTGCCCGTGCGCACGAAGGGGGCGTACAGCTCGGTCATGACACTCCGGGCGAAGTCGGTGTCCACGCCCAGCACCACCCGGTCCGGCTTGAGGAAGTCGCCCACTGCCGCGCCCTCCTTGAGGAACTCCGGATTGCTGCAGACATGGAAGTCGTGCTGGGCGTAACGTGCCACAGCCTCGCTCACCCGAGCCGCCGTCCCCACCGGCACGGTGGACTTGGTCACTATCACCATCTCGTGCGTCATGCTGCGACCGATCGTCTCGGCCACCTCCAGCACATAGTGGAGGTCGGCCGATCCATCCTCGTCGGGCGGGGTGCCGACGGCAATGAAGGCCACGTCGGCCGAGCCCACCGCCTCCCCGACGTCAGTCGTGAATCGGAGCCGTCCGGCCGTCCGGTTGCGGGAGACCAGGGCCTCCAACTCGGGTTCGTAGATGGGGAGCACGTTCAGCTCGAGTCGCGCGATCTTCTCCGCGTCGACGTCAGCGCCGACGACGCTGTTCCCGGTCTCGGCCAGGCAGGCGCCCACGACCAGCCCCACATAGCCGGTACCCACCACGGCTATGTTCACCGCGCCCTACCCAGGTGACGCACGACGTCGAGCCGTCGTGAACCATGAGCCGCCGGCAGGCCGCTCGACGAGGGAGGTGATCCTGGCTTCACGCGTGCTGGACGGCTGCCGGACGATCGGCGGCTGCTCGAGTACCGACCGGCGCTACACCGCGCTGTGCGGGCGGACCGGCAAGGGAAACGACCCTTGCACGAGACTGGTGCGTCGCCTGGACCATGTTGCGGGTGTCGACGACAAGCGATGCCTGATCCACCACTTGCTGGTAATCCACACCGTCGTGATCGGTAACGATGACGACAGCATCGGCTGCACGCAGCGCGTCGTCCGTGAGTTCGATACCATGACGCACCTCGGAACCCTCCCGGAAGCTCGCCACGAACGGGTCGTGGAACTCCACCGTGGCGCCCCGCTCCTCGAGCAACCGGATGACGTCCAGCGCCGGGCTCTCACGCATGTCGTCGATATTCTTCTTGTACGCAACGCCGAGCACGAGGATGTGGCTACCGTTCACTGATTTCTGGTCGTCGTTCAGGGCCCGTGCGACCTTCTCCGCCACCAGGTCGGGCATCTTGCTGTTGATCTCGCTGGCGAGGTCGATGAAGCGCGTCTTGTAGTTCAGGGTGCGCATCTTCCAGGCAAGGTAGTGCGGATCCAGCGGGATACAGTGCCCGCCGATGCCCGGGCCGGGCGTGAACTTCATGAAGCCGAACGGCTTTGTCGCGGCCGCGTCGATGACTTCCCAGACGTCCACGCCGAGCAGGTCACAGACGATCGCCATCTCGTTCACGAGACCGATGTTGACTGCACGGAAGGTGTTCTCCAGCAGCTTGACCAACTCCGCAGTCTCGGTGCATGACACGGGCACCACGGTGTCGATGCACGACTGGTAGAGCGCCGTCGCCGTCTCGGTGCAGGCGGGCGTCAGTCCGCCCACCACCTTCGGCGTGTTCTTCGTATGCCAGATCGCATTCCCCGGGTCCACCCGCTCGGGGCTGAAGGCGAGAAAGACGTCCTCGCCGGCTACCAGGCCGCATTCCTCGAGCTTCGGCAACATGATCTCGCGCGTGGTACCCGGATAGGTCGTGCTCTCGAGCACGATCAGCAACCCCTTGTGGGAGTTGCGCGCCACCGCCTCGACCGCGCTGTGGACGTAGCTCATGTCCGGGTCACGCGTCTTGGACAGCGGTGTCGGGACGGCGATCGAGATCGCATCCGCCTCGACGAGGCGCCCCTCATCCGTGGTGGCCTCGAAGTGACCGCTGTCGACGAGCTCCGCGAGCATCGCGTCGGAGACATCCTGGATGTGGGACACGCCGCTGTTCAGGGCGTCGACCACCCGTTGACTGACGTCGTATCCGATGACGTGAAAACCCGCCCTGGCGAACTCCAGTGAGAGCGGCAGGCCAACGTATCCCAGCCCGACGACGGAGATGACGGCCGATCGATCTTCTATGCGCGCGAGTAGTTGATCCTTCATCGACGTGGCTGGAATTTGTGTGCTCATGAGTATGATGGGAGACCGGAGACAGTGCTCGCGCCCTGCACCAACGGCGCGGGGTGGTCAGCGTCCGTAGAACGAGCGCACTGCGCCGACCACCTCGTCCCGCTGGTCGGCAGACAACTCGGGATAGACGGGCAGGGAGAGAACCTCCCCGGCTGCCCGCTCGGCCTCGGGGCAAGAGCCGGGCCTGTATCCGAGGTAGGCGAAGCATGGTTGGAGGTGGAGTGGCAGGGGGTAGTAGATCGACGATCCTATCCCCCTGTCCTTCAATGTCGCCTGGAGCTCATCGCGTCGGTCACAGCGAAGGGTGTACTGGTTGTATATGGACTCGGCCTCCGGAGCGATGTAGGGCGTCGTCACCTCGGCGACATCGGCAAACGCCTCGTCATAGTAGCGCGCGTTGGCCCGCCGGGCCTCACTCCATGCTGCGAGATGGGGAAGCTTGGCCAGCAGCACCGCCGCCTGGAGGGCATCGAGACGGCTGTTGTAGCCGACTTCCTCATGGTGGTAGTCGCGTACACTGCCGTGGGTGCGCAGGCGCATCAGTCGCTTGTAGAGGGCCTCATCCTGCGTCACTATCATCCCGCCGTCGCCATAGCCGCCCAGGTTCTTGGACGGGAAGAAGCTGAACGTACCCATGGTCGCCGCCTCTCCAGCCTGGCGCCACTCGCCATCCACCTGCCGCCGGGCCCCGATTGACTGCGCGGCGTCCTCTATCAGCGGCAACCCCGGCGCAGCAGCGGCCACGGCCGCCAGGTCAGCCATCTGACCGAACAGGTCCACGGGCATCACGGCCCTCGTCCGCGACGTGACAGCACCGCCAACCAGCTCCGGCGCGATGTTGAAGGTGCGCGGTTCGATATCCACGAACACCGGTCGAGCGCCGGCGTTGTGGATCGTGCCAGCGGTGGCGAAGAAGGTGAACGGCGTGGTGATGACCTCGTCACCTGCCCCGATGTCCAGCGCGCGGAGTGCCAGGAGGAGGGCATCGGTGCCGCTCGCGCACCCCACAGCGTAGCGGGTATGCGACAGACCGGCCACCTCGCACTCGAGCTGGCCAACCGGCTTGCCGAGTATGAAGGCCTGACTCTCAACCACCTGGTGGATGGCCGCCAGGACGTCGTCCTTTATGGTGGCGTGCTGGGCACGTAGGTCGAGCAGAGGAACTGGCATCGTCGGGAATTGAGGGCGAAACGAACTGGCCAGCCGCCAAGGTCGTCCCAGGCAGGCGTGGCTGCCGAAAGTTCCGGTCGCAGGTGGCCAATGTCAACGCGACGGCATGACCGGAATTCGTCAGGCCGGCGCCATCCTGCTCAGAACCTGTCGCGCAGGGGGAGGGGGACCTCGCAGCCGGTCCGGGCCGAAGCATAGATCCCGAGAATGAGCTCGAGCGACTTCCGCCCTTCCCGGCCGTCGGTGCGAGGCGCCTCCTCGCCACGCAGCACCTGAAGCACGTTGCGATAGTAGCTCTCGTGGCCGAAGCCATAGACCGACGGTGGATTGGTCGATACCTGCTCGACGAGTTTGTCGTCGTCGTCGTAATCGGCGAACGACCAGTGTTCCACCTTGTTCACCGCCGTGCCGCCGATCTTCACGCTTCCCCGCTCGCCGAGGACGGTGATCGAGCCCTCCATGTTGCGCGGATAGGTGAGCATGGTCACCTCGATCGTGCCCAGGGCGCCGGAGCGGAAGCGAAGCACAGCTACCCCGGAATCCTCACTCTCGATCCGACGGGCCAGCGTGGCCGTCTTGGCCATCACCGTCTCCACAGGTCCGCCCATCCACTGAATCAGATCCACGTAGTGCGACGCCTGGTTCATGAAGGCGCCGCCATCGAACTCCCAGGTGCCGCGCCACGGTGCCTGGTCGTAGTACTCCTGCGGACGGGACCAGCGCACGGTGCAGTTGAGCATGTAGAGCCGGCCGAATCGATCCTTCTCGATGGCCTGCCGGAGTAGCTGGATGGCCGGATTCAGCCGATTCTGCTTCATCACGAAGAGGTGCACACCAGCGGCGTCACAGGCATGGAGCAGTTCGTCGGCGCCGGTGAGGGAGATGGCCATCGGCTTCTCGCTGACCACGTGCTTGCCGGCCTTTGCCGCGAGCACCCCCTGTGCCGGATGCAGCCCGGAAGGGGTGCAGATGGACACGAGGTCGCACTCCGCGCGGGCCAACATCTCCTCGTAGCTGCGAAACCACGGCACACGGAGCCGCTCACCCGCCTCCCTCGCGCGCTCCTCGTCGTTGTCGCAGACGGCAGTCATCCGCAGCCCATCCACTCGCTCGATGGCCTCGAAATGGTTCCTGCTGATGCGGCCGCAACCCACCAGCGCGATCCGGACATCGTCGGGAACGGTCATGCGTCCTCCTCGTCGTCAGCCTGCGAGTCGAGTCGTCGAAGCCCGTCTGCGACCCGCTCGTAACGAGCGTCGCAGACCGGGCACGAGGCCGGCTCGTCGGCAAGCCGCTCACCGCACTCACACATCCAGCCGACGCGCCGTGCAGGTACGCCCGTCACCAGTGCATGCGCCGGCACGTCACGCGTGACCACGGCACCGGCGCCAACGAAGCAATACTGGCCAAGCGTGACGCCGCAGACCACGGTGGCATTGGCGCCGATGCTCGCACCCCGTCTCACCAGTGTGCGTCTGTACTCATGCTTCCGGGACACAGCGCTGCGCGGGTTCATCACGTTCGTGAAGACCATGGATGGCCCGCAGAACACGTCATCCTCGAGTTCCACCCCTTCATACACGGAGACGTTGTTCTGGATCTTCACATTGTTCCCGATCCGGACGCCTCCCATGACGACCACGTTCTGTCCAAGGCTGCATCCCTCACCGATCTCGGCGCCTGGCATCACGTGACAGAAGTGCCAGATACGCGTGCCAGCGCCTATCACGGCTCCTTCGTCGACGTAGGACGATTCGTGGATGATCGGAGCGGTCATGGAATATTCCGGAGGAGACTACGCCCTGGCCTGAGCCAGCGGTGCGACATGGGCGCCGGATAGGGGTGCCAGGACCTCTCCACGGAGCTGTGCGTGCCACTCCTGCAGTGAGCGGACGGAGAGTTGACGCGACCGCAGCGCCAGTACGGCGTCGCTGGCAGCACTGGCGCCGGAGAGGGTCGTCGTATAGGGCACATGGTAGGCGATCGCCGCCTGGCGCAGCTTGTAGTCATCCTTCTGGGCGTGCTTGCCGAGTGGCGTGTTCACCAGCAACTGAATGTCACCATTCACGATCAGGTCCACTCCGTGCGGTCGTCCCTCATGCACCTTGAGCACACCCTCGCACGGGATTCCGAGGCCGCGAAGGTAGCGCGCTGTCCCGAAGGTAGCCACGAGATTGAAGCCCATCTCGTGGAATCGGCGAGCAATGGGCACAGCGGCCGGCTTGTCCGGATCGTTGACGGTCAGGAACACCGTACCCTCCACAGGGAGGCCATTGCCGGCCCCCAGTTGCGCCCTTGCGAAGGCGCTGCCGAAGGAGTCGGCTATCCCCATCACCTCGCCCGTCGAACGCATCTCCGGACCCAGGACCGGGTCGAACTCGCGGAACTTGTTGAACGGGAAGACGGCTTCCTTCACCGACACGTAGGGAGGCATGATCTCGCTCAGGAAGCCGATCTTCTCCAGCGTCTCGCCCAGCATCACCCGCGCGGCCACCGATGCCAGCGGCACGCCGATGGCCTTGGAGACGAAGGGGATCGTTCGGCTGGCCCTCGGGTTGACCTCGAGCACGTACACCACGCCATCCTTCACGGCGTACTGGACGTTGATCAGCCCCACCACCCCGAGCGCCTTCGCCAGCGACACGGTGTGTTCGTGCATCACCGCGATGTCGTCGGCGGTGATCAGGTATGGCGGCAACACGCAGGCCGAGTCTCCGGAGTGGATTCCAGCGTCCTCGATGTGCTGCATGATTCCGCCGATGACCACCCGCTCGCCGTCAGAGATGGCGTCGACGTCGGCTTCGTAAGCATCTTCCAGGAATCGGTCGATGAGCACCGGGCGTTCCTCCGAAGCCTGGACCGCCCGATCGAAGTATGCCCGTAGCGACTCCTCATCGAACACGATCTCCATCGCCCTCCCACCCAGTACGTAGCTGGGCCGGGCGAGCACCGGATAGCCGATCCGACCGGCTATCTCGGCCGCCTCGTCGACGCTGGTTGCCGTGCCGTTCTCCGGTTGCCGGATCCCCAGCTTGCGGGCGATGGCATCGAAGCGGCGACGGTCCTCGGCGATGTCTATGGCATCGGGAGAGGTGCCGAGGATCTTCACGCCAGCCGCCTCCAGCCGGCGAGTGAGCTTGAGCGGTGTCTGGCCGCCCAGCTGCACGATCACACCCAGCGGCTGCTCCCGCTCGACAATCTCCAGCACGTCCTCGAACGTGAGCGGTTCGAAATACAGCTTGTCAGACGTATCGAAGTCGGTGGAAACGGTTTCCGGGTTGGAATTGATCATGATCGCCTCGTACCCCTGCTCGCGTAGCGCCAGCACGGCGCGCACGCAGCAGTAGTCGAATTCGACGCCCTGACCGATCCGGTTCGGGCCGCTACCCAGAATGACCACCGACGGCCTGCCCGAGCGCGGCGCCTCGCTCTCCTCATCGTAACAGCCATAGAGGTACGGAGTGCTGGACGGGAACTCGCCGGCGCAGGTATCCACCATCTTGTAGACCGGACGCACATCCAGCAGCCAGCGGTGCGCCCGCACGTCATCTTCGTGCTCGCCGCGCAGGATCCCCAACTGGCGGTCCGAGAAGCCGGCCCGCTTCATCCGACGCATCAGGCGCTCGTCCACCACATCCGCCGCGGCGTACTCGCGCTCGTCGGCCAGAAGATCCTCCAACTGTGCCAGGAACCAGGGGTCGATGGCCGTCAACTCGTGGATCTCGGAGGAGCTCAAACCCGCCTGGAACGCCCGCTTCAACTGGAATATGCGTTCGGGGGTAGGCTGGCGGAGCGCGGCGCGAAGAGTTTCGGGGCTGGAATCGGCCAGCCGGTCGTCCAGCTCCGTCGCTCCGATCGCCCATCCTATGCGTCCGTTCTCGAGCGCCCTCAGCCCCTTCTGGAAGGCTTCCTTGAAGGTCCGCCCGATCGCCATCGACTCCCCGACAGACTTCATCTGCGTGGTGAGCCGAGGGTCGGCGGCGGCGAACTTCTCGAAGGCGAACCGCGGGCACTTCACGACCACGTAGTCCAGCGCTGGCTCGAACGATGCCGGCGTCGTACCGGTGATGTCGTTCGGGATCTCGTCCAGCGTGTAACCCACGGCCAGCTTGGCGGAGATGCGGGCGATGGGAAAACCGGTGGCCTTGGAAGCCAGTGCCGAGGATCGCGATACTCGCGGGTTCATCTCGATGACGATCAGCTCGCCGTCCACCGGATTCACGGCGAACTGGATGTTGCAACCGCCTGCCTCGACGCCAATCTCCCGGATTATGGCCACCGCGGCGTCGCGCATCACCTGATACTCCCGGTCACTGAGCGTCATCGCCGGCGCGACGGTGATCGAATCTCCGGTGTGCACACCCATCGGGTCCAGGTTCTCGATCGAGCAGACGATGACGACGTTGTCGGCGTGATCGCGCATGACCTCGAGCTCGAACTCCTTCCAGCCGAGGAGGCTGCGCTCGATGAGCACCTGGCTGTTGGGGGACTCGTCGAGGCCGTTCCGGACTATGGCCTCGAACTCCTCCCGGTTGTAGGCGATGCCGCCACCGGAGCCACCCAGGGTGAATGAGGGTCGGATGATGGCCGGGAAGCCCGTGAACTCGGCGATCGAAGCCGCTTCGTCCCAGCTATGCGCTATCCGTCCCTGAGGCACCTTGAGTCCGATCCGGCCCATCGCCTCGGCGAACTGCGCACGATCCTCGGCGACCTCGATGGCCCGCCGCTTCGCGCCGATCAGCTCCACGCCATAACGCTCCAGCACGCCGTTCTCGGCCAGCGCGAGTGCGACGTTGAGGGCCGTCTGGCCGCCCATCGTCGGGAGAACCGCGTCGGGGCGCTCACGGGCAATGACGAGTTCCACGAACTCCGGTGTCACCGGCTCGATGTAGGTGCGGTCGGCGAACTCCGGGTCGGTCATGATGGTGGCCGGATTGGAGTTCACGAGGATGACCTCGAAACCCTCTTCCTGCAGCGCCCTCGCCGCCTGCGTTCCCGAATAGTCGAACTCCGCTGCCTGTCCGATGACGATCGGGCCGGAGCCGATGAGCAGGATGCGCTTTATGTCAGTGCGTCGTGGCATTGATCAGGTCGTCGATACAGTCGTCTAGGGTATGTCGTGGCGCCCAGCCTGTGCGCGCCATGAGCCGCGATGGATCCCCAACAAGGGCTGGAACATCCACCGGCCGAACGAGCGCGGGATCCTCGACAAGGGTCGCGGCGACTCCGACACGACGCAGCACCGCCGCGGCAATCTCGCGCACACTCACTCCCTCGCCACGACAGACGTTATACACGTCTCCCGGCACCCCATGCTCAGCGAGAAGTATATACGCATCCACAACGTCCGACACGTGGCTGATGTCGCGCACCGGCGTGCTGTTACCCAGCCGGAGCTCTGTCTGACCGGTAATGCGCAGCGAGACTGCTCGCTCCACCAGCGCCGGAATGAGGAAGCGAGTGGGCTGACCGGCCCCGGTGTGATTGAAGCTCCGCGCGCAGACGACGCGTAGTCCATGTCGCCGCGCTGCCTGGAGCGCCAGCAACTCCTGGGCTGCCTTGCTGGCCGCGTAGAGCGTCAGCGGTTGCTGCCCGGTGGACTCCGGTATGGGCTGTTCGCCCAGGGGATGGCGGCCATACTGCTCCCCGCTGCCGACCACAAGCACCGTCGGGTCGCCCAGGCCGGCGTCGCGCGCTCGAGCGACTTCATGAAGAAGCTGGACGGTGGAGCCAACGTTGATCGCCACCGTCGCCGCCGGATCCTGCTCGGCCTCACCGACCGAACTGATCCCCGCCAGGTGAAAGATCAGGTCGGGGCGCGACGCCATGATCGCCGCGCGCAGCACCGCGGCATCGCGGATGTCCCCGTTGTGCCAGAATTTCACCCCGGCCTCTGATGGCGAGGACACCGCACCACTCTCCTGCCGCAGGCGCATGCCGTGGACTTCGACGTCACGGGCGGCCAGGGCGCGCGTCAGCCAGCCACCCACAAAGCCGGCGGCACCAGTGACCAGTGCACGCATGTCAGACGGCGCCGTGCAAGCGAGCCAGGTCGGCCTCTACCATCATCTCCACGAGCTCCCGGAAGGCCACCGTGGGCTGCCAGCCGAGCTCAGCCCGGGCACGCCCGGGGTCGGCCACCAGCAGATCCACCTCGGCGGGTCGGAAGAAGGCCGGATCCTGAACCACGTGCTCCTGCCAGTCCAGCCCCACCGCCTGGAAGGCCACCTCGCAGAGATCGCGCACCGAGTGGGTCTCCCCGGTGCCGATCACGTAATCGTCCGGTGTATCGGGCTGGAGCATTCGCCACATGGCATCCACGTAGTCACCGGCAAAGCCCCAGTCGCGGCGGGCGTCCAGGTTGCCCAACCGGACCTCACTCGCCAGCCCGAGCTTGATCCGCGCCGCAGCGTCGGTGACCTTGCGGGTGACGAACTCGAGCCCACGCCGTGGCGACTCGTGGTTGAAGAGGATCCCGGAGCAGGCGTAGAGGTCGTAGCTCTCACGGTAGTTGACCGTGATCCAGTGCCCATAGACCTTGGCCACACCATAGGGGCTGCGCGGATAGAATGGTGTCGACTCGCGCTGCGGCGTCTCGACCACCTTGCCGAACATCTCGCTCGAGCTGGCCTGGTAGAAGCGGGCTGATGGCGCCGCCTTGCGTACCGCCTCGAGAACGCGGGTGACTCCCAGCGCGGTGAACTCGCCGGTAAGCACCGGCTGGGTCCACGACGTCTGGACGAAGCTCTGCGCGGCCAGGTTGTAGACCTCGGTCGGGCGCGCGTGAAGCACGGCGTCAACCAGCGAGTGCTGGTCCAGCAGGTCGGCCGAGACCAGCTCTATCCTGTCGAGGACGTGGGCGAGCCGTTCATAGTAGGTCGTGGAGCTGCGGCGTACGACGCCGACAACGCGATACCCCTTGCCAAGGAGCAGCTCGGCGAGGTAGGAGCCGTCCTGGCCGGTGATACCGGTGATGAGCGCGGAAGGCTGGGTCATGTCGGGATTGTGCTGGATGGCAGGCATGAAAAAGGGGAGCGACAAACGCGCTCCCCTCTCCCGGACTTCGATCGGACGGGCACGTCAGGCGACCTGCACCCCACGTGGCGCCCGCTGGATCTTGCCAGCCGAGAGGCAGCTGGTGCAGACCTTGATCTTGATGATCTTTCCCTTCGACTCCACGCGCGCCACCTGGAGATTGGGCTTCCAGGCACGGCGCGTCTTGTTGTTCGCATGCGAGACATTGTTCCCGAAGGACACGCCCTTGTCGCACACGTAGCAGCGATTGCGCTTGATCATGACGACTCCCGGGCTCAGCCCTGGATCAATTCGATGCGCGCCAGCTCAGCGCCGTCTCCCTTTCGGAATCCGGTCTTGAGGATGCGCGTGTAGCCGCCGGCCCTCTCCTGGTAGCGGGGCCCCAGCACCTGGAACAGCTTGTCGGCAGCCTCGCGCTTCTGCACGTGGCGACCAGCGAGCCGGCGGGAGTGGAGTGTTCCGGTCTTGGCCTTGGTGATGAGCTTCTCGACGAACGGCCGCAGCTCCTTGGCCTTGGCTTCCGTCGTCTCTATGGTCTCGGCCTCGATGAGGGAGGTCGCGAGGTTCCGCATCAGGGCGAGCTTCTGCTCACTGGTTCTGCGCAGCTGCCGCCCGGCTTTCCGATGGCGCATGGATATTACTCCTCTTCGTCGTCCGGAGCGTTCGCGGCGGCCTGACTTGGCGGGGTTCCCCAATCGGTGATCCGCACGCCGTCGCCAGTGTCCTCAAAGCGCATCCCAAAGTTCAACCCTTCGCGTTCCAGTAGATCGGCTATCTCCTGGAGCGACTTCTTGCCGAAATTCTTCACCTGCAGGATCTGACTCTCCGTCTGCCGCACGAGGTCGCCCAGCGTGCGGATATTGGAGTTCTTGAGCGAGTTCACGGAACGGACTGACAGTTCCAGGTCGTCGATCGGCGTACGAAACAGATCGGCGAGCCTTGCGGCGTCCCCACCATTGCCCTCGGAGCTGGCGGAGACGGATGCGGAGGCCGAGGATCCGAAGCTGACGAAGTACTGGAAGTGTGTCTGTGCCAGTGCCGCCGCGTAGCTCACCGCTTCCTCGGGCGTGATCGTGCCGTTGGTCTCGACGGTAAGCGTGAGACGGTCATAGTCGGTGCGCTGTCCCACTCGCGTCTCGGCGACGGCGAAGTTCACACGGCGCACCGGATTGTAGATCGCATCTATACGAACGAGGTCCACCGGCAGTCCACGATCCAGCGGATGCTGCTCGGCGTCCACGTAGCCCCGGCCGCGGTTCACGTACAGTTCGACGTTGACGTCGCGGTCGTCCTGGAGCATGAACAGGTGGTGGCCAGGGTTCGCGACGTGTACCCCGCCCTGGGACTGAATGTCGCCTGCGGTGACCGGGCCAGCTTCCGTCTTGTGGATCCTGAGCACCACCTCGTCGACGTCCTCGGCGAGGGTGAGCGTGAGGCTCTTCAGGTTCCCGATGATCTGATGCACGTCCTCGACCACACCGTTGACCGTCTGGTGCTCGTGGACGACGCCATCGATACGGAAGCCCCAGACCGCCGAGCCCGGCAACGACGACAGGAGCAGACGCCGCATGGCGTTGCCCATGGTATGACCGAAGCCACGCTCCAGCGGCTGGAGTCGGAAATCGGCAAGGAACGGAGTGTCGTCGCGCTTCGTCGCCTCGACGAGCTGCGGCTGGACGAGCCCGCGAAGATCAATGGCCTGTGACATCTGAATGGAATTCCTTGAGATTGGTCTACCGGGCAACTGGCCCGGCAACGCTCCGCCCCGCCCCTGACGCGCGGCGGACCCGTGAGGGAGTCAGGGTCCCGACCTTTCATCCAGAAGGACCAGGGGAATCGGACGTAGGGGCGACGCCTGGTCGCCCCTACGCGGCTCCGGATTTCCTGGCCCCTCGGCTTACTTGGAGTACAACTCGACGACCAGCTGCTCCTGCGCAGCGATCGGTATGCTCGTGCGCTGCGGGCGCTCCAGCATGCGACCGCTGAACGACTCGCGATCCACGGCGAGCCAGGCGAGCGGGGCGCCACGCGAGGACTGATCCATCGACACCTGGATGGCTTCCATCTCGCGCGACTTCATGCGAATACGCAGTTCCTGGCCCGGCTGCACGAGGAAGCTCGGGATGTCCACCAACTTGCCGTTGATCTCGACGTGGCCGTGCCGCACAAGCTGGCGCGCCGCCTTGCGGCTGGCGGCGAAGCCCATGCGATAGACCATGTTGTCGAGGCGGCTCTCGAGCGCGGCGAGCAGGTTGTGACCGGCCACGCCGGGCTGCGCTGCCACACGCTCGAACGTGTTCCGGAACTGCTTCTCACTCATGCCATAGATGCGCTTGATCTTCTGCTTCTCGCGCAACTGCTTGGCGTACTCGGAAGTCTTGCGGCGACGGGCCGTCGACTGGCCATGCTGGCCGGGCGCGAACGGACGACGCTCGACCGAGCACTTCTCGGTGAAACAGCGAGTGCCCTTGAGGAACAGCTTCGTTCCCTCACGACGGCACTGCCGGCAACTGGGGCCTGTGTAGCGTCCCATCTATCAGACCCTCCGCCGCTTGGGCGGCCGGCAACCGTTGTGCGGAATCGGGGTGACGTCCTTGATGGACTTCACCTGCAGTCCCGCTGAAGCGAGCGCCTGGATGGCGGACTCGCGTCCGCTTCCCGGGCCCTGGACGCGCACATGGACGCGGCGGACACCGAGACTCATCGCCTCGCGGCCGGCGGCCTCCGATGCAACCGTGGCGGCGAAGGGCGTCGACTTCTTGGACCCCTTGAACCCAGCCTTGCCCGCGGAACCCCAGGCGACCGTGTTGCCGCGAGCATCGGTGATCGTGATCGTCGTGTTGTTGAAGCTCGCCTGGACGTGCACGACGCCCTCGGCATCCACGACCTTCTTCGACTTCTTAGGGTTCGCCATATTACTTGGTTACCTTCTTCTTGCCCGCGATCGCGCGGCGCGGCCCCTTCTTCGTGCGAGCGTTTGTGTGCGTGCGCTGCCCTCGAACGGGAAGCCCACGGCGGTGACGGATACCACGGTAGGAACCGATATCCATCAGTCGCTTGATGTTCATGGCGACTTCCGTCCGCAGCGCCCCCTCTACTCGATAGCTGCGCTCGATCTCCTGGCGAAGCTTGTTGACGTCCGCGTCACCCAGATCCCGGATGCGCTGGTTCGCGTCGACACCCGTCGCCTCGATTATGCGGCGCGCGAGTGTGCGGCCGATGCCAAAAATGTAAGTCAGGCCGATCTCGACCTTCTTTTCGCGAGGGAGATCGACGCCAGCAATTCGAGCCATAGTCGTCAGCCCTGCCGCTGCTTATGCTTGGGGTTGCGCTTGCAGATGATGCGAGTCACGCCGTTGCGCTTGACAACCGTGCAGTGCTCGCAGATCGGCTTCACGCTGCTGCGAACTTTCACAGGCGCTCCAGTCGAACGTATAGGTTTTTCGGCCAAGACATCTATCTTAACCGACTCCGGGAAGCCCCGCAAGAGCCCGCACCGCAGTCGCTTCCCGGTCAGTCCCCCGACTGGGGCCTCGAACAGGTCGCTGAGCGGAACTCTGACCTGCTCCTTCATGGCTACGGAAGGACCGTCAGATGCCGCCCGATGCGAGCTGACGGTGCACCTCATCCATCGCCGCGACGGGATCGGCAGCGGCCGTCACCGCCCGGCCCAGAACCAGGTAGCGCGCTCCAGCCGCCTGCGCCACCGACGGCGTCACCACCCTTGCCTGGTCGTGCGACTCGCCACCGGCAAGACGGATCCCCGGGACCAACGGCGCCAGCCGGTCGCCGAACGACGTCCGCACCGCGGCGACCTCGTGGCCGCTGCAGACGATACCGTGGGCGCCGGCCTCGGCGGCGAGGCCCGCCAGACGCTGGACCTCGACCTCCACCGCCAGCGATCGCGCCCTGCCCCACACTGCCGCCAGCTCTCCGGCATCGAGCGACGTCAGGACGGTGACGGCCAGCACACCACACTCGGCGCCGGCGCCCTCCACTGCCGCGCGTACGCCCGCCCCGCCGGCTGCCGCATGCACCGTCAGGAGTCGCACACCGAGGCGCCCGGCAGAGCGGGCGGCACCCGCCATGGTCGCCGGTATGTCGTGGAACTTCAGGTCCAGGAAGACTTCACAGCCCTCGTCCCTCAGCCACCGCGCCACGTCCGGGCCGGCCGCCGTGAACAGCTCCAGCCCCACCTTGTAGAAGCGACATCGGGAACCCAGGGTCTTCACGATTCGACGTGCCGCATCCATCCCGCCAACGTCCAGGGCAACGATCGGGACGGCACCGTCCGGCTGATTCGTGCTCACTGCGGCCACTCCAGCGTGCCGATGATTTCGGTGATGGATTTCAGACGGTGCTTACTGCACCACCGTCCGAGTTCGGCGATCACTCGCTCGGGCACCCGGGGTTCGCGCATGGCGGCCGTCCCGATCCCAACCAGCGTCGCGCCGGCCATCAGGTACTGCAGCGCGTCGCGGCCGCTCGCCACGCCACCCACCCCGATCACCGGAACCTGCACCGCGCGGGTGACCTTCCAGGTCGCCAGCACGCCCAGCGGCAGCAGCGCCGCGCCGCTTACCCCGCCGGAGCCGAAGCCAAGCACCGGTCGGCGGCGATCCACGTCGATGATGAGGCCCGGAAGAGTGTTGACCAGCGTGAGCATGTCGGCTCCAGCGTCGACGGCGACGCGGGCGCTGCCGACAATGTCGGGCAGTGTGGGCGACAGCTTGACCGAGATGGGGCGGGTGGTACGCCCGCGGGCGCGGGTTATCAGGGCCGCCAGTGCCTTCGGATCGGCTCCGAACTCCAGTCCACCCGCCTTCACATTGGGGCAGCTCACATTCAGCTCGTATCCGTCCAGCTCGCCTGCATCCTCCAACCGGGCCACGACGTCGGCGAAGTCATCGATGCCGAACCCGACCACGTTCGCCAGCACGCGAGCTCGGCGGAGGTTGCGCGCCAGCCACGGCAGCTCGCATCGGAGTACTTCCTCCACGCCCGGATTGGCCAGCCCCACCGCGTTTATCATCCCACCGGCAAATTCGGCCACCCGGGGCGCCGGCGCGCCGGCCCGGGGCTCGAGGCTCACCGCCTTGGTGACCAGTCCACCGAGCGCATCCAGGTCGATCACTCCCTCCAGTTCCCGGCCGTAGCCTGCGGTACCTGCAGCCAGCACGATCGGGTTCTGGAAGACCAGGCCGGCGGCCCGGATGCCGAGTGATCCGTCGGCAGCCACATGCGCAGCAGCGGCGTATGGCACCCGCGACGCGTCAGTGACCCGGCCATCCGCGACGGCCGGCGAGACAGCGCGGCCGGAGTCAGCACCGCCTCCGGCGACGGAGGTCGCCACCGGGTCAGGGGTTCGCGGCACCGTTGCGCCGATCGTATTCGGCGAGGTAAGCGTCAGCGGCGTCGGCCAGAGCAACGGCTATCCTGGCCTGCTCCGCGTCACTCCGCAGGAAGGCTGCCTCCGCCGGGTTCGAGCCGAACCCAAGCTCCACCAGTACCGACGGCATGAATGCCGTCACGAGCACCTTGAAGCCTGCCTGCTTCACGCCCCTGTCGGGCCCGGGATGAAAGCGCGCCAGACGCTGCTGAACTATGCTCGCCAGAAGACTCGATTCACGCAGGTGCTCGTTCTGCTTCATGTCGTTGAGGATGAAGCTGAGCGGATTTCCCTTCGGCACGCTCACCGCTGTCTCGTACTGTTCGGACGCGTTCTCCATGTCGGCCACACGTCGAGCGTCCTCCGTCTTTGCCTCGGCCAGGAAATAGGTCTCGAAGCCTCGCGCGGCGGTGGCGTTCTTCCAGTTCAGGTTGGCGGCATTCACGTGGATCGACATGAACAGGTCGCCATTGGCCTGGTTGGCAATGCGGCCGCGATCACCGAGCGCGATGAGGGTGTCGGTGGTGCGGGTCATGACGACCTTGTGACCGCGCCGGCGCATCTCATCGGCGGTGCGGCGGGACACGGAGAGCGCCACGTCCTTCTCGATGAGTCGCGAGCCACGCACGACGGCCCCGATCATCCCCCGATCGGGCCCTCCGTGACCGGCGTCGATGATGATGGTGTGGCTGACGCGGGTGATGGCTCCCCCGCTCGCCGGCGGGGCGCCCTGCGCGGAGGATGGAGTCGCGGCAGCCAACTGCAGGAAGAGCAGGGCGGCTCCGATCATCGCGGCCTCAGGGCGCGCGCCATGTCCCGCTCGTCCTCACGCTTCTTCTCATCGGCACGCTTGTCGTGCTGCTTCTTCCCCTTGCCCAGCGCAAGTCTCACCTTGGCCCGACCTCCCTTGAAGTACAGTTCCAACGGCACCAGCGTCAGTCCCTGGCGCTCAACGGCACCGATCAGCTTTCGAATCTCCTTGCTGTGCAACAGGAGCTTGCGCGATCGGGTCGGTTCATGATTGAAATGAGTGCCCTTCTCATACGGGGAAATATGGAGATTCAGAAGCCAGACCTCGCCATCCTTCACGATGCCGTATGCGTCGGTGAGGTTCGCCTTGCCCTCGCGGAGCGACTTGACCTCGGTGCCATGTAGCACGATGCCGGCCTCCCAGCTATCCAGGACATGATAGTCGTGTCGCGCGCGCCGATTGCGCGCGATGGACTGCACCTCGTTGGGTTCGGACGGTGTCTTGGCCATACAACAGGAAGCGGAGGACACGAGCGGCTGGCAGGCCCGACGGGGCTGGCTCGATGGTTGGCATGACCTCCGCGATGGTCTGATCGGACCTGGGCGGGGCACTGCGGCCCCACAAGTTAGACGCGCCCACCGCTGCGGAGCAACTCACCGCGCCTACCGCGGTCATACTCGATGATACCCGGCGCCGTTGACTTCGCTCCCAGCGGCCACTATCATCTTTCGCTCGTCCCCTGTCGCACCGCCGCCGCCATCGCGGTCGTCAGAGCGACAGCGTGGCAGTTCACGCCGACGTGGCGAAATTGGTAAACGCACAGGCTTCAGGAGCCTGCGCCCGAAAGGGTTTGGGGGTTCGAGTCCCCCCGTCGGCACTATCGTGAAACATCGCTCCACCGCGGACAGGCGGCGCCCGGAATGACATTCCGGGCGCCGCCTGCGTTGTCGACCAGTCGTTCACGGCAGGGACTGAGCGTGTAGTCAGCGTCGATTGACGGCGTCCGACGGCCGGATATCCTCGGGGAGGGCTGCGACGCCGAAGATCTCGCGCAACCGCTCCTGCGATTCCGCCAGTTCGCGCTCCACCAGAGCCGTCAGCTCAGGCTCTTCGACGCGTCGGGGCCGGCCAGGCGCCGTTACCTGCACCAGAGCCGCGGCAAGCCGTCCTGCCAGCGGGCCACCGCCGCGCTCGCGCATCGTCTCACGATAGCGTGAGAGTCGCAGGTTGCTCTGTCGCTCGGCGATGCTCAATCGTTCCCGCGCGATGCCGCGATCATTGCGCAGTCGCTCGGCTAGCGCCGCGGCAACCGCGGCGCCGGTGCGATCGTCCAATCCGTCTCGCTCGGCAACCAACTGGGCCAGCGCGCGTCGCAGGTAACGCAGCTCCCAGGCGGCGTGATCCTCGTCGCCAGCAGCCACCTCCCGGGCCAGCCAACGCACGTCCTCGGCGGACGGCTCGGCCCACGACTCCTCTGCGTAACGATCGGCTGCGCGCCGGATCTGCCTCGACGCTCGCCATGCGTCCCAGAAGCTCACCGCTCCCTCCCGGTCGGGCGAACGATCACCCGATCAATCCTGGAGCACCGGCAGACGCTTGCGCTGTCGGCCCCCTGACCCTGTCGTGGCGGACGACGGCGCGATTCCCGGGAGCGTTGGTTCACCCGGCGATCTTCCCAGGCCCACTATCTTCCGCACCTCCTTCTCGCCGTGCAGGAGGTCGGCCAGGCTGACGCTCTCCAGGACGTCATCGATCTTCTGCTGCAGCAGCACCCAGACGGGACGAATGCTGCAGTCCTGGGATGACGCGCACCGTTCCTCGGCTACCGGGTTGCTCACGCAGTGCAACTCGAACGTAGCCAGCTCCGAGCCGGCTATGACGTCCCGCACCGAGATCGACTCGGCCGGCCGGGCGAGCACATAGCCGCCACGCGCCCCGCGGGTACTGGTCACGATCCCGGCGCGGCGTAGCCGGAGCATGATCTGCTCCACGTAGTCTGCCGGCAGCAACTCACGGCTTGCGATGTCACGCCCCGACACTGGCCCGTCTTCCGTGCGGCGAGCCAGGTGAAGCGAACAGATGAGGCCGTATTCGGCCCAGGTAGTTATGCGCACCCTATCACGATAGGCAGTTGAGCGACGGACGCGCAAGCCGCGCCATGGCCGGGCGCTGCTCCGCCCGACCATGAAGCGACCCGCTTCGCCTCAACCGTGCGCGCCGCCCGGCATGCCGATCAGGGTCATCTGGTACAGATCCAGTACCTTGTCGACCTGGTCGTCCGGCAGGACGTGCTCCCTCTTCACGAGGTCACGGATAAGGACGTTCTCCTTCACCGACTGCTTGCTGAGTTCGGCCGCCCGAGCGTACCCGATCTGCGGCGCGAGCGCCGTAGCCAGGGCCGCCGAGCGCTCCACCCAGTACTCGCAGCTCTCGCGATTGGCCGTGATTCCCCTCACGCACTTCTCGGTGAAGACCGTGGCCGTATTGGTGAGGATGCGCATGGCGAGGAGGACGTTGAAGCCCATCACCGGCATCATGACGTTCAGCTCCAACTGGCCATGCTCGGCACCGAAGGCAACGGTGGTATCGAGACCCATGACCTGCAGGCAGACCTGATTGACCATCTCGGGAATGGACGGGTTGATCTTTCCCGGCATGATGGACGAACCGGGCTGAACCTCCGGCAGGGCGATCTCGTTGATGCCGGTGCGCGGGCCCATCACCATCAGCCGCAGGTCGCTGGCGATCTTGCTCAGGTCCACCGCCAGGGTACGCATGGCCGCCGAGAAGCCGGCCACATCGCCCATGCTCTGCATCAACTGGATGCGATCTGCGCCCACCCGCAGCTCGAGGCCGGTAGTCTGGGTGAGGTAGCGATTCATGAGCTCCGGGTACTGAGGCTCGACGGTGACGCCGGTGCCCACCGCGCTGCCGCCAATCCCCAGATCCCGCAGGTAGTCCGCCGACTCGATCACCCGGCGCAGCCCGCGATCCATCGAGCCTGCGTACGCGGTGAACTCCTGGCCAAGCCTGATCGGCATCGCATCCTGCAGGTGCGTGCGACCCGCCTTGACGATGTCATCGAACTCGACTCCCTTGGCGGCGAGGGCATCACGGAGTCCCTGGAACGCCGTCACCAGTCCGCCGAGTTCGGACAGGCAGGCGAGGCGGATGTTGGTCGGGATCGTGTCGTTGGTGCTCTGCGCCATGTTCACATGGTCGTTTGGATGCACCGGCGAGTATTCACCGCGCTTGCCACCCAGGAGCTCGTTGGCGCGGTTGGCAAGCACTTCGTTGACGTTCATGTTGTGCGAAGTGCCGGCGCCAGCCTGGTACGGGTCGACGACGAACTGGTCGCGGTGCTGTCCGTCGAGGACCTCGTCGGCCGCCGCGACGATGGCATCGGCGAGCCGCGCCTCCAGCCGACCCGTCTCCTTGTGGGTGAGAGCGGCGGCCTTCTTTATCCAGACCTGGCCGCGCACGAATGGCCACAGTGGACGCAGTCCGCTGATGGGAAAGTTCTCCATCGCGCGAACTGTCTGCACGCCGTACAGGGCATCAGCGGGCACTTCTCTCGTACCCAGGGGATCCTTCTCGGTGCGCATCTCGCGGGCCATTACTGGTCTCCTTGGAATTCTGTGATTGTGGGTGCTTCAGCGTGAGCCGGCAGCCATTGCCTTGCCACCGGGTCGCTCAAGGGTGAAAACCGCTGCGCCGCCGTCGTCGACGTCGACACAGTCAGAGCGCGCGCTCACGGCGCGCGTCGCTGGGCGCGGACAGCAGCCAGGCCGCCGCCCAGTATGAGGGTCGCTCCGATCAGGCCGAGGGCGCACCACGCCAGGCGCAGTCGCGCCCATGTCATGCTACCACCGTTGTCGGCTGGCGCGTCACTGGCACCGGACAGTGCGGCTGACGCCGTGCCCGGTCGCAGTACGCTGCGCGAGTTCTCGAACAGCCCCGCGCCGGCCGCGATCATCAGCATGCTCGCACCAGCAAGGCGGAGAGCACGAAGGTAGGTGCGGCCGCTGAACAATTCCGCTGCCGCCACCGTGAGTGCTATCAGCATGCCCCCGCCGGCCACGGCGCCAAAAGCGCGTTCCAGCACGGCGGCGGCGGGGCCACCCAGCGGCAGGCCGCCAGAGAGAAGCGGCGCGGAAATGACGAGAACCACGATCGCCGCCCCGCCCCAGAACGCGGCCAGGACGATACTCGCCAGCGGACGCGCTCGCCCACCGCCACGATAGAGGTAGCTCCGGCTCATTCACCCACCGCGTGCTGGTCGATCACCGGGCCACCAGCCGGGCGGTGCCGTTGAGAAACGGGTTGTGCTTGCGCTCCCGCCCGAGCGTCGTGCGCGGCCCATGGCCGGAGAACAGTTGGGTCTCGTCGGGGAGCGCAGCGATCCGTTCGAGGGAGACCTCAAGCTGTGCCGGATC
Source organism: uncultured Gemmatimonadota bacterium (assembly GCA_937906875.1). Lineage (GTDB taxonomy): Bacteria > Gemmatimonadota > Gemmatimonadetes > Gemmatimonadales > Gemmatimonadaceae > CALCHX01. Next base: position 32,659 of record CALCHX010000040.1, on the reverse strand, counting down.
GGATAGTGGAAGGTCAGTACGCCCCACGGAATCGCGGAACAGGCAATCGCCCACGAAGGCGACACCGTGGCCGTGGATGGTGACGTGGCCAGGCGAATGACCGGGCGTGTGCATGACGTCGAAGTTCCGCCCGCCGACTGTCAGGACGTCGCCCTCGGCCAGCGGCACGAACGACGCCGGAGGGGCCTCCAGAGACAGTCCCCACAACGCCGCCGACCGGACGGCACCGGCGTAGAGGGATTCATCGGCTGGGTGGAGCCGTACTACGGCCTCCGGCCAGGCCCGGCAGAGCGCCGCTACCCCGCCAACATGATCGAAGTGGGCGTGGGTCAGCCAGATCCCGGTCAGGCGCGCGCCGGTTGCGGCAACGGCGGCGACGAGGCGATCTCCCTCATCCCCAGGATCCACGAACACCGCCTCACTGCTGTCGGCCGCCAGCAGCATGTAGGCATTCTCCTGCAATGGACCCACGGTGAATGTGGAGATCTTCACACCGTATACCCTCCGTGTCCCTCTATCACAACGGCCTCACCGTCGCGCAGCGCGGTCAGGTATTTCTCGGCGGCCATGGCGGCCGTGGTGGCGTCACCCACCGCCGTCGTCACCTGGCGGACGAGCTGCGCACGCAGGTCGCCGGCGGCGAAGAGACCGGGTATGCTGGTCTGCATGCTGGTATCGGTCACGATGTAACCCATCTCGTCGTGCTCCACATGATCGGCGATGACGCCAGTGTTGGGTCGAAAGCCGATGAAGACGAACACACCGGTGACGTCAAGTTCGCTCTGCTCCGAAGTCACGGTATCAAGCAGGCTGATTCTGTTCACCAACCCGTTCTCATCGCCGCTGATCCGCTCGACGACCTTGTTCCAGACCACCTCTATCTTGGGGTTCTCGAACGCACGCTTCTGGAGCAACTTGGATGCCCTGAACTGGTCGCGGCGATGTATCAGGTACACCTTGTCGGCATAGCGGGTGAGGAAATCGGCCTCCTCGGTGGCGGCATCGCCTCCTCCAATGACGGCGATGGTATGGTTGCGGAAGAAGGCGCCGTCGCAGATCCCACAGTAGGAGACGCCCTTCCCCGCATACTCCGCCTCGCCTGGTACGTTCAGCTTCACGGGAGTACCGCCGGCGGTGACTATCACGGCCGGCGACAGGTAGCGGGTGCCATCATCGGTGAGCGTCTCGAAGGAGCCATCATCGAGCTTGCGGACGGACGCGACAGTGCCCTGAACGAACTCGGCCCCGAACTTCCTGGCATGGGCTTCGAACCTCTGCGCGAGGTCCCAGCCTTCGATACTCTCGAAGCCGGGATAGTCCTCGATGAGTTCCGTGTTCAGCAATTCGCCGCCGGAGGCACCGCGCTCGATCACCACCGTGCGGAGCATCGAGCGACCGGCGTACATGGCGGCGCACATGCCCGCCGGCCCTGCGCCGACGATCACGACCTCATATTCCTGCGTCGTTTCCACGTTTATTCCCTGAGAGTCGGCCGGTTCTTCCGGCCGGAGTACACACACCACCGCGCCGTGCGGCGTCCGGTCACCACCGTAACTTGGCGACGGCGCACCGCTGTTGGAAGCCACCGTCAGCGGCACCGCGACTGTGCAGGCTCCGGCCGGGCCCGGACTCCGCCGGATATGAGGGGCAGGATCGCTCAGTGACGCACTTCGCGGCCACCGTCCACGATCAACGTCTGGCCTGTCACGTACGGAGATGTGGCGAGGTAGAGCAACGCGTCGACCACGTCCTGGGGCTCGCCGAGCCGGCGAAGGGGGGTCGTACTGGCAAGACGGGTGGCCGTGGCCTCGTCCCAGCCATCCGGAAGGAGCACCGCGCCGGGCGCGATCGCGTTCACACGGATGGCGGGCCCGAGCGCACGAGCGAGTGCCCTCGTCATCTGCACCACGCCGGCCTTGCTGATTCCATGGGGCACGTAGCCGGGCCAGGTCTCGAAGGCAGCCAGGTCAGCCATGTTGATGATGCTCCCGCCCTGACGCAACACGGCCGCGGCCGCCTGGGCAATGAAGAAGGGTGCGCGAAGGTTGAGCGCGATGATGTCGTCCCACTGGTCGGTGGTGACGCTGCCGATCGGCGTGCAGTTCATGGTGGCCGCCGAATTCACCACCAGGTCCAGGCCGCCGCAGAGGTCGGCCGCGTCTCGCACGAGGCGTGCGGCCGCGTCGGGCTCGAGGAGATCAGCCTGGATGACATGAGCCCTGCCCCCTGCCTTCTCGATTGCCTGGGCGGTCTCGTGAGCGCCGGCGTTCGAAGCGCTGTAGTGCACGACGACAGCCATGCCACGTTGGCCCAGCGCTTCGGCCATTGCCCTGCCAATACGTCGGCCGGCACCAGTTACGAGCGCCGAACGTCCCGCGAGCACCACCCGCTCCCCGGTCCCCGACTCTGCCATGCTCATGGTTGCTGACCGTCAGTTGGTGCTTATGACGTCACGGCTGGCCAGCAGGGCATCCTGCTCCTCCAACCAGGCAAGCGGGACCTTCATGGCTCCAAGGGTGCGCGCTCCCTCTGCGGCACCGTGCCAGTCCGAGCCCCCGCTACGCACCATTCCGAAGTGTTCCACCAGGGCACCCACTCGACGCGTGTCCTCGGAGCTGTGACCGGGATGGAGTACCTCGAGTCCATCCAGGCCCAGTTCACGCAGCCGCTCCACGCGCTCCAGTGTGCCGTCGGCGCCGGGGTGGGCGAATACAGCCAACCCACCGGCCTGGTGGACGAGTTCGATGGCGTCGCCTATGGCGAAGTAAGCCTTGTCCACGAACGCCGGTTTGCCGGCCGCAAGGTAGCGGTCGAAGGCCTCACGGTGGTCCCGGACAGCGCCGGCGGCGATCATCGCACGCGCCACATGCGGTCGCCCGACAGCGCCGCCAGCGGCCTCGGCGAGCACCGATTCGAAGGTCACATCCAGGCCCTGCTTCTGCAGCAGCCCCACGATCTCCCGCGCCCTCTCCGACCTCTGCGCGCGAAACCGGGCCAGCGCCGACTCGATGACATCCCGCAGCCGGATGTGGAGCGCCAGAAGGTGTATCTCACGTTCACCGTCGTGGGCGCTGAGTTCAGCCCCGACAACCAGCCGCATCCCCAACTCCGCCGCTGCCACCTCCGCCTCGGCGACGCCGGCAATGGTGTCATGGTCAGTCAGCGCGAGCGCCGACACGCCCGCGCTGTGCGCCCTCTGGACGGCAACGGCGGGGCTGACGGCCCCATCAGAGGCCGTCGAGTGCGAGTGCAGGTCGACGTGCGGCGGAGCGCCGCGCGGAACGATCACCGGGCGTAGCCAGCTTCGGGAGAGCGGATGCTGGGCTGACTCTGCCCGAAAAGGCGAAGCAGGTCGGCCTCGGACAGGCCAGCCAGTGATTCCTCGCGTGAACGTACACCGAGCGGCGAGTAACGCGTCACGCGAACGACGCGCTCGTCTCCCTCGCCGTGAATGAAGAGAAGGCCAAACTCATCGCCGTCGTACTGCGTGACGTAGCCGGACGGGAAGACACGCCATGTCTTGCCGTCAACGAGCAAGGTACGTGAAGGCATGCGCCTGTGGTCTGTGTCGAGGACTGAATGTATGGTGGCCAGGGACCGTCGGATCGGTCCGCAACTAGTAGCATACGGGCGGGGGCACCGGGTAGCAACGCCACGTGCACCTGGAACGCCGAACCCCGGCGGTTCCCCGTCCATTGTGGGGTACCGCCGGGGCACGGCAGGGCGCATCGGCGCCCGGAGTGGCGCCGCTGGTTCAGGGCGCGCCGTCGGGGAAGGTCTCGATCTGGCGCTTCACGTAGGCCAGGAAATTGTCGGCCGCCGCGCCGTCGATGATACGGTGATCGAAGGAGAGGGAGAAGTAGGAGCATGTGCGGATGGCGATCGTGTCCTCGCCGTCCGGGCCGGTGATCACCTTCGGTCGCTTCTCGATGGCACCCAGCCCCATGATGGCTACCTGTGGCTGGTTGATGATCGGCGTTCCCATCAGCGACCCGAATCCACCGGGATTGGTGATGGTGAAAGTGCCATTCTGGACTTCCTCCGGGCTGAGCTTCTTCGCCCGGGCACGTGATGCCAGGTCGTTCAGCGCCCGTGTGATACCGGTGAGCGACAGGTCGTCAGCGTTCCTGATCACCGGTACGAGAAGGCCCCAGTCGAGCGCGACGGCGATCCCGATGTTGATCTCCTTGCGGTAGATGATCGAGTCGCCGGCGACCGACGAGTTGAGGATCGGGAACTGCTTGAGCCCGTCCACCACCGCCTTGATGACGAACGGCATGTAGGTGAGCTTCTGGCCCGTTGCCTCCTCGAACTCACGTCGATGCTTGGCGCGGATTCGCGCCACGCGCGTGAAGTCCACCTCGAAGAACGACGTAACGTGGGCCGACGTTCTCCGTGACACGGTCATGTGCTGGCTGATGAGCGAGCGCATCCTGGACATCGGTTCCACGGTGTCACCCGGCCATGCTTCCGGTATCGGGCCGTCCTCGACAGCAACGCCGCCCGGCGCGTGCATGGATGGAGCGGACGGTGCGATCGGCGACCCGGGAGCGGTGGGCGCGGCCGTCGGCACACCCTTCTCGAGCACCTCCAGGAGATCCTTCCGCGTCACCCGCCCGGAAAGCCCGCTTCCCCTGAGCACGCTGATGTCGACGCCGTGCTCAGCCGCCATCTTGCGGACGAGCGGTGACGACTTCGTACGGAGGCGCGTCTCCAGGCTTTCAGGCCCGCCATCATCGGCGACGGCAGGCGCCGGTGGAGCGGCTGCGGCAGGGGGGGCGGCGACGGCTGGTGTTGCGGCAGTGGCACTGGCCGCAGCCGACGGGCCGGCGTCCGGCGTCGCCGCGACCGCGGCTGCACCCTTCTCGGTCTCCATGCGGGCGACGACCGTCTGTACCGGCACGGTCTCCCCTTCCTGCACCAGGATCTCGACGATCACTCCGGCGGACGGAGCAGGTATCTCCGCATCCACCTTGTCAGTCGAGATCTCGAAGATCGGTTCATCGCGCCGAACCTCGTCGCCGACTTTCTTGAGCCAGCGCGACAGGGTGCCCTCGGCGATCGATTCTCCCATCTGCGGCATGCTGACGTCTATGCGTGCCACTCCATTCACCCTCGGTCTGAGTTGTTGTCCATCGGTGCCGCACGGCTCATGCGCCGCAGCACGAGCACCGGAAGAGAGAGCGCGCCGAGCACGGCTCCGGCAAGCATGTATATGTGCCAGTCACAGGTGGGAATCCCCTCACACGTCGGCCCCTGGGTCAGTTCGCGCACCATCACTGACACGAAGACACCCACCATACCTCCGCTGAAGCCGCCGGCAAGGAGTGAGAAACACCCCGCACCGGCCCTGCTCCAGCAGCCTGAAAGTTCAGGATCTGTCTCGCTCATGCTATCCAGTAACGCACTTGCGAACGCCGCTCAATACGCGGCGAGCTGACGCACGGCACGGACGATGTCCGATGTCTGCGGCAGCACGAAGTCTTCCAGCGATGGCGCGTACGGCAACGGCACGTCGTGGGCCGTCACGCGCAGAACCGGCGCGTCCAGCCAGGCGAATGCCTGCTCGTTGATCCGCGCGGTGATCTCCCCGGCAATTCCTCCCGTGCGCGTGTCCTCGTGCAGGATAAGCACACGGTTCGTCTTTCGCACCGTCGCCAGTATGGCTTCATCGTCCAGCGGGCTCAGCGTCCGCAGGTCAATCACCTCCACCGACAGGCCATCCTCGTCGGCGAGTTGCTGGGCGGCGTCGAGCGCCTTCCAGACAGTCGCGGCGTAGGTGATGATGGAGACGTCGGTTCCCTCCCGAGCTGTCCGCGCCTTGCCGATCGGCACGACATGATCGCCAGCCGGCACGACGTCCCTGATGCGACGGTACAGGTACTTGTGCTCGAAGAAGAGCACACAGTCGTCGTCCCGGATGGCCGCCTTGAGCAGTCCCTTGGCATCGGCCGCGGTGGACGGGTAGACGACCTTGATGCCCGGCGTGTGGATGAAGCCGGCCTCAGGATTCTGGGAGTGGAATGGCCCACCGCGCACGTAGCCGCCACTGGGACCGCGGATCACCATCGGACATGGCAGGAAGGCGCGATAGCGCGCTGTCGCCACATAATTGGTGATCATGTCGTACGCGTTGGCGATGAAGTCGATGAACTGCATCTCCACCACTGGACGCATGCCCATGTGGCCGGCGCCGGCAGCAGCACCAACCATCGCGATCTCGGAGATTGGGGTATCGAGCACGCGCTGCGGGCCAAACCGCGCCTGCAACCCTTCGGTCACCTTGAAGGCGCCACCGAAGACACCGATGTCCTGGCCCATGCAGAAGACGTTCTCGTCGCTCTCCATCTCCTCGAAGAGAGCCTCGCGAATCGCTTCCAGGTAGGTGATCTCCTGGCCGCCGGTCGTCGGGACTTCCGTGGCTTTACTCGACATTTGACGTCCCCCAGCCGGCGGGTCGCTCGTGAGACGTCACGGCCTGCGCGATGCCCTCCCGGAACCAGAGGGGTTCCGCTGCTGGCGGGTCGGCGTATACGCCGATCAGCGAATCGAGTGCCTCGGGCGGTGGCGATGCCTCAGCCTGATCGGTAGCGGCGTCTATCTCCACGTGTGCGCGCTCGTCCACGGCTTCCACATCGGAAGCGGTGAATCCGAATTCGCCAGTGAGACGGGCCACGTAGCGGGTGAGCGGGTCGTTCTCCCTCTCCCAGCGCTCGATCTCCCCCTCCGGCACATAGCTCTGGTTGTCATGTTCGGCGTGACCCTTCCGGCGATAGGTCATCAACTCGATCAGCGTCACCCCCTTACCGCGGCGCGCGTGGTCCACCGCCCTCTTCGTCACGTCATAGACAGCCAGCACGTCATTGCCATCGGCCTTGTGGCCCGGTATTCCGTAGCCAATGGCCTTGTCCACGAAGCTGGCCGCCAGCGTCTGCCTGGACGTGGGGGTGGAGTAGGCGTAACCGTTGTTCTCGACGATAACGACGAGGGGACAACGCTGCACCGCCGCGAAGTTGATGCCCTCATGGAAGGCGCCGGTGGATGTGGCCCCGTCGCCAATGTAGACGAGACCCACCCTGTCCTCACCCCGCATCCTGAAGGAGAGGGTGACTCCGGCCATCACCGGCACCATGTCGCCGAGAGGCGAGATCTGGCCGATGAAACCACGGTCGGTATCGCCGAAGTGGATGTTCAGTTCCCGGCCACGTGTGGGCGAGTCCCCCTTGGCCATGTACTGGCGCAGGATCTCCAGCGGCGTGGCGCCCTTCACGAGCATCGAGCCCAGGTTGCGGATGAGGGGCGAGAGGATGTCGCGACGTTCGAGGGCGAACGCACTCCCCACCGAGTCGGCTTCCTGACCCAGGGATCGGAACAGCCCGCCGACCACCTTGGTCTGCCGATACAGGGCGACGAGGCGTTCCTCGAGGGTGCGAGTGAGGCGCATCCAGTAGTAGAGCGCCAGCAGTTGTTCGCGGCTCAGCGACTCCGAAGGCGGGCGATCGTTCGCTGAGGCCCCACGACCTCGAGAGCGGCGGGGCCTGGTGGATTCGGGGCGCGGTGCCATCAGTAAGCGGCGTCGAGAAGATGCCTGGGGTCGGCGCGCTTGTGCAGGCGCACGAAGTAACGCTTGACGTTCCGATCCAGGCGGCTCTCGCCCACCTGATCCGTGTGCGCCTCGACAAAGGTGTAGTGACCGCCCTCGGCGCGAACGTCTATTCTCAACTGGCCAAGTGGACCGGAGAAGCTCCGACTCCTCTCCCCTGACGAGGTGGGCTCGAGCCCGATCGTGGGGAAGAATGCATCAGCCAACGCCAGGACGTCGACGGTGGAGAGAGAGGTACGATGGAAATGGATCATGGCGTCATGGCTCGCCCAGCGGGCGTTCAGGCAACACATCCTGGACCCAGTCCGCCCGCTGCAACGGCTTCGTGGAATCGGTTCGGAACTGTATGGCCATTGCCCACTGGCCAGCAGTCAGGAAACGGAGGGTACCGTAATAGACGCCAGGCTCCTCGCCCAGGGCAAACCCATCCCAACTGTTCATCCCTTCCTGACTGGTGGCGAAGATGCGCCCTTCGCCGCCCTGTACCGGCTGACGGGTCTCGCGGTCCACGACCTCCACCCGAAACCGGTCGTCCTCACGGGCAGTCGGCGGCATGCGGTCGGCGGTCACACGGAAGGTGAATTCGGCGGTGTTCAGCTTGATCTCCGGCCGGAGCTCCTGCCGATCGCCGCAGGCGACGACAAGAAGCGTCACGGCTCCCACGAGAAGCGAACGGCAGGTGCGCCTGATCATGACTGATAGTACTCCAGACCGAGGTGGGTGATCTGATCCTCGCCCATCATGTGCCGGAGCGTGTTCTTCAGCTTGGTCTGCTGGATGAACAGGTCATGCTCCGGGTGCAGACCGGGGGCCGTCATGGGACTCTTGTAGAAGAACGACAGCCACTCCTGGATTCCCTTCATGCCGGCGCGTTGCGCGAAGTCGGAGAAGAGAGCCAGGTCGAGAACCAGAGGTGCGGCCAGGATGGAGTCGCGGCAGAGGAAATTGACCTTGATCTGCATCGGATAGCCCATCCATCCAACTATGTCAATATTGTCCCAGCCTTCCTTGTTGTCGCCACGCGGCGGATAGTAGTTGATGCGCACGACGTGGGAGAAATCCTTGTAGAGATCCGGATACTTCTCCGGCTGCAGGATATCGTGGAGGACGCTGAGCTTGCTCTCCTCCTTGGTCTTGAACGACCCTGGATCCTCCAGAACCTCACCGTCGCGGTTGCCGAGGATATTCGTCGAGTACCACCCGGCGAGCCCGAGCATGCGCGCCTTGATGCCTGGCGCGAGCACCGTCTTGAGCCAGGTCTGTCCGGTCTTGAAGTCCTTGCCGGAAATCGCCACGCCGCGTTGTTCGGCGAGGCTGGTGAGCGCCGGAATATCCACCGCGAGGTTTGGCGCGCCGTTGCAGTACGCGACCCCCTCCATTATCGCTGCCCAGGCATAGAGCATTGACGGGGCAATGGCGTCGTCGTTCTGCTCCATCGCCAGCTCGAACTGCTGGATGGTGGCGTGCTGAGGACCCGGCTTGATGAACGTTTCCGTGGAAGCGCACCAGACCATGACGATGCGGTCCAGCTCGTGCTTCTCCTTGAAGTTGCGGATGTCCTGCCGCAGTTGCTCGGCCAGGTCGCGCTTCGTCCTGCCCTGCTTGACGTTGGTACAGTCGTGGAGGCGCGCCACGTAGCGCGCGTCAAAGACGGCTGGCATGGGTACGATCGCGGCCAGGAAATCGGCAATCGGCGCGATGTCGCGCTCGTCGAGCACGCCGGCCTGGCGGGCAGCGGTAAGGGCATCGTCGGGAATCGGATCCCAGGCGCCGAAGACGATGTCTTCCAGTCTGGCGAGGGGAACGAAGTCCTTGATCAGGGGCGCCCTGTTGTCGGTACGCTTTCCCAGTCGGATGGTCGCCATCTGGGTCAACGATCCTATGGGCTTGGAGTGGCCGCGACGGACACTCTCGACGCCGGCCATCAAGGTTGTGGCAACTGCGCCCAGTCCGGGCGTCAGGATCCCCAGGCGCCCCTCTGCGGGGCGGATTTGAGGCTTGGAGTCAGCTTGCGATCCCTGCACGTGCGGGACTCTCCTTAGCGAGATAGAGCATGAGATGCCGCGACGCTCGGCGATCCCGACTCGGGCGGGACCGTGGGCGTGGGCGCGGTCGGGACGTCGGTCAGATCGGTCCCGGGGAGGTGCGCGCCGCTCGTCGCGCGATAGACGAACATTATGCGCTGGACGGCGGTCCACCACGATGTCACCGCGAGGGTCACGATGATCGCGGCGAGAACCCAGCCGTGGAGCGCCAGGCCGAAAAAGGCCTGCGGAGCGGAAAGCAACGTGACTCGCTCGGGCCGCTGCATGATGCCAACCTTCGCATCTATGCCGAGCGAATCGGCCCTCGCGCGGGTGTAGGACGTGAGGAAGGTGCCGAGGATGCCGGCGAGCGTCACAACCAGCAGTGGCACGCTGTTATGCTCCGGGCTGGTGGCGTAGAATACCGCGATGCCGGCGAGTACCGCGCCGTCGGCTACCCTGTCCAGCGTCGAGTCATAGAAAGCGCCGAAGATCGTCGAGCGCCCGGTGCGACGCGCCACCGTGCCGTCCAGCACGTCGAACAGCGCCGTCAGTCCCAGGACCCAACCACCCAGCGAGATGTGGCCGGTGGCGAAGATGACGCCCGCGCTCACGGTGCAAACCGTGCCCACGGTCGTGATTGTGTTCGGGCTGACGCGACGACGTACCAGGAAATCGGCCACTGGCTCGATGACCCGCAGGTAGCCGCGCTGGATCGACTCCCAGATTCTCTTCATTCCCCGGGGACACGGGAAACAGGCAACGCCTCGCCTTCCCCACGCGGAGACGGGCAACGCGCCGACGAACCGGAAGGGTACTCCGGCACGGAAAAGTACCCGGCACGATTTGGCGAAGCAACTGCCGCCCTGTGACGTGAAGGCTGTTGACTCCGCGTCAGCGCCATGCTACCGGCCCTCCCAGGGAGCCAACCGGTGAGCCTCAGGCTACGGTACTCGCCACTCGAAGACGCCGGCATCGAGTCGCACGTCAGCCCTTTCGTAGGCCTGCCGACCGTCGACCGGGCGCGCCCGGAGGGTAATCACGGAGCCGGCAGGTACGTTGCGCACCACGGCCGTCTCGGTGGAGCGGGCGCCCACCTGCCGCACGAACATCTCGTTGCCGCCCATGACAACGTAGACGTTGACCGGCTGATCCAGGCTGTTCACCACGCGCAGCGAGATCGCTGCCTCACTGGCCTCCGGCGTTGGATTCGTCACCTCCACCTGCCGGCCAGCACAGGCTCCGAGCAGCAGCAGAGCGGACAACATCGCGAGTCGTCGCATCGTCTTGTACATGTGAGATCGTAGGGGGTGGGAGTATTCCAGCACCGACGGCACCGTGCCATTCAGTTGCCGGGCTCGCAAGACGCGTGCTCCACGCACCCCCGATCCGGGGGCTCCGGTTGGCTGTCGCATTCCGCGTCCGGGAGACTGGACGTATAATCCGCCACCCAGACTGCGGTATTCCCTCTCCCGCCACCCATGTCTCGCATCGCTACCTCCCGTGCCGCCCTCGTCCTGGCCTTGCTGCCTGCCGCCTGTGCTCCGGCGCACACAGCGGTGCCGGAGCCACCGATCGGCCAGGCGGCGGCGCGGTCGCCCGGGCCGACGACGACGTCCGGGCGTCCGGGAGGAGCCAACGCCAGTCTCCTCGATCCACGCCGGGATCTGCCGGTGGCCGACCAGCGCTGGGTAGACAGTACCTACGCCCGGCTCACGCCACGCGAGCGCATCGGCCAACTCATCATGGTCTGGCTGCTGGGCGATTACTCCGCGGCCGACGAGCCCGCCTTTGCCGCGGTAACCCGACTTGTCACCCACGACAAGGTGGGCGGCATCGTCATGTCGCTCGGCTCGCCCGGAGAGGTGGCTGCCAAGCTGAACTATCTGCAGGCGCGGGCGGAAGTACCGCTGCTCGTGGGAGCCGATCTGGAGCCGGGACTGGGACGACTGGAAGGAGGCGTCTTCCTGCCCTCCCTGATGTCGGGCGGCACGGCAACCGTGCTCCCCAGCAACATGGCAATCGGCGCCACCGGAAGCCCGGCGCTGGCCAGAAGGGCCGGCCAGATCACCGGCCAGGAAGCGATCGCGACGGGGATCAGGCTCGTCTTCGCGCCCGTCGTGGACGTCAACGACAATCCGCGCAATCCCGTCATAAATGTACGATCGTTCGGGGAGGATCCGGAGCAGGTAGCCAGGCTGGCCGAGGCGTTCGTGGACGGCGTGCAGGGAGCCGGCGCCGGTGCGACGCTCAAACACTTTCCCGGCCACGGGGACACCGACACCGATTCCCATCTGGCGCTCCCCATCGTACGCAGCGACCTGGCGCGGCTTCGTCAGGTCGAGCTGGTCCCCTTCCGACGCGGAATCGATGCTGGAGCGACGGCGGTGATGACCGCCCACATCGCCCTACCCGCGATTGGTGGTGACAGCACGCCGGCCACGCTGCGACGGGCCATCATGACCGATCTTCTGCGCGACTCGCTCCACTTCCGCGGTCTGACCGTGACCGATGCGCTCACCATGCAGGGCATCGGCAAGGGCTACACGAACGAGGTGGCGGTCGTGGAAGCGCTGAACGCTGGCTCCGACATCCTGCTCATGCCCACCGACGTTCCGGGGGCCATCGATGCCGTGGAGCGCGCGCTCGCCAACGGCACTCTGACGGCGAGCCGTGTCGAGACGGCCGTCAGGAGGGTACTGGAGTGGAAGGTGCGAACGGGCACGACACGACATCCCATCGTATCACTCGATTCGCTCCGCCAGGTTGTGGGCTCGGCCGCGCACTGGGCCGCTGCCGACAGCATCGCCTCCGCTGCCGTGACACTCCTCCGCGATTCGCCGCAGCGCGTCCCGCTGACGCGCGGAGGCCGGGTCACGATAGCCACCTACGCGCCCGAGGCGGACCTGACCGCCGGCCGCGCCTTCGGCGCTGAACTGCAGAGGTTGCTGGGGGGAGCGCGGATAATCCGACTGACGCCGGAGACCAGCCCGACAACTCTGGCCAGGCTGGCTGCCAGCCTGGGTGCGGAAGATCGACTGGTCGTGACCACTCACGTGCGAACGATCGAGGGGGCCGGCCGGACCGCCGTGGCTCCAGGGGTGGCTGCGTGGGTCGATTCGGTCGCGCGACGGGTGCCGACGGTCGTGGCGGCGCACGGCAATCCTTACGTCCTCAATCAGTTTCCGGCCGTCACCAGCTACCTCGCAACCTTCGGTCGTGGCGACGCACTGGAGCGGGCGGCAGCCCGCGCAATCGCCGGCGTGATCCCGATCAGTGGTCGCGCGCCGATCTCGCTACCGGGGTACTTTGCGCGCGGCGACGGCCTCTCGCGCACGGCGACAGCCACGGTGCGGCCGGAATGAGTGAACCGGCTGGTTCACTCCCGACGGTTCCCTCTCATTCCCATCCTGAGCCCGAGCCCCAAAAATGACTCTCCTCCCGCTGGATTGGGCCGTCATAGTCGCCTACTTCGCGGTCAGCATCGGCATCGGCCTGTACTTCACGCGTCGGGGCGGGGCAAACCTGGACGAGTACTTCCTGAGCGGCCGGCAGGTGCCGTGGTGGTTGGCCGGGGCGGCCATGGTCGCCACGACCTTCGCCGCCGACACGCCGCTGGTCGTCACCGGCCTCGTGGCCACCAAGGGGGTCGCCGGCAACTGGCTCTGGTGGAACTTCGTGATGAGCGGGATCCTCACCGTCTTCTTTTTCGCCCGACTCTGGCGTAGGGCGGAGGTGATGACGGACGTGGAGTTCGCCGAGGTACGGTACGGCGGCGGACCGGCGGCGTTCCTGCGTGGATTCAGGGCCCTCTACCTGGCCATCCCCATCAACCTGATCATCCTGGGCTGGGTCACCCGGGCGATGATCAAGATTCTCACCATCTCGCTCGGCGTCTCGCCCATACTGGCCGTCGGAATCTGCTTCACGATCACCATGGCCTACTCACTGGCGGCGGGTCTCTGGGCGGTACTCTGGACGGACCTGATCCAGTTCATCCTGGGGATGACGGCGACGATCATCCTGTCGGTCTTCGCGGTGCGGGCGGTGGGCGGAATGGCAGCGTTGAAGGCAGGCGTCACCGCTCATTTTGGCAGCGAGACGGCTGCTCTCTCGGTGCTTCCGGTGTCGTTGACCCCATCGGGACTGGTGGCTCACGCCTGGATGCCGCTGCTGGCGCTGTTCACCTTCCTGGCGGTGCAGTGGTGGGCGGCCTGGTATCCCGGCGCCGAGCCGGGCGGCGGAGGCTACATCGCGCAGCGGATCTTCTCGGCGCGGACGGAGCGGGACGGCGTCCTGGCGACTCTCTTCTTCCAGGTCGCACACTACGCGCTGCGGCCATGGCCGTGGATCGTCACCGGCCTTGCTACCCTCCTGCTCTATCCCGACATGCAGGATCGTGAAGGGGCGTACGTGCAGGCATTCGTGGACCTGCTTCCGACGCCGCTGCGTGGCCTGATGCTGGTGGGCTTCGCCGCCGCCTACATGTCGACCGTGGCCACACACCTGAACTGGGGCTCATCCTACCTGATCAACGACGTGTACCGCCGTTTCGTCCGGAAGGACGGGAGTGACAGGCACTACGTGGCGGTTTCCCGCCTGGCCACGCTGTTCCTGTTCGGCGCGTCCATTCTCGTGACCTGGCAACTGGACACGGTGGAGAGTGCGTGGCGCTTCCTGATCGCCATGGGAGCGGGTACCGGGCTGGTGCTCATCCTGCGGTGGTACTGGTGGCGCATCAATGCCTGGTCGGAGATAAGCGCGATGACGACCTCATTCGTCGTCTCGATGATCGCGATGACGTACGTTCCCCGATATTTCACCGCTGGCGACCCGAACTCTGACGCCTGGGTAATGCTCATCACGGTCGCCGTGAGCACGATCGCATGGATCACGGTCACGATGTTCACGGCGCCCGAATCGGACGCGGTGCTCGATTCCTTCTACCAGCGGGTGAGGCCGGGTGGCCCGGGCTGGGCGAAGGTCTCGACGCGGCTTGGCTATGGTCGCGAGTCGATTCCCGGGGGCGCGCTCGCCTGGACCAACTGGGTGGCCGGGGTGGTGGCTGTCTACGCCACGCTGTTCGGAATCGGGCGACTGGTCTTCGGGCAGTTGACGTCCGGGATCGTCACCCTGGCGGTGGCGGCCGTGGCGTTCTTCTGGATCGCTCGTTCATTCAGGGAGGAACCGTTGGCACCGCCGCCGCCGACGCATGTTGCCGCGCCCGGGCACTGAATGGAGCAGGCAGGGTCCGCGGCGATCGACAGGATTGGCGCTGGCTCCGTCTTGTACCCTCGCTGTGCGAGTGGTAAATTGCTACATATTACGAGGCGCCCCACCGAAGCGTCCCAGGGAGGTTTTTGATGAGCACTATGCAGCAGTCCGACGTGGCCGTGAAAGTCAGCGCGGTCGCCGTCGCCGAAGTCATGAAGTTCATGGAAGCCGAGGATGTGCCTGCCAACCAGGGTGGGCTCAGAGTGAGCGTGCAGCCGGGAGGCTGCAGCGGCTTCAAGTATGGCCTGCTCATCGAGGATCAGCCGGCCGACGACGACCTGGTACTCGATCAGGGCGCATTCCGGATCTTCGTCGATCCCTTCTCGGCGCAGTACCTGACGGGAATCGAGATCGACTACGTTACGTCCATGCAGGGATCCGGGTTCACCTTCACGAACCCCAATGCCACTGGTGGTTGCGGCTGCGGCAGTTCATTCTCCGCGTAGTACCGCCTGAACGACCATGAGTGACCCGGTCGCCGACACGCCAGTGCGCGCCGGCTCCGACGAGGAGGCCCGCGACACCACGAAGGTGCGCGGGCCTTCTCGTGTCTCCGGCGGTCTTGCGGCGGGGGTGGAGCGTATCCACACCGTCATCCAGGACGATCACCGTGTCATCGCGCAGATCCTGGCCAGACGCATGGCCCATATCATACGCGAGCGCGCCGCCCAGGGCCGGCATGCCGTGATAGGGCTGGCCACCGGCTCCACGCCCATCGGGGTGTACCGGGAGTTGATCAGGCTTCACCGGGAGGAAGGGCTGAGCTTTGCCAACGTCATCTCGTTCAACCTGGACGAGTACTACCCCATGGCGCCGGACAGTCTCCATTCCTACCACCGATACATGTGGGAGAACCTGTTCGACCACATCGACATCGACCCGTCCAATGTGCACATTCCCGCCGGTAGCGCTGCGCGCGATCAGGTAGGCGCGATCTGCTCGCGGTATGAGAGCGCGATCGCGGAAGCCGGCGGCATAGACTTCCAGATTCTGGGCATCGGCCAGACAGGACACATCGGCTTCAACGAGCCTGGCTCAGGGATGGACAGTCGCACGCGCCTCGTGACGCTCGACACTGTCACCCGTCGCGACGCAGCCGCCGACTTCTTTGGCGAGGACAACGTGCCGCGGGAAGCGCTGACAATGGGTGTGGCGACGATCCTCGAGGCGCGCGAGATCGCCCTCATTGCCGGTGGCGAGCACAAGGCGGCGATTGTCCGTCGCGCTGTGGAAGGGGAGATGGATCCGCAGGTGGCCGCCACTTTCCTCCAGCTACACCCGAACACCACGTTCTACCTGGACAACTCGGCGGCCGCCGCGCTGACGCGTGTGGCCACGCCCTGGCTGCTGGATGAGGTGGAGTGGACGCCCGAGCTGACCGTCCGCGCGGTAGCCTGGCTCTCCCGTCAGGCGGGTACCGGAATACTCAAGTTGACCCTGCGCGACTACGCCGAGCATCGCCTGTCGTCACTGGTCGCGCAGCACGGATCGCCCGGCGCGGTGAACGGTTTCGTCTTCAACTCCCTCGGCGCGCGAATTCGAGGTCGATCCAGGCTTCCTCGCTCAAGCCGGATAATCGTCTTCTCACCCCATCCCGACGATGATGTCATCTCGATGGGAGGAATTCTGCGCAAGCTGGTGCTGAACGAGAACGAGATCACGGTGGCCTACATGACGAGCGGCAACATCGCCGTGTTCGACCACGATGTGCGTCGGTATGTGGACTTCCTGGACCGCCTGGGAAGGGAGGGACAGCTTCCGCTGGCAGAGACGACCAGACTCTGTGCCACGGTCAGGGACTTCCTGTCAGGCAAGCAACCCGGCGAAGTCGATATCGTCGAGATCCAGGATATCAAGCGCGTCATCCGGGAATCGGAAGCGGTGAGCGGCATCGAGGTGATGGGGTTGAGCGCCGCGAATGCCCGCTTCCTGAACCTGCCGTTCTACCAGACGGGTCAGGTTCGCAAGGACCCGATCGGCCCGGAGGACGTGGCCATCGTGGAAGCCCTGCTGCTGGAACTGCGGCCCGACCTGATCTTCGTCGCTGGCGACCTGTCCGACCCTCATGGCACGCACCGGATGTGCAAGGAAGCAGTGGACATTGCCCTGGCCAACGTGGCGCCCATTGGAGGATCTCCCGACACGATCCGTGGAGCACGGGCTGAGGCCACTCCCCATACCATACCCCGGCCCGAAGTCTGGCTCTATCGAGGCGCCTGGCAGGAATGGCCCATAACCGAGGCAACCTGGCTCGTGACCATGTCGCAGGAAGAGCTTCGCCTGAAGATTCAGGCGATCTTCAAGCACCAGTCGCAGAAGGACTCCGCCCCCTTTCCCGGTCTGGACGACCGTGAATTCTGGCAGCGTGTGGAAGCGCGCAACGAGGACACCGCGACCGCTCTGGACGCGTTGGGACTGGCCGAATATTTCGCCATGGAAGCGTATGTGGTGGTCTGACCCCGTTTCACCGAACCCCGAGCGTAGCCTTTGACGGGCGCCTTCACCTTCACCGACCTGGCTGTCCTCGTCATCTATCTCGTGGCCACGACAGCGCTGGGCATGTGGCTGGGACGCGGGCAGAAGGACGCCAGGGATTATTTCGTCGCCGGACGCGGAGTGCCGTGGTGGGCGATCCTGTTCTCGGTCGTGGCCACGGAGACCAGTGCGCTCACCTTCATCAGCATTCCGGGGCTGGCGTACGCCACGAACCTGTCATTCCTCCAGATCGCCTTCGGCTACCTGATTGGAAGGATCGTGATCGCCTACACCCTGCTACCGCGATATTACCAGGGTGAGCTCGTAACCGCGTATGCCCTGCTCGAACGACGGTTCGGGGTCTCCACGCGCCGCTTCGCGTCCGTTGTATTCATGGTGACACGCGCGTTCGGAGACTCGGTTCGGGTCTTTGCCACGGCAATACCAGTGGCGCTCATAATCGGGCCGCTGTTCCCGGGCATCCCCGTCATGCCTCTCTCCATCCTGATCCTGGGGCTCTTCACACTGGTCTATACCTATCACGGCGGGATGCGCGCAGTGATCTGGACAGATGTCATGCAGACCGGTGTCTACCTGCTGGGCGGAGTGGCGGCACTCTACCTGATCGGGGTCGGTGTCGACGGTGGATGGACGTCGATCCTGGCCGGCGCGGGCGCCGAGGGCAAGTTGAGAATGATCGATACCTATACCGGCTTCGACCGCCCGCACACGCTCTGGGCAGGGCTCATTGGAGGTGCGTTCCTCTCCATGGCCTCGCACGGTGCGGATCAGCTGATCGTGCAGCGACTGCTCGCGTCGCAGAACCTGCGCGATGCTCGCCGCGCGCTCATTGGCAGCGGCATCGTGGTGATCGCCCAGTTCGCGCTCTTCCTGATCATCGGAATCGGTCTCTACGCCTTCTACGAAGGCCGGAGCTTCGCCATACCAGACCAGATCTTCCCCACCTTCATCGTCGAGGTGATGCCGCCGGGGCTGACCGGGTTGGTGATCGCCGCCATCCTTGCCGCGGCAATGAGCACTGTTTCAGGGTCACTGAACTCGCTCTCGGCGGCGACGGTGATCGATCTCTACCTGCCCGTCACGGGCCGGAGTTCGGGGGAGGCTGGTGTGCTGCGCCTGAGCAGGCTGTTCACCCTGTTCTGGGCAGTGGTCCTGATAGGCGGTGCGATGCTCTACCGCGCGGAGGGTACGCCGGTCGTCACCGTCGCGTTGTCCATCGCCAGCTTCACATATGGCGGCCTGCTCGGCGGATTCTTCCTCGGCATGGTCTGGCGTCGAGCCATCCAGCGGGATGCCATCCTTGGCATGTCCACCGGCATCATCTGCATGACGTTCGTCGTCTTCGCCAAGCCGCTGGCGAAGCTGATTCCATCCCTGAGCGACGCTCTTGGCCCGCTGGCAACCATCGCCTGGCCGTGGTACGTGCTGATCGGTACCTCCATCACCATGCTCACGGGAATATTGTCCTCATACACCCATCCGTACCCGGCACAGCCGGTGCAGATTCAGGAGCGTGCGGCGTGAGCCTGATAGTCGTTGGTGTGGACGGTGGCGGAAGCATCACCCGCGCCATGGTGGTCGATGAGCGGGGCGTCGAGCTTGCCAGCGCAGAGGGCCGCGCGAGCGCCGTGCGTCCCGGCGCTGCTGAAGCCTCGGCCGACGCCATCGCAGACGTCGTCCGCGAGGCCTTGCGTGCGGCTGGCGCTGACGATCTCGTGCCGCGGGTGCTCTCCGTGGGCGTGGCCGGCGTTGGCCGCGAGGTGGAGCGCGATGCGCTGTGGCAGGCGCTGACCGATCGCGAACTGGCTGACGAGGTGCTGGTGCAGGCCGACGCCTCGATCGCACTCGATGACGCCTTCGGTGAAGGCCCTGGCATACTCCTGATCGCGGGCACAGGATCGGTGGCATTCGCTCGCAGCCCGACTGGTGCATTTGCCCGCTGTGGGGGCTGGGGACCGGTGTTCGGCGACGAGGGCAGTGGAGCATGGATCGGGCGCCGGGCTCTGAGCGTCGTGACGGCTGCCGCCGACGGTCGAGAACCGGCTACAGCGCTGATCGGGGCCATCCTCACGGCCTGTGAAGTGGACCGCGTGGATTCACTCATCCCGTGGGCAGCCCGGGCCACACCGACGTCCCTCGCGATGTTGGCGCCAGTCGTGCTCCAGGTGGCCGAACTGGGAGACCTGCGAGCCGATGCCATACTGAGCATGGCCGTGGAGGAGTTGGTCGTTCACGTCCGTGCCCTTGCTCGCCAGCTCTTTGTCGATGAACGATCAGCGATCCCGGTGGCACTGGCGGGCGGACTGCTCTCCCGTGGCGCACCGCTCCGCCGCCGTCTCGAGCACCGGCTGCGCAGCGCAGTTCCCGGCGCCCGGGTACATCAGCAGACGGTATTGCCAGTGCGGGGCGCCGTCCACGGCGCGCTCCGCCTGCTGGGCATCGACGCGAGCGGGCTCGAGGCGGCCGGCGGTGAGCCAGCGGCAATGGCCGTGCCGGAGTGACCTGAGGCAGGCAGTTCAGGGGCAGGCCGGGAGGGCCGACAACCGCCCCCCGGCACTCTCTCGCAGCCCGATCGGGCCGCGCCGATCTTCTGCCCCACCCGGTCAGCCAGCGGCACGTCCGCCCGCCGGCGGCCTGCGCTCGGCCACCGGAGGAGCCCAGTCAGGCGTCTCGTCCAGCGGTCCATTGGCAGTCAGAGTCGGTACGTCCGCCGGGCTCCAGACGCCCTCGGAGCGGCCTATGACCACCGCGGCGCTGAGGTCACCGAGCACGTTGACCGTGGTCCGTGACATGTCGAGGATACGGTCGATCCCGAGAACTATGCCTATGGCCTCGCCCGGCACCCCGAACATCGCCAGGATGCCGACGAGCAATGGGAGGGAACCGCCGGGTACGCCGGCCGCTCCGACGGCGGTCATGACCGACATGACGATGACGATGATCTGCCCGCCCAACGACAGCGAGACACCGAAGACCTGGGCGAGGAAGATGACCGTGATCCCCTCGAAGATGGCCGTGCCGTTCATGCACATCGTGGCACCCAACGGCAGAACGAAGCCCGAAATCTTGGCCGGCACGCCCAGACTCTGTTCGGCGACGGCCATGTTGGTGGGTAGCGTCGCCGCGCTCGAACTGGTCGAGAAGGCGGTCACCAGCGCCGCCTTGATGCGCGAGAAGAAGAGCACCGGCGAGAGGCCGGCCAGCACCCGCACGATTATCGGGATCGTGATGAGTGAGTGCAGGAGCAATGCGCCCATCACGACGGCGACGTAACGCGCTATGGGCGCGACGAGGTCGAAGCCGAAGCGGGACATGACGCCGAAGATGAGCCCGGCCACGCCGTACGGCGCCAGCCGCATTGCCATGTCGACGATCTTGATGACAATGTCGTTGAGCGCCTCCAGGGCACGCGTCATCGTCCGCGCACGATCCTCGGCGATCATGGTCATCGCGATACCGAACATGAGCCCGAAGAAGATCACGCCGAGCATGTCGCCGTCCACCGCGGACTTGACCGGATTACGCGTGACGATACCGACGAAGGTATCGATCCCGAAGTTGGTGTGCTGGGCAGCTTCCACCTTCGTCGCCGCATCTCCGGCAAAGGTCTGCATGAGACCCGTACGTATCTCCGGCGTGATCCGCGTGCCAGGCTTCACGAGTTGCACGAGCATCAGGCCTACCGTCGCCGCCAACGCCGTGGTGACGAGGAAGTAGAGCAGGGTCTTCGCCCCGACGCGTCCGGTCTGTCGCAGGTCACCCAGTCCCGCCACGCCAAGAGCTATCGAAGCGAAGACGAGTGGCATGACGATCATGTAGAGCAGGCGGAAGAATATCTGCCCCACCGGCCCGGCAATGTACGTGTTGACGAACTCGACGACCGGGTGCGTGCCTCCAAGGGTCTGATTCGCGAGGATCCCGAACAGGGCCCCGACTACGAGACCGAGAAGAATCTTCGTATGGAGCTTCATTCCGGAGCCGGTCTCTTCTATCGTGGCACTCATGAAGACCTGGTGAAGGATGATGTCGACAGGGAGCGACGAAGGAGCGAGTTCCTGTAACCATAAACGAAGTACAGGAGCAGGCCGATCGCCAGCCAGATACCGAACCGCTCCCAGGCGTGCACGGGAAGGCCGGTCATGACGTAGAGACAGGCGCCGGCGCCCCCGAGCGCGACCGGCCAGATGAACGGCACGCGGAACGGGCGCGGCCGATCAGGGTCCATCACCCGCAAAGCAAGCACTCCGATGCAGACGATAGCGAAGGCGGAGAGGGTACCAATGTTCGTCAGGTCGTATATCTCGTTCTCATCCATCACGAGTGCACCCAGGGCCACGATGACACCGGTGAGCACGGTCGTGATGTGCGGCGTGCGGTACTTCGGGTGGATGCGGGCCGCCCACCTGGGCAGGAGACCATCGCGAGCCATGGCAAAGAAGATACGCGGTTGACCGTACTGGAAGACGAGCAGGACCGCGGTCAGCGAGACGACTGCACCGAAAGCGACGATCCAACTGGCTGTCTGCAGGCCGGCCACCTGGAGCGCGGTGGCGAGTGGGTCGGCTGCCCTCAACTGCTCGTAGGGCACCAGCCCCGTAGCCACTGCTCCCACGATGATGTAGATGACGGTGCAGACGGCCAGTCCGCCGAGAATGCCGCGCGGCATGTTCCGCTGCGGATTCCTGGTCTCCTCGGCGGCGGTGGATACAGCGTCGAACCCGATGTAGGCGAAGAACACTATGGCCGCGCCCTGATGAATGCCGCGCCAGCCGTTGGGAGCAAATGGCTTGTAGTTCGCCGGGTCGATGTGCTGGACGCCCAGGACGACGAACAGGGCGAGTACCAACAACTTGACCACCACCATGATGTTGTTCGCCCTGATGCTCTCGCGAACGCCTATATAGAGTAGCGCCGTCACCAGCCCCACGATGACGAAGGCCGGAACATTGAGCAGGATCGGGATGCCAGCGACCCGGGGTGCCGTCTGCAGGAGGGCGTGCGTGGCTGGGTTGGAACTCAACAGCGCGGTACGGTAGCCGTGCGTCAACCAGCCCGGCAGGTCTATCCCGAATGCTGTCAGGAACGAGGTGAAGTAACCGCTCCACGCGATGGCCACGGCCACGTTGCCGACCGCGTACTCCAGGATCAGGTCCCAGCCGATTATCCAGGCCACGAGTTCGCCGAGCGTGGCGTAGGAATATGCGTAGGCACTCCCGGCAAGCGGAATCATCGAGGCCAGTTCGGCGTAGCAGAGCGCCGCGAGACCGCAGACGAACCCCAGGAGCACGAACGAGAGGATGAGCGCCGGTCCGGCGCCATACCTCACTATCTCACCGCCAGGAAGGATCTCCCCCGCTGCCGCTGTGCCGATCGAGGAGAAGATGCCAGCTCCGATCACGGCGCCAATGGCCAACATGATCAGGTCCCCAGTGCCGAGCGTACGTTTCAGGCTTGCAGGCTGGCCGGTGCCGATCGGTGAATCATCCTCAACGACTTCCGGGGCAATGGGCTTCCTGGCGAAGAGTGATGTCATTGGCGAGAAAGGATCCAGCACGGTATGCGCGGGGGAACGCATACGGCCGGACGGTGGATGAGGAACGGACAGGTCGTTACGAGATTTCGAAAGGCCTGGACGGCGGCGGAGAAGTTACGGCGGGTATGGCATGATGGCCAGAGAGAGCGCGCTCGTGCCACCGATGGTCGGTCCGACCATGCACGCAATGTCCTCACAACGCGCCGAACATCTCGACCGTTGTGGTGTGGTTGGACAGATCCTCAGCCAGACAGGACTGCTCTATCAGGGATACTCGATCTCGAACCGACCGGTATCGCGCACGGGGCGACCGTCGGGACGCACGGCGGGCCGGAACCTCACGTCCCCCAATACTTCCCTGATCCGTCGGTTGAAACGCGAGTCACGCGTCTCGTTGAAGCCGAGCAACTTCGTGTTGCCTCGCTCATCCACATCGAAATAGGCGACCAGGCGATAGGGCCGGATCCTGTCCGGCGCATCGAGTGGCGGCAGGGTAAGGGTGAGAAGGGTGGGCGGGAAGATGGAGTCCGGGCCAAAGCCGGTACCCGCACCGACGCCGCTTCCCCGCCCCGTCCCGACACCCGAACCGATGCCACCGCCCCGTCCGGGGCCGGAGCCATCGGAGCCGTCGTTACCCGACCCGCCGCCAGTGCCGATCGTCGGCGCGCCTCCGGAAGACGCCGCAGCCGGTGCCGCAGCCTGTGTGGGCGGCGAGACCGGCTGCGGCTCTGCGGTTGCCGGAGGCACTGGCGGGGTGGGCTCCGGGGTCGGCTCTGGCGGTGGCACTGGTGGCGCGAGCTGGACTGGCCTCGGCACGGTCTTCGTCGCGGGCTCCGGCGGGCTGGTCGCTACGGGTGGAAAGTGAGGTACATAGAAGATGCGCTCGGTGACCAGGGCACCCGTACCGCCCCGACCTCCCCCTCCTCCCCCAGCCGCATCCGCGCCCGTGGCTCGGCGGTGGTCGCGCACCTTCATGACGCCGCCCAGCATTACCGGCAGGATGAACAGCAGGAGGACCAGAAGGTGAAGCCCAAGCGACCCGAGCAGCCCCTGCAATCTGTTGCGCTCGACGAGATCAGGGATACCGATCGGAGGTCGGTATCGCCTGGGGACTGTCGAATCGCGTCTGGGAGGAGTGAGCGTCACGGACGTATCGGGATGGGAAACGAGTACCGGGGAGCGCGGCGTCGCGGCCGCGCCCCCCGGTTATACGACAGACGGGCCCAAAAGGATTCGTCAGCCGCGCGCCGACCTGAGGATCGGCAGTCCTGTCTTGCCAGGATCAGCCTGGGCTACTTGCCCACCCGCGGCGGTTCCGCTGCCTTGGGCGGTATACCGATGATCTTGACACCGGCACCGCGAGCGGCGTCCATGGCGCTGATGACATCCTGGTAGCGGATCTCGTATGCGCCCTTGACGAAGATCACCTTGTCCGGCCGACCGTCATAGATCTGATGCAGACGGGCCGCGAGTGCCTGTGAACCCTGCACCGGTTCGTTGTTGATCTCGAAGTAGTCGTTCGGCAGGACCTCGAGCACGATCTGGTCCATGTTCTGGATCTCGGCCTGCTGTGGTGCCGGGTTGGGATCCGGCAACTGCAGGTCGATGGTCTTGCGTGAGGCCGGCACGATCATCATGAAGATGATGAGAAGCACCAGCAGCACGTCGATCATCGGGGTCATGTTCGGCTCGGACTGCAGTGTTCCGCCGCCGCCGCCAGCTGACATCGACATGGTCAGCCACCTCCAGTGGGTGTCTCGGAGACCGATTCCGTGCCGGCCTGCTGTTCGGTAATCAGCCCGCTCACCGCCACGCCATTCCTGGCGGCAATGTCGAGGGCGTCGAGCACCTTCTCATACTGCAGCTCCCGATCGGCCTTCACGTAGAGGATCTTGTCCTCGGTCCTGGCCGAATAGATCCGGTTCAACTCGTCGCCCAACCTGTCGTTCTGGATCGGGTCCCGATTCAGGAAATACTGTCCGTTCCTGTCAATGCCCAGCACCTGATCTGAATCCTCCTCAGGGTGGGGCTTCAGGTTGGCGCCCTCGGGGGGCGTCGCCGTGAAGCCCGCACTGATCTGCGGAATGATGATCATGAAGATGATCAGGAGCACGAGCATGACGTCGATCATAGGGGTCACGTTGGGTTCAGCCTTGATGGCTCCCCCACCCCCAGTTGACATCGACATTCTCTATCCTCCTCGTGCCGCGGCAGTGATTACTGCGAGATCGGGTGGTTACCCGGAACGGATGTGTTGAACTCACGCGTGAAACGCGACCGGCCGAACTCGCCGCTGACGCCGCGGATCAGGTAGTCGATGAGCTCCTTCGAGACGTAGGTCATCTCGGCATTGAGATTGTCGACCTTCGTCTGGAAGAAGTTGTACAGCCACACGGCCGGGATGGCCACGACGAGACCGAAAGCGGTCGCGATGAGCGCCTCGGAGATACCGGCCGAGATCGTGCCGAGACCGGCCGAGGCGGAGCTGGCCATGGCGCCGAAGGCGTTGACCACGCCCATCGTCGTGCCCAGCAGACCCACGAACGGAGCTGTGGAACCAACCGTTGCGAGCAGCGACAGACCACGCTTGAGCTCGGTCACCATCATGATCATCTCGCGCTCGATGGCACGCTCGGCGGAGTTGATGTCGGACACCGTCACCGAGCCGTCCATGATGAGCGGCTTGACTTCCTGGAGCGCTCCGCCAAGCACACGGGCCACGTACGAACGCTTGTAGCTGTCGGCGAGGTTGATTGCCTCGGAAAGGTTGTCCTCTTCAAGGAACTGGGCAAACTCCGGGGCGAACTTGCGCGTCTCCGCCTGGGCACGACGCATGGTCCACCACTTTCCGATGGCGATCGAAAGCGACCAGACTGACATGATGGTCAACGCAAGCCAGATGATCTTGGCGAACGGAGGCATCGTAGCCCAGAGTTCAGAGAGCGAGTGCTGTCCCATGGCTGTTCTCCTGCGATATCGGTGGATGCTTGAAAATCGAACGTGGACGCGATCGGTCGTGGTGCCGCGAAGCTGGCCTTCGCTCAGCTACCAGCACACATGACCTCACAATTCACTTGATGTCGAACACGAACGGCTGTTGAACCAGCTGCTTCACCTTGCGACCACCCACCTCTGCGGGTATGAACCGCATGCGCGGGAGGGCACTCTTGACTGCGGCCGAGAAGAGCTCGTGATCACTCTCCAACACCTTGAAGGTGCTGACGTCCGCACGCCCCGTCGTATCCACCACGAACTGCGCGATGACCCTGCCCTTCACGCCCTGCGACTGCAGCATTCCGGGGTAGTTGGGAGCGACGTTGTTCAGCGGTGCGACCGGCTTCTCCACCTGGAACTCGAAGTAGGTCTGGGTTGCGTCCACCACCACTGGTGGAGGCGCCCCCACCACTCCCGTTGCTGTCCCGCCAGCGACACCCTTGCCGCTGAAGTCCGCCTCGCTGATCTCCTTGCGGCTGAGATCGATCTCGGGGATCACGTCGGGAATGTTCATGGGTGGGGTCAACTGCTGGAAACCCTTCGGAGGCGGCGGTGCCGCTACCACGTCGGGCGGCGGCGGTGGCGGTGTCGCCATGTCTGGCTCTGGCTCGGGCGGCGGCGGCTCGTCTTTCGGGATCTCGACGAAGTCCACCTTCTCTTCCTTCGTCACTTCCTGCTCCGTGTTCGCCCTCGCCGTCGCAACGACGATGAGGACGATCAACCCACCGTGCAGGAGAAAACTCGCCACCGTGCCACCCAAACTCCGCTGCCGCTTGCGCTTCGACTCGATCAGGTTGTTGAACATCTAAGCATGCACCTGGATGGAGTGAGAGGAGTACTAGCTGACAGGAAGGGAAACTATGCAAGGAATATGAAGGTGGAATGGCTGTTTCATTAAGAAACTCTTAAGAAGCAGTGACCATCGCTTAACCTTCATCGTCAGGAGCCGCGCTGCATGATCATGCAGAGTGCCGCCGCGTCCGGCACCGCGCCAGCCTGCGGTCAGCCCTGCCGGGCCCTCCTCGCCAGCCCCGGAATCCCGACCGGAGGCACCGACCCCGGGCGGCGCCAGCGCAGATGAACGACGCTGCCGCCTCACCATGACAACCCTCAATCGCGACCAGGGATGTCGCCCGATTGGGGCTGTTCGGCCAGACGTGCCGTGAGCCTCGGGATCCGATACTCGGCCGTGCTGCCCACCGGGGCAACCGGAAGCGAGACCGTGAAGGTCGATCCGCGCGTCAGCCTCGACGCCGCCGTCAGGGTGCCACCGTGGGCCTGTGCAATCCACTGGCATATCGCCAGCCCCAGCCCGAATCCGCCGCGCTCACCGGTCCGTGAGCGTACCCGGTCGGCACGCCAGAAGCGATCGAAGATGTAAGGCAGGTCGGCTGCAGCCACACCTATCCCGGTATCACGGACCACGAAATTCACCACATCGCCAGCGCCGCGGAGGATCACCTCCACCTGGCCGCCTCTCGGGGTGTACTTGATGGCGTTGGTGACGAGGTTGAGGAAGAGCTGTCGCAGTCGGGCCGGATCTCCCATCACCGTGGCGGTCTCGGAGACCTCCAGTGAGACGACAAGGCCCGCGGCCTCGCCGAGTATCGTCGCGGTCTCGAAGACGTCGCGCACCAGCGGCTCCAGCGGCACCGGCTCGCGATGGAGATCGAAACGCCCCTCGTCGGCCCGCGCCAGGGTGAGCAACTGCTCCACCAGGTCAGCCATCCGGGTCGTCTCCTGGAGCGCCTCCTCCAGAGCCTCCAGTCGTTCGGTGGCCGAGGTGTGCACGTCCATTGCGCGTTCCACGTCGGCACGCAGCACCGCGAGCGGCGTCTTCAACTCGTGGCTCGCGTCAGCAGTGAAGCGGCGCAGAGCTCCGAAGTATGCCTCCAGACGGCCGAGCATCGCGTTCAGCGTCACCGTCAGCCGCGAGAGTTCATCGTCGGCGTTGTCGACATGCAGTCTCCTGTGCAGGCTGCGGCCATCGGAGATTGCCTCGAGGTCATTCATCAACCTCTCGATAGGCTGGAAGATGCGGCCGGCGATAAGGTAGGCTACGCCGATCGAGAGGACGATCAGCAGCGGCGCGATGACGAGTATCGTACCCAGCACCTCTCGCCGCGCCTGGTTGCGGATCCAGCCGACGGGAATGCCGGTGATCACACGATCCACCTGCCCCGTGGCCTCGCGCGCGATCTTCATCGTGATGATCAACTGCTCGTCGCCCACGTTCAGTCGCGTCGTCTGGCCCGATTCCCGAAGTTGCTGGCCCGCGCTCACGAATCGCTCGAACTGCTGGTACGCCTGATGGCGGAGCGGGTAGCTCTCGTCATAGGTCATGTCGCCGATCTTCTCGGGGGGCACGGCGGCCAGCTCCCGGGCAGCCAGCGAATTGAAGACGACGCGACCCCGCCTGTCCACCACCACCACGTAATCGGGGAGGGCGGCCAGTCGCGAGCCGACATCCTCCCGCAGGCGCACGATGCTATCGGTCGTGCTGATCAGGTCACCGCCGTCCATGGCCGCCTGGCGCAATATCACCGTCGCCAGCTCGGCCTCGGAGAGGGCCACACGCTCCAGCACCGCTTCGGAGCCGGCCAGCCGGGCGATGACGAGCGCCCCGGCGAAGGCAACTATCGTTGCCACGAGGGCGCCGGCATAGGCGACGGTGAGCTTGGTGCGAATACTGGCCATGGGATGGTTAAGCTACCGTCACGTACGCTCGCGCGCTCCTGTCAGGCGCTCAGCTCTTCCCGTCGGTGCGGATCAGGTATCCGACTCCACGCACGGTGGTGATGAGTCGGTTCTCCGGGTCGCTGTCCAGCTTCTTTCGGAGGTGGTTGATCACCACATCCACTATGTTCGTGCCCGGGTCGAAGTGATAGCCCCATACATACTCGGTGATGAGTGTGCGACTCATTACGCGGCCAGCATGACGCATGAGGTACTCCAGGACAGCGTACTCCTTGGGCGTCACATCCACCTGGACCCCGGCGCGTCGCACCTCGCGGGTGCCCGGGTCCAGTTCCAGGTCGGCGACTCGCAGCACGGCGGGGGTGAGGCTCTGGGGTCGCCGGGCAAGCACCTCCACCCTGGCCAGCAGTTCCTCGAAGGCAAATGGCTTGGTGACGTAGTCATCCGCTCCGGCACGGAGCGTGATCACCTTGGCATCCACCGCGTCCTGTGCCGTGAGCACCAACACTGGTCGCTCGAAACCACGCGCCCGCAGGTTCCGCAACACATCCAATCCGGATCGGCCGGGAAGGCGCATGTCGAGGATCACCAGGTCGTACGGCTCGCGCAGTGCACGCTCCTCTCCTTCCACGCCATCGGCCACCAGGTCCACCTGCCACAACTGCTCATCCAGGCCGCGCTTGATGAACTGCCCCACGGTCGGATCGTCCTCGATCACCAGTACCTTCATACAGGACCCTCGGGTGTGCCTGACGTGCGGGAATGAGGCGTTGTGGCTGTTTTCGGACTCAAGCCGAGCTGACGGATACGCCTGTAGAGGGTGCGCGGCGAGATGCCCAGGCGGGCCGCTGCTCGCCCACGATGCCAGCCCAGCTCCTCCAGGACGGCGGCGATCTGGTGCCGCTCGAGCTCGGCCAGCGAAGCCGTTGCGCGAACGGGCTCGGCCAGACGATCCACGCCGTCCGCGGCACCGCTCGCAAGCGGGGGAAGCGAGAGATCGGCTGCACGCAGCAGGCGCCCTGGCACCCGCCAGGCCGCGGCCGTCATCACCTCGCGAAGTTCAGCGATCTGGCCCGGCCAGCGGTGCCTGACGAGCAGCGCTGCGGCATCCTCGCCAAGGGTGATCGCTCCGCGACCGGAAGCGCCACCGGCCAGGCGGAGGAAATGCTCCGCCAGAATTCGCACGTCGACCGTGCGCGCGCGGAGTGGCGGCAGGGCGACGACCATGGTGGCGCTGGCAAGGAGCGGTGGCGGTAACACCGACACGTCGTCCACACAGATGCAGAGGCGGGCCTCCAGCGGTACCTCCGGTCCCGTGCCGGATCGGTGGAAGCAGCCATTGGCATGGATGTCGCCCAACCTGTCGAGTAGCGGTAGCGCCGAACGCGACCAACCATCTGCCACCACCATGCTGCGTCGCGCCGACTCGAGCGCTCCGACGGCCATGTCGCCCGCAACGCCAGGTGCGCCGAATAATGCAGCGCTGTCCACGGACTCGACTCCGGTCACGCTCACGAGAAGCGCGGGATGAGCGGAACGGGCGGAACGGGCATGGAGCCAGCGAGCCAGCGTCCGACGGCCGCTGCCGGCAGGGCCGGAAATGATCCACGGCCCCTGGTCGCCATCCCGTGCGTCACGCTCGGCCGTGACCAGGGCGCGCCGCAATTCCGGCATGCGGGTCAGGAAGACATCGTGAGTTGCCCCCATGCTCCAACGCCATCCTGCCGACACCAGCCGTAGCGAGAATTTCTCGGCTGCCCTCAGTACCAGGAGATCCACCTCGGCCATCCGGTACGGCTTCGTCACGTAATCGTAGGCCCCGAGCTGCATCGCGGTGAGCGCTGTGTCGATGGTGCCGTTGCCGGTCATGACGACCGCCTCCGGCGGAACGGGGAGACCGCCCACGGCTCGCAGCACCTCGAGGCCATCCATTTCCGGCATGACGATGTCCAGCAACGCGACGTCGAAGGCCTGGGCACGCAGCGCATCGAGCGCCGCCCGGCCGTCCCGGACTCGCGTCACCAGGTGTCCACGTCCGCGCAGGAACGTCTCGAGGAGGGAACCCAGATTCTCCTCGTCCTCGGCGAGCAGCACGCGTGCGCGGAGTCGACTCACGTTGCCTCCCCGGCAGGCAGAAGCACGCGGAAAATCGCACCAGACTCGTCGACACTCTCCACCTCCATCCGGCCACCGTGCTCGGCGATGATACCATAGCATATCGACAGCCCCAGCCCTGTTCCACGGCCCGGCGCCTTGGTGGTGTAGAATGGTTCGAAGATCTTGGCGAGCTGGGAGCGAGGGATTCCGTGGCCGCGGTCGCGGACCTCGATTACCGCGAGCGCCGATGGCTCGGAGATGCCTCTGGTGGTCACGTCGATGGCGACCGGATCACCCGAGGGTTGCTCCTCAGTGGCATCCATTGCGTTGATGAGTAACGCCATCAGCACCTGCACCAACTGCTCGAAATTGCCGCGCGTGACCGGTGGGGTCTCGGCGAGGTCCACGTGCACGGTGAAGCGCTTGAAGCGCGAATGGTGCTTGAGAAGAAAGATCGTCTGCTCCACCACGGCGTTGATGTCCACCGGCTCCGGAGTGAGCGGCTTGGGACGACTGAACTCCAGCAGCCGATCCACGATGCGCTTGCAGCGCTGCACCTCGCTCTCCACTATGCGCAGATAGTCGCCAGCCTCGGCGGGGAACATCACGGGCTCGGTGGACCCATCGCCGAGGGCCATCGCAAGGCTCTCGGTGCAGGCAGCAATGGTGGCAAGGGGGTTGTTGATCTCGTGCATCACCCCGGCGGCCAGTTGGCCAATGGCGGCCAGCTTCTCCGCCTGAGCGAAGCGCTCCTGGGCCTCGCGCGACTCGGTCACGTCCTCGCCAATGGTGATGACGTGCGTGACAGCGCCGTCGTCGTCGCGCATCGGGATCTTGCTGATGCGATAGTAGCGCAGGTCGCCTGTGGAGCTGGACTCCATGGAGAAATGCTGCACGGCGCCAGTCCTGAAGACATCCTCGAACTCCTCGCGGAGCATCTCGGCCGGCTGCCTGTGGAGGATCTCGAAGATCGTCCGGCCAACTGCCTCATCACGGGAGATGCCCTGCAGTCCTGTCTCCCGTTTACGATTCCACACGCCGATCCGGTAGTCCCGATCAATGACGTAGAGCCCCACCGGCAGTGAGTCGATGATACGCTCGGTGAAGCGGCGCTCATCCTCCACCTGCTGAACCCGGAGAGCCACTTCCTGCTCCAGTTCGTGCCGTCGTCGCGCGTGGCCAATGGCCGGCGCGAGCAGGTCAGCCACTGTGCGGAGGAGAAGCGAGGCCTGGGCGTCCAGTGGTTGACGCACGGCCACGACCAGTGCTCCGAGAAAATCAGGACCCAGTCGGAGTGGAGCGCTCCACCAACTCCGACCTTCCCGATCTTCCGAGCTTCCGTGACCGATGGGCGCGGCAAGGCTGAGTTCCACGACCGCACTGTCGGCGACCGAACCGGCGGTGGCGGCCGCTGAACGGAGATCCCGGCCATCAGCAAGCCAGAGCGAGCATTCCTCGGCTGAGAGCATCTCCACGACGGCGTCCACGGCCCATCGAAGATGCGCATCCACGTCGGCGCCGCTGGCCAACTCGGCAGCGAGCATCACGAGGGCACCCAGCGCGCCGTGGCCTCGCCCGGTGGATTCGATGCTCGGATCGACAGCCGGTTCAGGGACCGATTCCCTGCTGGACGTATGGATGATAGGGCTCACAGGTATCAAGCGGGGAACACAGGCGGCGCGGGAATGGAGCGCCGGAGGTCAACGCCGCGTCGCGACGATCGCACGGCGACAATGTCGGCCAGAATGGCAGCCCGACATGCCTGTTGGACAAGCTAACTGCACAACTGGCAAGACCTTGCGGGCATGCCAGTTGCGACTATATGGGCTCACCCCAATGGGTGCGCGTCAGAATGCGGCATTCGGGGCAATATCTGAAAACTACCACAATCCAACGAGGAGGGAACGACCATGCTCTACCGTACCACCGGCTCTCAGCCCA
>CALCHX010000039.1 GCA_937906875.1 uncultured Gemmatimonadota bacterium | reverse complement strand
GCGCGCGGGGTGCGCGCGATAGCACGCGGCACGCCGCACTCAGGGGCGCGCGGGGCACCGCTCCGCGCGCTCAACCGGTGCCCGCTGCCATCGAGCGATGTCCCGGCACCAGTAGGAGTAGCCCCAGGGCGGCCAGCGCTGCCAGCGCGGCTCCCACGTCGAAGGCCGCCGTCGGGCCCAGGCGATCCCAGAGCACCCCGAAGAGCACCGACGCCGGCAGTGCCCCGATACCGATGGCAAGATTGTACCAACCGAACGCTGTGCCCCGCCGGTCGGACGGCGCCAGGTCTGCCACCAGTGCCTTCTCGACTCCTTCGGTGAGGCCGAAGTAGAGGCCGTAGAGGGCGAAGAGTGCCCACGCGTGCCATGGCTCGCCGGCCCGGCCAAAGAGCATGTAGACGAGCGCGTAGAGCGCCCACCCCGCCACGATCGGAGGCTTGCGCCCGACGCGGTCGGAGAGCCAGCCGCCGGGCACGCTGGACGCTGACTTCACCACGCTGAGCATCGCCCAGAGCAGTGGTATGAGGGCCACTGCCACGCCCAACTGGGTCGCGCGGAGGAGCAGGAAGGCGTCGGTCGCGTTCCCGAGGGTGAATACCACCAGCACCCCCAGGTAGCGCCAGAACGAACTGCCCAGTGAAGCCGCCGGCTCGGGCGACTGGAATTCGGGCCGATGCGGCGACGGCTCGGGTGATCGTGGCTGGTCCCGCGACGACGGATGTCCTGTCTCCCTGACTCCCCAGACGGCTACCGCAACCGCCAGCGCACCGGGAACGGCGGCCCAGAGAAAGACGGAACGGAGCGACATGCCCATTCCGTCGAGCATCAGGAAGGCGAGGAGCGGTCCACCCACGGCACCCAGGTGGTCGGCGGCCCGGTGCAGGCCAAAGGCGCGGCCGCGGAGCTGCGGCGTCACCGAGTCGGCTATGAGGGCGTCTCGCGGCGCCCCGCGGATGCCCTTCCCCACCCTGTCGGTGAGCCGGATGGCCAGCACCTGGCTGGCGCTGGTCGCCAGCCCGACGAGCGGTCGCGCGATGGACGCCAGCAGGTAACCGGCCACCACCAGCGGCTTCCGCCGCCGCAACCGGTCAGACAGCCAGCCGCTACCCAGCTTGAGCAATGCGGCGGTGGACTCTGCCGCGCCCTCTATGAGGCCGAGCGTGGCCGCGCTGGCGCCGAGGACGGTACTCAGGAAGAGCGGCAGCAGCGGGTAGATGATCTCGCTCGAGATATCGGTGAGCAGACTGACAGCGCTCAGGGCCAGCACGTTTCGCCCGAGCCAGGACCGGCGTTCGGACGTCTCTGATGCACTCGGTGGCGAGTCGCCCATGGCTGGCTGGTCGGTGGGTCGGGCGGCTGAGGGAGCGTCCATATGGCGAGGTCGGATCGATGACGCCAGCCCGATGGTGGCGTGCATCCCTGGTGCACTGGCTTGCAAATCGACTGCCGGAAGCTTGATATAGACAGCATGGCCCTCACCACACATACTTCCGGGATGGACATCGGCGAGATTCACGCCGCCCTCGCCCCGGCGCGGGAGCAGTTGCGCTCGCGCGATGGCCAGATCGTTCGCGCACAGGTGGAACTCGCTCAGATCCCGGCACCCACCGGTGACGAGGCGCAACGGGGGATGGCGGTCGCCGCTCGCTTCGTCGAGGCCGGCCTGGAAGACGTCTGCGCGGATGGTGTCGGAAACATTCTCGGCGTACGCCGGGGAACCGACCCGACGCTTGCTCCGGTGGTACTCTGCGCCCACCTGGATACCGTCTTCCCGCACGGTACCCCGCTCGAAGTGCGACGCGAGGGGTCGCGCCTGGTGGGTCCGGGCATAGGTGACAACGGTCGCGGGCTCGCCGTGATGGTCGCCCTGGCCGGCGCGATCGACGGCAGCACCGTGCGCACCCGTCGCCCACTGCTCTTCGCCGCCACCGTCGGCGAGGAGGGCGCGGGCGACCTGCGCGGCGCACGAGCGCTATTCGCCGGCGCGGGTGCCAGGGCCCACGCAGCCATCGCCCTCGACGGCGCGGGGGACCAGCGCATCGTCCACGACGCCCTGGGCGCTCGTCGTATCCGGGTCACATTCCGCGGTCCGGGGGGACATAGCTGGGCCGCCTTCGGGGTCTCCAACCCGGTGCACGCCGCGGCCGCGACCGCTGCCCGCCTGTCCGACCTGTCCCTGCCGGTCACGCCGAGAACCACACTCAGCGTGACGAGGATCGGCGGTGGTCTCTCGGTGAACGCCATCCCCGAGGAAGCCTGGCTGGAGGTGGACCTGCGCTCCACCAGCGAGGCCGTGCTGGCCCGCTACGCTCGCGAGATATCGACCGTGGCCAGGAGCTGTGCCGAGCGGGAGGATGCACGGCGTGCCCATGCCACACCCACACTCGGGCTGACCATCGAGGTCATAGGCGACAGGCCCTGCGGTACGGTACCGACCGACCACCCGCTGGTGACGGCAGCGTTCTCTGCCACCCGGCTCGTCGGCCGGACGCCGTCCAGCGCCACCGCGTCCACCGATGCCAATGTCCCGATCGGACTCGGCATTCCGGCGGTTGCCATCGGTGCGGGCGGTCGCGGAGGTGCCGCGCACACCGTCGGCGAATGGTTCGACAACGTGGACGGTACCGTGGGCGTCGCGCGGGCGCTCACACTCGCTGTCGCTGCGGCAGCCTCATAGGGCCGCGATCGACCGCCTGCCACCGCTGACGCTCACGCCGATCCGTGCACCTCGGCGTGATCTCCGATCGTCATCTCGCCACTCACGTTCTCCACTGTCGTGGAATCACCCACCAGTGAGCGGGAGAGCGTGGAGTTCACGATATGGCTGTCGGCGCCCACGAGCGTGTCCCTGAGTGTCGAGTTCTCCACCACGGTGCCGGCAAGCAACGAGACGTTGGGGCCGATCAGCGAATTGCTGAGCTTCACCTCATCCTCGATGTACACCGGGTCCACGAATGTCACGCCGGCCACCGATTCCGGCCTGCGAGCCCGTCCCTTCTCGAGCATCACCCTGTTGGTGTCCAGGAGGGTGTCCAGCTTGCCCGCATCGTACCACCCCTCCACGTCGATCACTTCGATCCGCGCGCCGTGCTCGATCATGTACTGGAAGGCATCGGTGAGATAGTACTCCCCCTTGTTGAGCGGCTGGGTGAGCACGTGATCGATGCCCTCGAAGAGCAGCTTCCAGTTGCGGATATAGTAGAGGCCGATGTTGGCGCGCCTGGAGATGGGCTCGGATGGCTTCTCCACGATGCGCGTCATGGCCCCGGTCTCGTCGCTGACCACGACGCCGAATCGCTGGTAATCCTCGACCTCCTTCACCCAGATGATCCCGTCGGCCTTGCTGTCCTTCACCACGCTGAGGTCGGCGTCGAAGATGGTATCGACGAACACGATCAGCACCGGCTGGTCCACGTACTCGCGGGCCAGCGCGACGGCGCCGGCCGTACCGTCCTGCACGCGCTGTTCGAGGAAGACCGACGGGATGTCGGAGATCTGGTGGACGTGCTCCTCCACCTTCTCCTTGAGATGCCCGGTGATGTAGACGATCTGCTCAACGGTACCGAGCTTCTCGAGGTCTTCCAGTATGTAGTCCATCACCGGCTTGCCGCCGACGCGCAGCATCGGCTTGGGCGTGACGTGCGTGTGCGGGCGCAGGCGGGTGCCCTTGCCGGCCAGAGGAATTATCACTTTCATGGTGCGTTCGTCCCCTCGCGTCCGTAACGATCGGTGAGACGCACGACGTCATCGAGCTCCGGAGTGGAGACCTCGAGCACGTCGCAGTCAGTAATGGCTTCCATCTGGTGCACGGTACCAGGTACGATGCGAAACGATTCTCCGCTCGCGAGGTTCGTGTCACGAAGGGTGTCACCGTCCTGCACGCGGTAGATCATCGTGCCGGAGAGCAGGTGGATAGTCTCATCCTTCCGCTCATGGTACTGTACCGAGAGTGCCTCTCCTGCCTTGATGTGCAGGATCTTCCCGACGTAACGATCGGTATGCGCCCAGATGGTCTCGTGCCCCCATGGCTTGGGCACGATTCGGGCCTCCACGCGGCCGCTGGCTGGCGGGGCCATCGAAATATCGACACCGCCGGAGGTGGCGGCGTCCCCGTTGGTACCCGATACGGGGGCGTCGTCTCGCTTCAAGCCATCGGTCATCTTCTCTCCCTCAGGGCGGCGATGCCGCCAGTGAGCTGGGACTGGTCACGCACGCCGTGACACAGCTACCGCATCCGGTGCAGTCCGGGCCGAAGACGGGCCGGCCGGCCTCGTCCAGCGTGAGCGCCGTCTCCCCGACCGGGCAGACTCGCGCACACACACCACACCCCACCCCGTGAAAGGGGAGGCAGCGTGTCTCGTCGAGGCTGATGGCGGCCAGCCTGACATCCTTCCATCCGTCGGTGGGCACGGCGAGCGCATCGGTGGGACAGGCAGCCGCGCAGGGCATGTCGACGCACATGACGCAGGCCGTCGTCGCCAGATCCAGCATCGGCGTGCCACGCGCCATTCCGGCTTCCGGCCCCAGAAGCTGGATGGCCTGCACGGGACAGGCCTGCACGCAGGCGTCACAACGGGTGCAGGCGGCCACGAACGCCGCCTCGGGCAGCGCGCCAGGTGGGCGCACGTGACGCACTGGCGCCAACTCATCAAGCAGCATCGTGGTTGCCTGCCCGAGTGCCCGCGCCAGACCACGCGTCAGGAAGCCGCGCCGATCCAGACTGTCACCCACGCCAGACCATCTCATCCATGGAAATATCTCGCCGCGGACGGCATCGTGGCAAGAGTGCCCCGCGCCACGGCGGTCGCTGACCGCCAGAGTCCCGTCGGTACCCCACCCTACCAGAGATCCTGGAGCGAGAAACCCCAGCGCAGCTTGAACGGGTCGGGATGCGTGAACGCCCTGGAGTAACGCTCGCCGATTGCCAGTTCAGGGAAGCGCACATAGAACGGCAGATCCAGACGCACGCTCACGTCCCGATCGAAGAACCGGCCACGCAGGGCGATGCCGGCGCCCGCGTCGGCGAGCAACCGCTCCCGTGCCTGGATATGCGCCGCGTCGCGAACGCCGATGTCACCGAACAGGTTGGCGTGGAGCGCCAGCGAGCGCGGTGCCGGACCGAAACTGTAGAGGCGGATTCCCTGTTCTGCGTTGAGCGCGCCGAGCGCACGGGTGGACGCCAGCGCGTCGTACCCCCTGAAGCCGCCGCCGCCGAGCGGCCTGTAGGGCACATCATTTCCGGACAGCAACCCACCATCCGGTCGCCACCAGTGATTGGTGAACGTCGCCGTGGGTGTAGCCGAACTCAGGTAGAGTCCGCGCTCGGCAGGTGCGTCGAGCTCCACGCCGGCGAACAGCCGCACGCGGTGCGTCAGGAGCCCACCGGCACTCGTCCGCGAGAGTCTCCACGACGCCTCGGCCCTGGCATATGGATCGGGACTGTCGCCGAAACCCGTCTGTACCCCAACGGCGACCGAAGCCAGCAGCGTCGTCCCGCGTGCCATCGGCGAGACGCGAGCATAGTTCCAGCCAAGGTCAGTCGCCGCCCGTCCGTCCCACCGACGACCGTCCATCACCGCACGCTCGTACGGGAATGTACCGGTCGCCACCAACTCGTGCGTGACGCGGTCGCCAGCGGCCAGGAATCGACTGCGATCCCATGTCTGGCCAACCGATGCCATGGCCACTCCGTCCAGCAGCCAGAGCCCGGCGCGAGCTCCCATCAAGGGTCGCCCATGCCCCGGGAGGATAGGGTTCTCCACGGTTGCCCAGGCCTGCAGCCTGGAGAGTTCCGACGGAGAACTGGTGGCGCCGCCGGCCGGCTGGGAGGAAGCGCGCGACCGGGTAGCCACACCCAGCCCGGCCTCGCGCCGGTCATAGAGGCCCTGGTAGCTGCTGCGCACCCGGAACGCTCCCACCGCGCCGTCGGAACGGCCGTACCAGGCCAGCGGAGCGAGTTCCGTCACGTATCGATTGGCCAGCCGCTGATCGAGGAACGGCCAGTCTGGCACCACCACCGAAGTTGCGCGATCGAGGCGCGGGAAACGTACGTCGATATCGTTCGGCGCGTACCAATCCGGCGTGCTGTGGTACGGGTCGAGCCGGACCGATATCGGCTGCGTCGACGTGCGGACGGTCAACTTCTGGGTCGTGGCCAGGGGCGACCCTCGGATGATCACCCACCCCGTATCCACCTGGACACCGAGCGGCATGGGATGCCAGTAGTCACCGAGTCGGGCGACCGTCGCCGTCGTGAGCCACTCGTCACCATCCCGCTGCACCTTCACGTCACGCAGAGCGTAGTCCACCACCCCGGTGCGGTGTACCCACTGTCCGAAGAACCAGCCCAGCGGCGCACCGTGGGCGTCCTCGGCGGCCGCGCGCATCGCGGCCTCGTCTACATGGCGGAGGGCCCAACGCGCGTAGTAGGTGCGCAGGAACTCCCTGAATGCGTCGTCACCCATCACGTCCCGCAGTGCCCCGTACATCAATTCGGCGCGACTGTATACCATGTTGCTGTAGATGGCATACTCGCTGAAATCGGGTCCGCTGGTACCGAGCGGCTCGGCACGCCCCATCAACTCGAGCCTCGTCTGGCCGAGGAGTGCGTTGAACGTCGGCGCTGGAACCAGGCGGTGGCGGGCGTAGCCCGTGCCCGTCGAGCGCTGCGGCAGCGACGGCACGGCAGTCCGATCCTGCGGCGTGGCGCGGGCGAACCAGGCCGACTGGTAAGAGGTGAGTCCTTCATCCATCCATCCCGAACGCCACTCGTTGTTGGCCAGGATGCCATAGGTGAAGACGTGTCCACCCTCATGGAGGATGAGCCCCTGCGACGGCGAACCATTCATCTGCATCATGGGGAACTCCGTCCCGCCTCCCTCGATGCGGTGCAACACCGTCATCTGCGGATATGCGTAGGGTCCGTAGATGGACTCCAACCAGTTCAGCGCAGTCGTCGTGCGTGCGACCACCTGTCCCTGTCCCCACTGCGCCTCGTCACCCGGCCGGTAGAGAACGTTCACGGCCACGCTGTCCCAGGTGGTCCAGCGGGTAGGGCCAGCAGGCTTCGGCCGCAGGTAATAGCCGCCCTCGTAGCGGTAATCGGGCGAGACCGACCAGCCGAAGTGATGGACATCGCGGGCGAGCACGCGCACGGCACGATATCCCGGCGGCACCGCCACATCGGGCGTCGGGGGCACGTCGCTGTACGCCGTCGGTTGCTGAGCCACGACGCCCCACTGCAGGACCCGACGCCACCCCGGATCGCCGGCCACGACGACACCGGTGGTGCCCAGGACCTGGTCATCGCGGAGGAGGAGGGTGACGTCGAAGTCTCCGAACTCACCATAGAACTCGCCCGCGGGCCGGAGTGCATTCGGCTCCCAGCCTCCACGGTCGTAGACCGCCACCTTCGGAAACCAC
Source organism: uncultured Gemmatimonadota bacterium (assembly GCA_937906875.1). GTDB lineage: Bacteria > Gemmatimonadota > Gemmatimonadetes > Gemmatimonadales > Gemmatimonadaceae > CALCHX01. The sequence continues at coordinate 50,187 of CALCHX010000039.1, read as the reverse complement.
TGCGCAAAGTCGTAGCTCCTGCCGCGCCGCCCCTGACGACGCGGCAGGGTGGACGGTCGCGCGTCCCACTCGAATTCCACCCGTAGCGTGTCGCCGGGCATCAGGGGTCGCGGCAGGACGAAGTGGGCGACACTGCTGTCCGGAGCGCCGGGGTATGTCGCCGGCACTGGCACGCCGTCAAAGCGTGGCGGCGCGGTGAAGCGCTCATAGGCGAAGTCGGGCTCCTCCAGCTTCTGGAACCGCTGAACCCCCTCCCGCTCGTCCACCGCGCTCCACGCCGATCCCGGCCGGAAGGCGTTCAGGTGCTGGTGAACGTAGAACTCGTGGAGCGTGTCTGGCGAATTGTTGACGTAGACCAGCGTGCCTGTCGCGTGAAGCGCCGAGGCTGCCTCATCGAGGGTCGCAACGATGCTGTAGGAGGCGCGCTGCTGCCAGTAGCCCGTGGTGTCGCCACCGGCCGGCGAGGTTGCCTGGAGGAACGCGAAGGCGAGGGTGGGAAGCATCGACGAGCAGTGAGAGGAACCAGGCTGTCTGCGACATGGGGCCGACCCACCATCCTTCGGTGCCCGGCCCCCTTATCGTGGTCAATGATGCCGCTACGCGCTAGCGCGTACCTTTCAGCATCTGCCGACGAAGTGTGGAAAGGCGACGGCGAACGGAGCCATCCATCACGGTATCACCGACCCGTACGACGACACCGCCAAGGATGGTCGGATTGATGACGACATGAGGGATGACCTCCTTGCCGAGACTGCGTGAGAGCTGAGCAGCGATGGAATCACGACCAGCGTCACCGATGTCACGGGAGACGGTGACGTGCGCATGCACACGCCCCGATGCCTCGTCCAGGAGGTTGTTGTACTCGACCGCTACGGCCGGCAGCAGCATCTGCCGCCGGTTGTCGATCAGCTTCTCGATGAAGAGAACGAACAGTCGTGGGGCCCGGTCGGCGAGTGCGCGAGCGAACACTGCCTTCTTCTGGCCGGCGTCTATCTGCGGCGCCTCCAGGAAGCGGAAGAGCCGTTCATCGCGCTCCACCGCCGCCGCGACGTCGCCGATCAATCTTCCCCAACCCACGGTGTCGTCGGCGCGACGGGCCAGGGCGAGCAGGGCGTCCGCGTAGTTGCGGGCGATCGTCGACTCGCGCATCAGAGAGCCGGCGTGGCGGTGGTGGGCAACGAGGAGAGGAAGCGATCGATCAGCTTGCGGTTCGTCGCGTCGTCCATGTTGTGGTCCATGACCTTGCTCGCACCGGCGATGGCCAGTTCGACGGCTTCGCGACGGAGCTCGGCGATGGCGCGGTCACGCTCCGCCTCGATGTCCCGGCGGGCCCGGTCCAGCAGCTCCTGCTGCTGCACGCGGGTCTGCTCGAGCATCTCGGCACGCAGACGATCGCCAGCGGCACGCCCGTCGGCGATCAGGCGCTGAGCCTCCACCCGGGCGTTATCCATCTCGGCCCGATGCTTCGCCAGCAGTTCGGCGGCCTCGGCACGGTCGGCCTTCGCGCCCTCGATCGCATCCAGCAATGCCTGCTCCCGTGCTTCCACGGCGGCGAGCATGGGCGGGAAGGCGAACCTGGCGAGGACGAAGAGGAGGAGGACGAAGATGATGAGCGTCCAGAACATCAACCCCACATTTGGCGACAGGAGGTTGACACGTGCGGCTTCCCCACCTTCCTGGGCCAGCGCGAGCGCCGGGGTGGCGGCGGTGGCGAGGAGCGGAAGGAGGAGGAGCGAGAGCGGCGTTACGCGCGGCAGACGCATGACAGTGAGGACGAATGGAAGAGGAGAGCGGGAGTCGACCCCGGGGCCGACCCCGCACACCGGAACTAGAACTTGCCTGCGATCATGAAGGCGATGACGGCGCCGAACAGCGCGACGCCCTCGATCAGAGCGGCGAGGATGAGGGCGGCGGTCTGGATGCGGCCGGCGGCCTCTGGCTGGCGGGCCATGGCCTCCACCGCCTGGCCGCCAATGCGGCCAATGCCCAGGCCCGCGCCAATCACGGCGAGGCCGGCACCCAGGCTGGCGCCGATGAGGGAAAGTCCGACGTTGTTGTTGGACGCGGTCTCGGTCGCCGCCTGTAGCAGCGGAAGAATCTCGAAGGTCATTTTCAGTGTCCTGTCTGTGGTAGTGCGGTTGATCCGGTGTCACTCCGCGTCGGCGGCCAGGCCACCACGCTGCCCGTCAGCGAGCCCCGGGGCTCAACGAGCTTTCCCGACCATCCGGCCGGGTACGGTATCGCGCGCCGGGAGTGCGCTGGCTCGCGATGCACTGCACCTGCTCCAGACATCTGTACGACGTCAGTGGGATTCGACTATCTGGCCAATGAAGACAGACGACAGAAGGGCGAAGATGAAGGCCTGCAGGAAGGCCACGAAGATCTCCAGCATCATGATCGCGACGGCCATCAGCAATGGGGCCGCGGAGGCGATGCTGGCAAAGCTGAAGATGAGCCCGATCAGCGCCAGGACGACGATGTGCCCGGCGGTCATGTTGGCGAACAGTCGGATGGCCAACGCGAACGGCTTAGTCAGCTTGCTCACGATCTCGACCGGCGTCATGATCAGCGTCATGGGCAGCTTGATCGCGATCGGCATGTCGCTGGGCCAGTAGAAGATCGTCTTCAGGTAACCGGCGCCGAGCGCGCGCATGCCGGCGACCTCGACGACGATGAAGGTGACGATCGCCAGCGTCGCCGTGACGGAGATGTTCCCGGTGGCCGTGGACCCGTAAGGGATCAGACCCAGCAGGTTGGCGAAGAGAATGAGGAAGAACAGCGTGAGGATGAACGGCACGTACCGCGCGCCACCGTGCGGGATGTTCTTCATCACGACCTCCTCGCGGAGGTAGAGGACCATGGCCTCGAGGCCGCCCGCAAAGCCCTTCGGCACACCCCGCTCACGGTGATCCCGGCTGTGAGCACGAGCCGCACCAACGAGCGTCAGCATGGTGAGCACGGCGGCGAGCAGGATGAAGACGACGTGCTTCGTGGGCGAGAGATCCACCGCGAAGCCTCCGATCATCACCGGCTTCCAGCGCGGCAGGTGCACCGCCTTGTAGAACGGCGCCTTCCAGTAGGGCAGCTCGAGTTCGTGAGAGTCGGTGATGTGCGGGGTGATGATGTCCACCCGCTCGACCGCCCCATTGCCTGACTGCTCCATCGCGTCGGCCTCGACGCGGTTCACGGCAGCGCCCACCGATTCGCCGGGCCGCGATGCGATCTCGGGTGCGACCATGGCCTGGAGAACGAGGGCCGGCATGGCGCCAACGCTGAACGACTGTGGTGCGGACTCCGCGACGGCCGGAGCCGGCGCGGCGGCGAGGAGGAGGGCGGTGAGGGCGAGAACGCCGGAGAAGGTCATGGCTTCAGCAGCGGGGGTTCGACCAGGGTCGATACGAAGAAGAACGTCGCCAGGCTCAACAGGGCCGCCGAAGTTGGCAGCCCGAGTTGGTCGACGACGAGGAAGGCGTAGAGAGCGAGTGTGACGAAGCGCAGCAACATGCCCATTCCGAATCCGGCGAACGGGTTGGTGCCGCGAGTGTGGCGGGCGGCGAGAAAACCAACGATCTGGACGACGAAGGCAATGCCGGCGCTGATATGGATGGCTCGCCGCTCCGTGGGTGCCGGAAAGAACGCGGCGAAGATCCAGGTACCGACGGCAAGAATCACTACCGAGATGGCCGCATAGATGGCGACAGCTCTCCTGGTAGTCATCGTTTACGCGCCTCTTCTTCTCGCCGCAGGTCTGCCATGAGCTTCCGGTAGATACTGTAGAACGTGCCGCCGGCTCCCATGAGGATGGTCGACAGCAGGAGCCATGGCTCCGTGCCGAAGCGTCGGTCCAGCCACTGCCCCGCATAGGCCGAGACGACGATGGAAAGCGCGAACTGCATCCCGAAGCCGGCATAAGCAGTCACCGATGTTCCGACGACCTCATTCCGAGCCTCGCCGGAGTCGGGGCCGTTGCCCCGATCCGGTCCATCCTGATGCCCAGGCTCATCCATCATTGCGGCGGGAATCTAGGAGCTTGTGAAATTTTTCGCAAGCGAACCAGAGCCTGTCGCCCGAAGATACGACGAAGAGTACGCGAGAGCAGGCAAGTGCAGTTCTCCACAGTACTTAACCCGTTACTCACTCCTTGACGGGGCGTCTCAATGTTGATAACTTCGCGCCCACAGCATCCGTGACCCCCCGACGCGGACTGCGCGAGCCCCGCCCCGTTACCGCAGGCCCATGCACAGCCGGCTCATCGTCCCCTTGCTCTGCGCCTCCGCACTCGTCTTCGCGTGCGGCCCTCTGTCGCGTTCCGCTGAAGTACCGCCGGCCGACGTGGCCATGGCAGACACGACGCTGCGAGACCTTGCCGCCACACTCGACGTGGCTGTCAGACGGCCTGAGGCCAGCCGGGATGTGGAGTTCGCCCTCCGGGTCACCAACGCCACGGAAAAGCGACTCGAGCTGAGCTTCCCGGACGGGCAGACCCATGAAGTCGTGATACTGGATGCAGCCGGCCGGGAGGTCTGGCGCTGGAGCCACGACCGCATGTTCACCTCGGCCGTCCAGACCAAGCTGCTGGGAGCTGGTGAGACGACCGAATACACGGAGCGATGGGCGCCTCCGACCGGCTCGGCTGGCTCGTTCACCGTCGTCGCCAGCCTCCGTAGCAGCAACAACCCGATCGAGCTGAGACACGGCTTCACGCTGCCCTGAGCGCGGCCGGAAGCGGCCCGCGCGGGTCGGTGCGATCGTGAGCAGGGGCATGTCAGGGGGCAGGGCGCACGACGGTCCGGAGTGTGTCGGGAGCCCGCCGGGAGCCCGCCAGGAGCCCGCCAGGAGCCCGCCAGGAGCCCGCCAGGAGCCCGCCAGGAGCCCGCCGCGCACGGTACTCGTGACGAGCAGATGGACGCGACCATGGTTCCCCAGGGGGAGACGCGGACGTTATGTTCCGGCGACCCCAACCCTGTCTTCCACGTGGCCAGTCAGCTCTCATCGCAATCGGTCGACGAGTCTCGCGACATCGAACTGCTCGACCAGCTCGCCGTTGCTCGTACGGCACTCATGCAGCAGATCGGCCAGCGCATCATCGGCCAGCACGCCATCGTCGACAACCTTCTCGCCGCGGTGCTCGCGGGCGGGCACGCGTTGCTGGTCGGCGTGCCCGGGCTCGCCAAGACGCTGCTCGTCCAGACGCTGGCCGAGACGCTGGAACTGAGCTTCTCGCGTGTGCAGTTCACACCTGACCTGATGCCCAGCGACATCACGGGCACGGAGCTACTCGAGGAGGATCACGCGACCGGCCGACGGAGCTTCAGTTTCGTCCGCGGACCGGTGTTCGCCAATGTCGTCCTGGCCGATGAGATCAATCGCGCGCCACCCAAGACACAGGCGGCGCTGTTGCAGGCCATGCAGGAGCACAGCGTGACGACGGCTGGCAAGACCCACCGCCTGCCGCATCCCTTCTTCGTCCTCGCGACACAGAACCCGATCGAGCAGGAAGGCACGTACCAGTTGCCGGAAGCACAACTGGACCGGTTCATGTTCGAGCTCCGGCTGGGCTACCCTACACGTGACGAGGAGGAGCGCATCGTCACGGCGACAACGGGCGACACGGACATGGAAGTGAAGGCCGTCCTGAGCGCGTCCGAGCTGATCGACCTGCAACGTCTGGTCCGCCGCCTCCCCGCGCCGCCCTCGGTCGTGCAGCTCGCGGTGAGCCTGGCCCGTGCGACCCGTCCCGAGGAGCCCGAGGCGAGTGCCGAGGTGAAACGCTATGTGAGTTACGGCGCCGGTCCCCGTGCGTCGCAGTACCTGGTGCTCGGCGCGAAGGCGCGGGCAGCAATGGACGGCCGCGCCATGCCCGACCTGGAAGACGTACGGAGCGTTGCGTTGGCCGTGCTGCGTCACCGTGTGGTGATCAACTTCCAGGGCGAGGCGGAAGGGATCAGCGTGGAGCGTCTGCTGCCGCTCGAGGGTGGCTGACGGCCTGTCCCCGGACGGTGCGTCAGCGTCGTTGAGGGACCGTCGCTGACGCACCGCTGACGCCTCGGAGCGACTGAGTACGACGGCGGCGTCGGGTTGGCCGTCGACCTGGGGTGGATCTGCGACGCCGGGAGGCAGAATGGTGCGCCTGCGAGCGATCGGCGAGTGTATCATCGAGGTGGGGGCTGAGCGATTGGGGCCGGAGGCCGAAATGGCCTTCGCCCTGATGCTCGTCGTTACGCTTGCGCGCGGGCGACCCGTGTCGCGACGACAGCTTGTCGACCTGCTGTGGCCGGCGACATCTGATGCGCGTGCCCGGCACAACCTCCGCCAGGCTCTCTACAAGCTTCGCCAGCTCGGAGCACCCGTGGAGAGTCACGGCAGTCAGGTGCGGCTTCCGCTGGAGCACGTCGTCCATGACGAACTTCTCTTCGGCGACCCTGAGAGCCCGTCGATAGCCGCGCTCCTCCGTCCGGATCAACCATTCGGTGAATTTCTCGCCGGCTACGCGCCCGAATTCTCGGCCAGCTTCTCGATCTGGCTGGAGGAGCAGCGTGGCCAGATACACAGCACTCTCAGGCGAGCCGTACTCTCCGTGATGCTCGATGAGCGTCGACGTGGCAACTGGGGCGCCGTGGAGATCCTATCGCGGAAGTGCCTCCAACTCGACCCGTTGAACGAGGAGGCGACGTTCGCCCTCGCCGAAGCAACGGCCCTGACCGGCAGCAAGCGCGCGGCGCTGACAATCCTGGACGGCTATCTGGATGAGGTGGGGGGAGCTGTCGCGGGTTCGGACGCTGCCCGGTCGGAACTACGGCTGCCTGCATCGGTCCTCCGCCGCCGGATTGCCGATCGCCTCCGTCCGCCCACATCGTTGGCGGTGGCCGAGAGTTGTTTCGTGGGGCGTGGGGAGAGCGTGGCATTTCTCCACGAGCGCTTCCGGGACGTACGTCGCGGACATGGCAGGGCGGTGCTGCTGTGGGGCGAGGCGGGGATCGGCAAGAGCCGCCTGGCGGCGGAGTTCGCGCAACTCGCGACCCTGGAGGGAGCGCGGATGGAGCGGGTGGTATCCCAGCCGCGGGATACTGACCGTCCGCTATCACTGTTCATGGATCTGGTGCCGGCGCTACTGAGCCTTCCCGGCGGGATCGGCTGTTCGCCGGAATCGATGGAATTTCTACGTCGCCTTACGGAGCATGATCCGGCGGTACTGGAGCCGAGCCCGGCGACGCGGGAAGCGGAGCTGCTCTTTGCCGGGGTGCGTCAGGCGATACTGGATCTGGTCGACGCGGTGGCCGAGGAGGCACCGCTCCTGCTGTGCGTGGAGGACGCACACTGGCTGGACGGGCAGTCGTGGCGCGTGCTGCGCGACCTCATCGACTGGGTGGACGAGCGGCGAGTGATGCTCGTGTTGACATCGCGGTTGCCGCACGCCACTCCAGCGGCACCCTCGCGTCCATCGCCACAACTGGAACTGTATCGACTACCTCCGCTGTCGCAGGAGGACTCGCTAACGCTGTTCGCGGCGGTCACGAGGGGGACGAGCGCACCGCCCATGTTTCGCGACTGGAGCGTGCACGTAGCCGAGGGGAACCCATTCTTCGTACGTGCCCTGGCGGTGCACTGGATAGAGACCGGCGAACTGAGGGCACCGACCTCGCTCTCGGTGCTCATCGACCAGCGAGTGAGCAGGCTGGACGATCTACCACTGCGCACCCTCCAGGCCTGCGCGGTGCTTGGCAAGGCGGCGACCTTCGAGCGTCTCGAACTGGTACTCGAGCACAAGCGTCATGACCTGGTGGACAGCGTCGCGCGACTCTCCGAGCACGGCCTGGTGGCGACGGGCGGCTACGGAATTCCCTGTCGCCACGACCTGATCGCCCAGGCGGCCCTATCGCGCCTGGCCGATCCGACGCGCCAGCTACTGCACCGGTGTGCGGCGGAGGTACTGCAGGCCGAGATAGAGCGTTCACAATCGGCAGCGCTACTCTGGGACTGTGCGCAGCAGTGGCTGGAGGCAGGGGAACCCGAGCGCGCGTTCAACCTGGTGCGTTCATGCGCGGCGCAACTGGTCGAGGTGGGACTTCCGACGGAGGCGGCGGAGGTTTACGAGCGCGCGCTGGATCTGTGCGAGACGGACGAGCAGCGGCTCGAGATGCTTGGACATCGTGTGGCAGCCCTCCGAAGCGCAGGGCACTGGCATAAAGCCCGCGAAGTGATGCCCGAATTCCTCGAACTTCGCCTAAGGATTCGACCATGGGAAAGCCGTCACAGCGACGAAGAACTTAGCCTGCTTGAGGCACGCTGGCGTACCGATGACGCATTACCACCACTACTCTTGGCTGCCGAATCCTGCAGTCACGATCGCAATGCGCCACTTGCTCATAGGCTTCGAGCAGCAGGACTCGCATTAGTCTTCGCCGACAACCTGTGCGATGGAGTCGCAGCGGAGCGCATTTATCGGATGAGTGAAGATTTGAGAGCATCTCAAACCGCCGAGTTGGCTGCCCGACTGCGCGTCAATATGATATACCATAATGCGTACGGTGATATCAATACGGCAGTAGCGGCAGCTGAAGCGCTCATCGCGCTGATGCGTGAGCGCAACGATGCTATGGGCTTGGCCTCCTCACTTCGGAACTCTACCACACCGTTCCGCACTGCTGGGTTAATCGACGAGGCTTTCGTCTCTGCCATAGAGGCATATCAGGTTGCCATTCGCTGGCAAATGGCGAGCGCCGCCGCCAATGCTGCCGATATACTGGCGACACTGAACATCTCAATTTCAGATGTTCCTCACGCAACCGAGTGGTATGAGCGGGCTCGCTATTGGGCGGAACGCATGGAGGAATCAGCAGCCGATATAAGCATCTGTCGTGTCGGCGCACGGATCGCGCTCTTGAACGGCGATACGCCAGCTGCTCGATCGCTCGCAAACTTGCACAGAGACATGCTCGGAACGGATCAGGTGTCGCGCCGCCGCACGGAAGGCTACGCGATCTTTGTCGCGTGTCTTCTCGCAGAGGGGCATGTCGACCTTGAGCCCGATCTGCTGGCGGAGTACGAAGCAGCCCTGAATATCACATTACCCTTCGGGGGCCAAGACTTCGCAGCACATACACTGTACCTCGCACATAAGCGAGCGGGAGCTTCACAGCGTGCGAGCGACCTAGCGCAGAATTTCGCGGTACTTAGGCGGGAGCGGTCATCACTACCCCAGTGGCTCACCCAGCGAGCGCCGGTCAGCCAACCGCGCGAGTAGGAGGTGCGGCAGCCAAGTAAGGTACAGGACTCGCCTCAAACTCGGTAGCAGTAGAATGACCGCGCGGCTGCGTTCGGAAAATGTCGTGGAAGAGTGGACTAGAAAGGAGCGTATCGCATATCTGGGGATCGAATTGGATCCCCCGCATCCGGCGGAGCTCCGCTCGAACTTGGGTTTCACCGAGCGCTGCCCTGTATGGCCGATCAGATGTCATGGCGTCGACGGTGTCCGCGAAAATAATGACTCGCGCTCCGAGCGGAATCTCCTGACCGCAAAGACCGCTAGGATACCCGGATCCATCCCAATTCTCATGGTGGTGACGCACAATCTCGACCAAATCACGAAATTCCGTCACATGCTCCACGAGTTCTGCGCTCTTTAGGGGGTGAGTCTGCATTATGGCAGCCTCCTCGGGAGTCAAGCGTGATGGCTTTCTCAAGATCGGAGCGAAGTTCTCATGGATCTTGCCCACGTCATGTAATAGCGCCGCGATTTCGATTCGATCCACCTGACGCGAGGGAAGCCCAATGGCCCGAGCAATCATACGTGAGTATTGCGCGACTCGTCTTGAATGCCCTGAAGTGTAAGGATCTCGCGCCTCTATCGCCGCCACCATGAGTTGCAGCAAGTCCTGGTTGGTCTTGGCTAGCTGCCAATTCGTCTTGTAAAGCTGTCGAACGCCGAGCATCTGCAACGCGAGGATCGCGGCGCCGCCGATGCCGTACTCGAGATAGATAACAGCGAAGACGAAGACAAATGGCAATGACAAGAGATCGTACACGAGAGACCGACGCGTGTTACTGCGCCAGATCTGTAGAAGTGGCCTGCCTTCGCTTACGCCAATTACGCCGCTCACTGCGAACGTGTTTACCAACACAAAAAGGAGGAAGCCGATCGAGAAACTGATTGTCGCCATAAGAGTGACATCATGCCGATCTCGAAGTGGTTCTCCGCCCAATAGTTGATAGACGATCACACACGTTGCGACTGCGAGGGTTACCTGCGCGACATTGAATACGCTCTTTATTGGCTGCTTCCCATTGAACAGTTCGACACTTGCCATTGCTCCGCCGACAGCCAGAAGCGCCGCCCAACTCGGTGTGACGAGCACAATCGCCAGAAACGGCAAGAATGCGATGGAGCCGCTCGCGCCACGTGGCAATCGATGCGCAAGCATGTGCGCGAGCACTCCAAGCGCGGCAAAACAAGCCGCAGATGGGAGATGCTCACGGACATTTGGCGGACTCAGCGCAATGACGCCCGCTATTGAAGCGAGCGCCATCACGCAGATCACCGCGACATATGCTTCGACTCGCCGCGTCATAAAAATGGGACCCCCGACCCGGTAATCAGGTCCACGTCTGCAGTTCTCCGAGGGCAAACGAAGTAATTATGCCCATGAGCTCGGCCAGAAGCGTCATCTTGCGTCACCTCCCTTTCGGTCAGTCGCGCCTTGCAGCGCGCTAGATCAGGAAAGCTCCGCTCGTATCACATGGCCTGCCCGCTCAGCTTCGCTCAGCCGGGACGGGGGGAATTTGTGGTTCTGGTCTTGATATGGTCGAAGGGATGCAGTTCGCAGCCGGCTACGTGCAGCCAATCCTCTGTCTTACTGCCCGTGCGCCAGCCACCGGTTGGTTGCGTCCAGCACGGCAAGCGCGCCTGCCGTTTCAAGGCTATCCCGGGTCTCGCAGGTACCTGTCAGAAGCGCATTCATCCGCTCCATCCGCGCCGCGATGGCCACAAAAACAAACTCACGTCCGAAGGCCGGGATGATCTGCACTCCGTCCACTGACAGCCGGCCCTGCATCCCCTCCGCTTCCACTATCGCCTGGAGCGTGGCTCGCGCCGCAAGGTCAACCCTCGAGCGCTCGTTCTCCATCCCCTCGGCTTCGCCACAGTAGGACGCCTCACCCTTGCGCAACGTCACACGGCAGCTCACTCCCCGGCTCCGTGATCGGCGCACCTCCACGTCCTCGAAGTACAACCGGCGACCGTCGGTCACGGGCTCCGCAGCACCGTCCGCCACCCCAGCCGTCGCGAGACCGCCCGCCTCGGCGTGCAGATGGGGTCGCGGCGGCTCCATCGTCGTCGCGACCGAGATCTTGCGGTGGTCCACTCGCATGCCCAGGTGCGCGATCAACGCACTCTCGATGTTCCGAACGGTCTGCTTGGGCGCGACATCCAGCGACGTCAGGACATGTATCTCGCTCACCGAGCCGGCCCCATCGGCCATGATGCGCGCCGAGATGACTCCGGGCAACGAGGTCAGGAGTTCCTCGGCGCGCTGGAGCGGGATCGTACTCGCTGAGAGGATGCTCGCAGCCGATGCGTTAGCTGGTGACGACAAGTAAGCGTGGGTGGGAGCGATGGATTGTCGGACGCGGCCGGTCAGATCAGGGTCGTACGGGGCGGGCTCATCCATGTAATCGGTGCCCCATAATACACCAGCCGGCTCCGCCGTCAAGCTGATTCTTCGTCGGCAAGCTCGGGCTGATACTCCCGGAGCTTCCGGTAAAGGGTCCGCTCACCAATCCCGAGGAGTTCGGCGGCCCGACGCCGATTGCCGCGCGTCTCCCGCAACGTTGCCTCTATCGCCGCTCGCTCGATATCCGCCATCGGCATCCCTGCCTTGAGAACGATGGCGTTCGACGGCATCGGAACGTCGCTGGGGCCGATCCCGCCGGACATCGCCGACTCCAACCCCGCCTCCAGCCCGTGGACTCCTGACACCGGAACATGTACCTCGCTGGCCCACTCCGCTCTCCGCAACCGCTCCTCGTCGAGCCGCCGGCGAAGTTCCTCCACCTGAAGCTTGAGTTCCACCAGGTTTCGCAGGATGAACTCCAACTCCCGGCCACCCAGCGCGCCGACAACCGCTTCCTGCTCCACCCTCGAGATGCGGACCGGCAGCAGTCTCACTCCCTCGCCGCCCTCGCGAATGGCGCTGGGAATGTCCGCCGCCTGGATCTCCCGGCCGGGCGCGAGCACCACCATGCTCTCGATCAGGTTCCGTAGCTCACGGACATTGCCTGGCCACGCATATTCCTGGAGGAGTTGCATTGCCTCGGCTGAGATGCCGTGGAACGGACGGTCGTGTTGACGCGACAGATCCCGTACGAAGGTGCGCACGAGCAGCGGCACATCATCCTTCCGCTCGCGCAGTGGCGGCAGGTAGACGTGGAGGACGTTCAGCCGGTAGTAGAGGTCGGCCCGGAAGGATCCCTCTGCCACCTGATCGCGGAGGGGCCGGTTGGTCGCCGCCACGACTCGTACATCCACCGGTATGACCTGGGTGCCGCCAACTCGCGTCAGTTCGCGGCTCTCCAGCACACGCAGCAGCTTCACCTGCGTCGACGGCGGGATGTCCCCGATCTCGTCCAGGAAGAGGGTTCCCGTATGGGCGAGTTCGAAGCGACCGATACGTCGCTCCGCGGCCCCGGTAAACGAACCCTTCTCATGCCCGAACAGCTCGCTCTCCAACAGGGTGTCGGGCAGTGCCCCGACATTCACGGCAATGAATGGCCTGGACCGGCGAGGGCCAAGACGGTGAATGGCCCGAGCTACCAGCTCCTTGCCGGTACCGCTCTCTCCCTCCACCAGCACGGTGCTCGACACCGGGGCGATCTGCTCCACCTTCACGAGAACCTCGCGGATGGGCTCCGACTGGCCAATCAGCCCGGTCTCGCGTGACAGGCGTTGCCGCTCCAGCACCCGTCGTATCCCCTCGAACAGATCCTCGACCGGAAGCGTCTTGGAGAGCACGTCGGCGAAGCCGAGCACGCGCAGGCGTTGCCGAAGTTCGGCGTCATCACGCTCGGCGAGTCCGACCACCGCCCCGCCTTCCCACAACTGGAGACGCGCCAGTTGCAGGTAATAGCTGTCGACAAGACCACCCGTGAGTATCAGCAGATCGGGCCTGGTGCGCTCGAGCGTGGCTCGAATGTCATCCAGCGGCGACGCCAACTCCGTCCCGTGGCCGATCTCCTCCAACATCGCGTTCAGTCGTACTGCGGGCTCGACGTCGGTCAGCGTGAGGAGGACCTTCATCCCTTCCTCGCCGCAGGATCGTCAACCGACGGGGACTGTTGATAACCGGCATGTCCGCCCGGGCGGCCGGCCACGATGTCGCATGCGTGGTCCACGATCGGGTCGAGGCTCGTCAGGGCACTGGTGACGCCGGAAGGAGAGCCGGGGAGGTTCACTATCAGGGTGCGGCCACGCACCCCGGCAATACCCCTGGAGAGCACCGCCATCGGCGTTGCTGATGTACCGTCACGGCGCAGGCCCTCGGCGATACCCGGCGCCTCGACGTCGATCACGGCTCGCGTGGCCTCCGGCGTGACGTCGCGCGCGGAGAGCCCCGTTCCGCCGGTGGTCAGCACCAGGTCGGCAATGCCCTCGTCGCACCACGTGAGGAGTTGCCGTACGATGTCCACGCTCTGATCGGCGACGATGGCCCGGTCCACCACCTGCCCGCCCCGCCGTACCACCCAGTTGGTGCAGCGCTCCCCGGAGAGGTCAGTTCGCTCGCCGCGGGCACCTGTGTCGGAGATGGTCAGCACGGCGACACGCATCGGCACCGACCTGGTCACCGGTGAGACGCGTCCTTGTAGAACGGGGGTTTCACGACGCGGGCGGGGACACGCTTGCCCCGAATCTCGACCTCGAACGCCGTGCCCTCCACGGCACCAGCCAGCGGCAGGAAGGCCGTGCCGATCGGGATGCCGACGCTCGGACTCATGGCGCCGCTGCAGACCACTCCGCTCGGCTCGCCTTCATAGAACACCGGGTAACCGTGGCGTGGGATAGCCCGCTCGTCGAAGGTGAAACCGACCAGCTTCCGGCTGACTCCAGCCTCCCTTGCCTTCACCAGCGCGTCGCGTCCGACGAAATCTCCCTTGGCCAGCTTGACGATCCAGCCCAGGTTGGCCTCGTACGGCAGCACTGTATCGTCAATCTCATTGCCGTACAGCGACAGCCCCATCTCCAGGCGCAGCGTGTCGCGAGCACCCAGCCCGGCCGGCAGGACGTCACCGTCGGCCATGATGGCGCGCCAGACATCAGCTGCGATCGTGGACGGCAGATAGAGCTCGAAGCCATCCTCACCGGTATAGCCGGTGCGGGAGATCATGACGTCGTCACGACCGGCCACGTTGCCCGTGACGAAGTGGTAATAGCTGATGGCGTCCAGGTCAGTGCCGGTGTGCCGCGACAGCACGGACTGCGCCGACGGGCCCTGAAGCGCGAGGAGGGCCGTCTCCGCGCTCACGTCCTCAAGGCTGGCGTCGAACCGGTCCAGGTACGGCTGGATATGGGCGAAGTCCTTGTCGGCGTTGGACGCGTTGACCACCAGCATGTAGCTGTCGCTCATCCGGTAGACCAGGCAGTCGTCGACGAAAGTGCCCTGATCGCTGAGGAAGGCGGAATACTGAGCCTGCCCCACCTCGATCTTGCTGGCATCGTTGCTCGTCACGTAGTTGACGAATTCCAGCGCCTGCGGCCCACGAACCACGAACTCGCCCATGTGACTCACATCGAACAGTCCGGCAGCCGTCCGTACCGCGCGGTGCTCGGCGAGCACTCCGGCCGGATACTGTACCGGCATCTCGAAGCCAGCGAAGGGCACCATGCGGGCGCCGAGCGCAACGTGAATATCGTGAAGCGGGGTCCGCTTGAGGGCCTGCGAGGTGGAATCCGTCTGCGACATCGTGCATTTGCTCCCGTCTGGAGGTCAGGCCGGAATATGACTTGATGGCAGTATGACTGCCAGTGTGTCGGGCGGACGCGGCACGACCGGACGCGGCACGAACCGGCCGGCGTGACTCTGGACAGGGTGGGGCGTCAACCATCGGTACCTCATTCACCGCGCGACGGTGGCGACACGATCTCACATCGTGCCGCCAGGCGCGCTTCGCGTTCGACGGCAGATCATCGATGGCTCTCGTCGCCACCCTCCTCAGCAGCCCGGTCCAGGCCGACCGTCTGCGCTCCGCCATCGCGAAGCGCTCCGGCCTCGTGGAGTGCACGGACTGGGCGGGGGTGCACCGGGCGTGCGCCCGCGACGGAGTCGCGCTGGCGGTGCTGGACCTCTTCGCCACCGGCAGTGAGGGCTTCCGCGACCTGCGAAGGCTACGTCGTCAGCATCCGTCAGTGACGCTGGTGCTCTACGTCGCCTCGCCGCCAACGTCGATCCAGACAGTGTTCGAATTGGGACGTTTCGGTGTCGACGGGCTGGTTCTCATGGACCAGGACGACCGGCCGGAGCAACTGCGAAGCATCATCGAGCAGGCGGAGGCACGCAGCATCACGGGTCTCGTGAGCGCCGCGCTGGGTCGGGCCCGGCCAACGGCGAGGGATGCGGCGCTGATCGCCGTCACCAGGGCCCATCAGCGACTGACGCCTCAGCAGCTCGCGTCCATTCTTGGCATCCGCCGCCGGGCCCTCGCAGCGCGGCTGGAGGCTGCCGGATTCCCGCCGCCACAGAGGCTCATCACCTGGGGAAGGCTGATAGTAGCCGCGCAGCTACTCGAGGACGCCGAGCGGAGCGCGGATTCCGTGGCCCTGGCGCTGGATTTCCCAAGCGGTAGCGCCTTCCGGAACAGTTGCCAGCGCTACGTCCGTCGAACACCGCTGGAGATCCGGCGAGACGGAGGAGCGCGCTGCGTCATCGCGGCCCTGGTGGCCGACCTGGAGCCGGGGCGCTCCGCCAGGGCTGCCGGCATCTCCCGGCTCTCGTCGACGCTGCCGCTGTCCAGATCGACGCCCAGCATGGCGATGGTAACGATCGGCTAGCGCGCGTGGCCCACGAGCCGCGGGGTGCTCAACCGGAGAGAGGGGACGAGGGCAGCGAGCCTTCGTCCCCTCTCTCCCGTGATGATGACATCCGGCACGCCCTGGTCAGCGTCGTCGGTTGCGCTCGTAGATCAGGTTGCGCGGCGAGAAGCGCCATTCATAGGCGCGGGTGACGGGAATACCATCCTTCGGCTTGTTCACGCCGGACGAATCGGCACGCAGTCGAAGTCGTACGATGACGCTCACTATGTCATCGTAATCGTTCTCGTCGTCGGCGTCGGCACCATTGGCTTCGGACGCCTCGTGGCCGTCGGTGAAGACGAGTCGCACAGTGAAACTGTCGACGCCGTCAGCCATCGGGGCGCCGTCGAGCGTACCATCGGACTTGAAGCGTTCGGCCCGCATGAGCGTGCCGTTGTCCACATAGTACGTGACCGCCTGCATCCGCTGTACGGACGTGAGGCCGCGCGGCAGTAGCAGTCCGCCGGCAAAGTTGGCCGGTCGGAACAGCAGCGAATCCATGTCCACCATCGTCACGCGGGTGGAATCCACGATCGGCGAGACCTGGTCGACAATCATCAATCGGCGGGATCCTGCCGCGTTGAGAAGGGCCACGTCGCCGCTCTCCAGCTCCACCGCTCCGCCAGCCGTGGGCGCGCGCAGGTTGAGGCACCTGAGGCCGCAACTGCCCTCGTTGGCGGGCAGCAGTGGTGCCGTGTCGACGCGGGCCACCAGTCGATAGACGGGCGCGATATCCGGGGTGAAGGGAACGCTCAGGATGGATAGCGTGTCCCCACGTGCAGCCAGTGAGCCGAAGCTGATATCGCTCTCGAGCTCAACGCCTGTCTCGCTGAGGTCGCGCTCGAGCGACATGCCCACGAACCTGGCCTGCCTGCTCACGCTCTCGCGCACCCTCACGCCGCCGACGTTCCTGAACATCGAACTGGCCACGGAGGTGGCCGCGGTGAGCACGATGACGCCGATCACGAGCGCGATCAACAGCTCGATGAGGGTGAATCCACGACGGGTCGCGGCGTCTCCCACACCCCGTCCAGCACGAAGCTCGAGATGCTGTCGTGGCCGCACGACGACCGACGCCCGTGACTGTTCGCTGCTGTTCATCGGGCCCCCCGGTAAACGTAGGTGACCAGTTCCACCGGCTTGTCATTGCGGGTTCCGGCCACCGTCACCGTGACGCGGAGCAGGTTGTCCTGCGCTGCCTCGACCGAGAGTGTGCGGCGCAGTGGACCCTCACCGTCCACTCGACCATCCAGCGAGAGTCGTGTCTGGCTCTCGCTGGTCAGCACCCATGGATCTCGCGCCCTCACCTCTTCCATGTACGCCCGGGCCACGGACAGCGCGGAAGTCCTGGACGATGCCGTGGCCTGAGCTCCGAGCAGTACGCTCTGGGTGCGTGCCAGGGCCAGCAAGCCGACAGTGAGTAGCATGACAGCCATCATCACGGAGACCAGCGTGAAACCATCGCGCCGTGCTGGAGGGATCGCGGAGGGTGATCTCCTGAAGGTTCGGGATCGTCGTTTCATCGCCAGTTCTCCCCGTCGTAGGTGAGCACACGCATCGCTCCGCCGGCCGTAACGACAACTGCGGCGACAAATGTCGGGTCGTCCAGGTGGGTCATGTAGACAACACCGCTGGTACCGAATGGCTCGCTCAGCCCGCGGCTGTTGAACTCTGCATGCGCATCGGGCAGGGTCACGCTGCCGCTACCGGCATACCCGGGCACATCCGGCGCCTCACCCCGACCGAAGATCACATTGTCCGGAAGCTCCCGCCGGCGCATCGAGCCCAGCGAATCCTGTTCGGCCTCCGATTCCGTGAATGTCGTCACCCCGGCGGCGGCGAGATAGCCGTCGTACCGGTTCTCCGTCAGGTTGAAGACGACGCGGGCGGCTCGACGTGTGGCAAGCGCGCGTGTGCGAACCAGATCCAGATCCTGGCCGAGCTGCACGGCCGCCGCGCGCACTCGCTGCTGCGGCGAAACGCGTAGCCGCGGGGCGATGATCGCTGCCATGATCCCGATCATGGACATGACCACGAGCATCTCGATCAGGGTGAAGCCACGATGGTGATGCCGCATCAGAACACCGGCCGGAAGGCGGTCTGGAATACGTTGCCCACGGTGGGCGTGCCTGGAGGCAGGTTGTCCGGTTGCTGGAAGCGCATCTCGAACTTCCAGTCGCGGATGGGCGCGCTGTAGTAGGTACGCCAGGCCCAGTTGTGGCGCGACGCCTGTTCACTCTCGAAGAGCGACACCAGGGAGCCGCGATAGAGCAGTGTCCTGCTACCCCAGTTCTCGAGGAAGCGCGGGAAGTTCTCCAGGCCGCCACCGTAGGGCGGTGACGCACAGCTACCTTCTGCGTAATCGCAGGGAGTGGCTGAGTGGCCTGCTGCAACGGCTGCATACACCTTCATCACCGAGCCAGTAGGGCCGGCAACCCGGTTGGCGGTGGAGCCGGAGCAGTCGTTGGTGTCGGAGCTGCACTTTATTCCCGTCGCCGTCTCGTCGTAGTACTCGGAGAGAAAGGTGATCGCGTCGCCGAGTATGGACGACGGTTCCCAGCCGACGGAGTTGTAGTCGCCCTTCACGTATACGGGCGCATTGGTGGCTATCGTGATACGGTTGGGAAGCTGGGCGGCATTGACCAGCCGCACGGCCGGATAGTCCCGCCCGCCAAATGTTGTGTCAGGACGGGTGAAGGTGACGTAGAGGATGTTCGTCTCGCGCGACGTGTTCGCGCCGGTCCAGCTACGAAGCGCGCCGACATCGATCTCCAGCACGTCCACACCGATATCCTCACGTCCGTCCCGGAAGGCATTCGGCCTGAACGTGAAGATCGACTTGCAGTCCGTGATGCCGGGAAGTGTCTTGCCCGCCGGACGGACCGACACCGCAGCATTCCGCAGGTTGGCGGTGCTGCAGAGGGTGTTCCCGTTCTTCAGCCCGACCGGATCGTCCAGGGGCAGGTCTATGTACCAGTCGGCCTTCCAGGCCAGCTTCACATCCCTGGTCTGGGTGTCATCAGCCACGTTGCGCGGACGAATCAGCTCCACCGCCGGCAGGCCGGAGAGTGGGAGACGGAGAGGCGCCACATTGTGCGCCCTCGTCATCAACCTGCTGTTGAACTTGGACTGGCTGGCCGAACGGAAGGCCGTCTCATCGGGCAGGCTGCGACTGTCGAAGTCGAGACGGACCGGCGTGCCGGCTTCGTTGTTTATGTAGACCCCGTTCAACCGATCGCTGTACGCCTTGCGTTGCCAGAACACCGATCCTGGCGTGGTGATCCGACTGGCGAAATATGTGTTGTTGGACGAGAGGTAGAGGTTCCCGTTGGTATGCACCCAGCCCTCGAAGTCCAGCCGTGGTCCGTTATGGATCTCCAGGTCGCCCTCGTAGAAGACACCGAACTGGAAGAGCGGGATGGACTGGGCGGTGACCGAGACCATCACACTGCCTCGATTGTTCGTCGCATCGCGGGCAGCTATGGCGATGTCGATCGGCAGGTTGATGGCATAGAGCCCGGCCAGGTTGCCGGAGTTGATGGGTCGTATCACGGCGCCCAGCGGATCGCGCGTGACCTCCATGTCCTCGAAGGTGAAGCCATCCATTTCAGGCAGGGTCAGCCCAGCCAGTTCGGCGGCGGTGATGACGCCGTCCTCCATCGCCACTTCCAGTTGAGCCATCACCGCGTCAGCGCCCGCTTCGGCGGCGTACGACGCGCGTGAACCGCGGTAGTCGGTGGCGGCGCCACGGGTGATGGTGACCACCCAGGTGGCGGCGAAGCCGATCAGTGCGCCCACAAGCACCAGCACTATGATCGTGCCCTCGAGGGCAAAGCCGTTGCGATCTCGCCCGGGCGAACGCCCATCATCGCGCGGCGGGCCGCCGACGCCGGTGGGAGTTTCAACCGCAACGGTTGCCGCAACGCGTTTGCGGCGTACGCGGTCGGTCAGTCTGGATAGCAAGGCAGCGAACGGCATCGACCGTCCTCCGGTTGGCAGTGGGGCGCCGTGCGGGCTCCAACGACGAGCCGTCCGCGGTCAGGATGGGAGCCCCGATGCCCCCTCCGGACGCGCAGCGTACGGACTGCTGCTCGGACCGAAAGACGACCGATACTCGTGGAAGGCAACAGCCTTACGGGATCGCTCGGAACGTCGCAAAGCACACGGCGACAGGTGGTTAGGTGTGCCAGTGCCCGCTGCGTGACAACGCGAAGGGGCACGTCCGTCAGGACGTGCCCCGCCTGTTACCCGAATACTTACCAACCTGCTCTTGATCTTCGCTATGCGCCGATAGCCTCGGCGACAGCCTCGGCGTGGCCCGCCGGCTTGACCTTCGCAAAGATCCGGGCGATCCTGCCGTCGGGATCGATGAGGAAGGTGGTTCGCTCGATCCCCATGTACTTCCGGCCATACATCGACTTCTCCTTCCAGACACCGTAGAGCTCGGCGACCGCATGCTCGGTATCGGCCAGGAGGGTGAACGGGAGATCATACTTGGCCTTGAATTTCTCGTGCGACTCCACACCGTCCGGGCTCACGCCAAGGATCACCGCGTCGAGGTCGCCGAAACGCGGGAAGGCATCACGGAAGCCGCACGCCTGGGTGGTGCAGCCCGACGTGTCGTCCTTGGGGTAGAAGTACAGCACCACCCACTTGCCGCGGAGCGACGACAGGGTGACGTCCCGGCCGTCGTCGGCAGGGAGGGTGAAGTCGGGAGCCACGGCCTGTTCGGAGAGCATCGATTTCGTCATGTCGGGAGTAAGGAATATGGGCTGAGGTAGCGGACCCCCAGCCAGCTTTCAGGTCAGCTTCTCGCCGCCCATCAGCACGGCCATGATTGCCTTCTGTACGTGTAGCCGGTTCTCGGCCTCGTCCCAGACCCGGCTCTGCGGGCCGTCTATGACCTCCGCGGCAACTTCCTCGCCGCGATGGGCCGGCAGGCAGTGGAGGAAGATCGCGTCATGGGCGGCGCGGTCCATGAGGGACGGGGTCACCTGATATCCGGCGAACGCCTTCTCGCGCTGCACCTGCTCCTCCTCCTGTCCCATGGAAGTCCACACGTCGGTGTTGACGACATGCGCTCCGTCCATCGCCTCGGCCGGATCCCGATAGACTGTCACCGGCGCAACGGCGCGCGCACGCGCCAGGATCTCCGGGTCCGGATCATATCCCTCGGGACAGGCCAGTCGCAGCTCGAAACCCAGCCTGAAGGCCGCATTGAGCCAGGAGTTGGCCATGTTGTTCCCATCGCCAATCCAGGCGATCCGCTTCCCTTCCCAGCCGCCCAGATGCTGGCGCACGGTGAGCAGATCGGCGAGGACCTGACAGGGGTGGAGAAGATCGGTGAGGCCATTGATCACCGGGACGCCAGCAAAACTGGCCAGCTCCTCAACCTCACTGTGAGAGAAGGTGCGGATCATGATACCGTCCACATAGCTCGAGAGCACTCGGGCGGTGTCGGCGATCGGCTCGCCACGGCCAAGCTGAACGTCACGTGGCGAGAGAAAGAGGGCATGACCACCCAACTGCCACGTTCCCACCTCGAAGGAGACCCGCGTACGCGTACTGGCCTTCATGAAGATCATGGCCAGTGACTTCCCGGCAAGCGGCTTCCGGTCGTAGCTGCCCGTGCGCATGGATTCGGCCAGGTCCAACAACCGATGCAGCTCGGCGGTCGTGAAGTCGGGGATCGCGATCAGGTCTCGGTGTTGCATCGGGCCATGGTGGAGGAACCAGGTTTGAAAAGCAGGCAGGTACGTTACCCGAAACGCTCCGGGTGTCGCAACTGATGCCACGGCCGGTCGTAGCGCGGCTCACCGGCCGGAGGTCGCGCGAGTGGGGGCAACGGAGTCGCCGCGTAAGACTCTGGCTGGATGGTGGCGCCCTGAACGCGGGAAGTGGCGCGCCGGGCACCCATCTCGTGCTGCCACCGCCACGGCGTCAGAGGATGTACTTCCTCAGATCCTCGTCGTCCGCCACCGCCTTCAGGCGATCCCGCACCATCTCCGGATCCACCACGATCGGAGCTGTGCCGCGATCCGGCAGTTCGAACAGGTACTCCTCGAGCAGCGTCGTCATGACCGTGTGCAGCCGGCGTGCACCAATGTTCTCCATCCGCTCGTTCACCTGGGCAGCGATGCGGGCAATCTCGGCGATGCCTTCCGGCGAGAACGATAGCTCGGCGCCCTCGGCGGCGATCAGCGCCGCGTACTGCTTGGTGAGCGCATTCTCGGGCTCCGTCATGATGCGAACGAAATCTGCCTCGGTCAGCGGCTTCAACTCCACCCGGATGGGAAAGCGCCCCTGCAGCTCGGGAATGAGGTCGCTGGGCTTGGAGACATGGAAGGCGCCGGCGGCGATGAAGAGCACGTGGTCGGTCTTCACCATTCCGTGCTTGGTCTGGACATTGGAGCCTTCCACGATGGGCAGGAGGTCGCGCTGGACACCCTCGCGCGAGACATCCGGGCCGGAGCCCTTGCCTCCCCGCTCGCTGGCGATCTTGTCGATCTCGTCGAGGAAGATGATTCCCAGCTTCTCCACCCGCTCCATCGCATCCGATGTGACGTCGTCCAGGTCGACCAGCTTCTCCAGCTCCTCATCGAGCAGGATACGACGCGCCTCGGCAACCTTCACCCTGCGCTTCTTCTTCCTCTTCGGCATCATGTCCTTGAGCGCGTCGGTGAAATTCTCCATCCCCTCCGGCGCGCCCTGCTGGGCGAACATGTCGAACAATTGTGGCGACTGCTGGGTGACCTCCACCTCGATCTCGCGCTGCTCCAGTTGCCCATCCACCAGGAGCTGCTTCAGCTTCTCCCTCGTACGCGTGTAGCGTTCCTGGCCCACACTTGCCTCCGGCGTGCTGGAGACATCGCCAGCGGCCGAAACGACGAATACGCTGCCATTGCTGGTATCACCGGCATCGCCGCTGGAGGATGCGGTGGCCGCCGCTGGTGCCCGGGCGTCGGCCGGCATGGGCAGCAGCAGGTCGAGCAATCGCTCATCGACTCGCTCCTGGGCAAGGTCCTCCACCTCGGCCTCGCGCTCGTTGCGAACCATGTCGATGGCACTCTCAACGAGATCGCGGACCATCGACTCCACATCCCGACCTATGTAACCGACCTCGGTGAACTTGGACGCCTCGACCTTCACGAATGGCGCCCCGGCCAGGCGAGCCAGTCGGCGGGCGATCTCCGTCTTTCCAACTCCTGTTGGCCCGATGAGGATGATGTTGTTGGGCGCGATCTCGTCGCGGATATCATCCGGTGTGCGCTGACGGCGCCAGCGATTGCGGAGGGCGATCGCTACCGCCTTCTTGGCGTCACCCTGGCCCACGATGTAGCGATCGAGTTCCGCGACGATCTGTCGGGGCGTGAGGTCGGACAGGCGAGCGACGGCCTGGGCAGTTCGGCTGGATGGCATCAGGACGTGCTCACGCTGTCGGTTCGAGAACGGTGATGTTGGTGTTCGTGTAGACGCATATCTCACCAGCAATGGTCAGGCTGCGGCGCACTATCTCGGCTGGCGGGAGGTCGGTGGACGTGGCCAGGGCGCGCGCGGCCGCGAGAGCATATGACCCCCCGGAGCCGATCGCGAGGATGCCGTCATCGGGCTCGATGACGTCGCCATTTCCGGAAAGGATGAAGCCGTGGTTGACGTCGGCCACTATGAGCATCGCCTCCAGCCGGCGGAGCACGCGGTCACTGCGCCAGTCCTTGGCCAGTTCCACGACGGCCTTCGGAAGGTTCCCCGGAAAGCGCTCCAGCTTCTCCTCGAACTTCTCGAAGAGGGTGAAGGCGTCGGCCACAGCGCCAGCGAAGCCGGCGAGCAGGGTCCCGCCACGAAGGGACCGAACCTTCTGGGCTTTCGACTTCATGACGGTCTCGCCAACTGTTACCTGACCGTCGCCGCCGAGCGCCAGCTTGCCGTCGCGGCGCACAGCGAGAATCGTTGTCGCGCGAACGCGCGGAAGATTGTCGGACATGCCGTATCATAATGGGTAGCAAGTGGCCGGACGTGGCTTCCATGGTTACTCACCCCGCCTGGCCATCGTTCGCCACGCGTGCGTTGCCATCGCCTTCTGCCTGCGTGAGAGACGGATCACCATCACCGGCTCGAGCGTCTGTGGCGGTGCTTTCCGTGGTCCTCGCGGCGGGTACCGCGGTGGCCCCGGCGGGTACCGCGGTGGCCCCGGCGGGTACCGCGGTGGCCCCGGCGGGGCCGCTGGCCGGTTCCGCGCCCGACTGCCGACGCGCGGCACCGTGATGGAACAGGAATTCGCCCAGCAATCGGTGGTTTAGCACGGCGCCCAGGAGGAGAAGCACCACCCCGCCCATGATCATGAGGGTGCCGAAGCGCCAACTGTCGCGACCAGCAAGGCCGGCGGCGGCAGCGAGCACGCCGAGCCCGACCAGGCCCTCACCCAGGCGGTGCCGCTCGGCGCGAACGCGGCGGCGGCGCTCGGCGAGAGGAGTATCGTTTCTCTCGCCAAGGAAGGCATCGACTATCAGGGCAGAGCCGGCGAGCCCGACAAGGACGGCCAGAACAAGGGGGAGCTGTTCGAGTTGCACAGGTCGACCAGGTGCAAGAACGGGGCGCATCGTTCAGCACACTACGTTCTCGCCCGTCGGCGTGCTACCCGATCCCCACCAGGCCAGCCGGAAGCTCGTGCGCACCAACGGCGACCGTCGGCACGTCTCCGGTGGGGGTCAGACCACGTCCGTCAGGCTCGCGGGTGGGCCTGCTGGTAGACCGCCTTGAGCCGCTCCACGCTGGTGTGGGTATAGATCTGGGTGGTGGCCACCGAGGCGTGCCCGAGCAACTCCTGTACGGCGCGGAGATCAGCGCCGCCGTCGAGCAGGTGCGTGGCAAAGGTGTGGCGGAGGGAATGGACGCTGAGACCTGCGTCCTCGTCCACGAGCGAGAGGAGCTTGCCCACCGCCTGCTGGATGCCGCGTCGCGACAACCTTCCGCCACGCTCGGCAAGGAAGAAGGCATCCCGATCGGCAGCGCCGCCGAGCCGGCGAGCCAGTTCGTCCCGTGCAGATTCGTAATTTCGCAGCGCACGCGTGGCGTGATCGCCTATCGGGACGATCCGCTCCTTGCGCCCCTTCCCGCGCACCCGGACCTGTTGCGACAGCAGGTCCACGCCGCGCCGATCCAGTCCGTGGAGTTCAGCCAACCGTATCCCGGTCGAGTAGAGCAGCTCCAGGATAGCCAGGTTGCGTACGTCGGAGTGTCGACCATCGGCTGCGCGCGAACTCGCGGCGTCGAAGAGACGCGCCATCTGGCCGCGATCCAGATGGGTGGGCAGGTAGCGCTCCAGTTTTGGCGTCCCGACCGAGCGCGCCGGGTTGGTATCCACGATCTCGTCCCGCTGCATGAAGCGGTAGAGGCCACGAACCGCACTGAGGGTGCGCGCGATCGAGCGACGGGCGAGACCGCGCCGGTTCAGGTGCGCCAGGAAACCACGCATGGCCAGGCGGTCCACTCCACCCCAACTCCAGTCATCGCCACCGTAATACTGACCCAGATAGCGCCCGAACTCGGCGAGATCCCGACGATAGGCGATGACGGTGTTCGGTGACACATCTCGCTCGCTGGCGAGGTGAGCCAGGTAGCCCTCAACCTCGGGCGAGAGTGAGGGCGCCGGGATCGCGGTCAACGCGCGGCAACCACCGCAGCGCCGGTCTCATCGCGCCACACGCGCATGTCGGCCAACGCCCGCTCGGCAAACAACTCCCGCTTCCGCCGTTTGTCGCGCACCCGATCAGGCAACTCGTCGAGCAGACCGAAGTTGGCGTTCATTGGCTGGAAGTGACGCGGATCTGCCTCGCGTAGGTAGCGATAGAGCGCGCCGAGCATGGTGGTAGGCGGTGGGACGACCGGTTCGGCCCCGTCCAGCAGACGGGCCAGGTTGATGGCGGCGACGAGGCCGGTCGCCGTGCTCTCGGTGTAACCCTCGACGCCCGTCAGTTGGCCGGCGAAGAGTATCCTGGCGTCGTCCCGAAGTGACAGATGAGGCGTGAGTGCACCCGGGGTGTTCAGGTACGAATTCCGGTGGATGGACCCGAAACGCAGGAATTCCGCTTCGGTGAGTCCCGGGATGAGACGGAACACGCGTTGCTGCTCGGGAATCCGTAGCCGCGTCTGGAAGCCGACCAGGTTCCACATCCGCCCGCCGCGATCCTCCTGGCGAAGCTGGACGACGGCCCACGGCTGCCGACCGGTGCGCGGATCGGTCAGACCGACCGGCTTCATGGGGCCGAAACGAAGCGTCTCACGTCCGCGCCTTGCCGCCTCTTCCACGGGCATGCACCCTTCGAAATAGGGTACCGCGTCGAACTCCCGCGCCGTGAACTGATCTGCCGTCGTCAGCGCGTCCATGAACAACTCGTATTCCTCGCGCGACATCGGACAGTTCAGGTAAGCTCCCTCAAGCGCGCTCTCCTCGCCAGCAGTCGACATCTGCTCGCCTTCAGCGGCCGCAGGCATGGTCTCCTTGCCGTAACGCGAGGCCCGGAATACCACAGAGTCGTCGATGGATTCGGCGGCCACTATGGGAGCGATCGCATCGTAGAAGGCCAGCCCATCCACGCCCAGCCGACCTCGTATGGTCTCAGCCAGGGCATTGGAGGTGAGAGGACCGGTGGCGACGATTCCAGGCGACGGGAGCGACGTGGCCTCCTCCCGAACAAGCGTCACATTGGGATGGCCCAGCACACGCTCCTGAACGGCGGCGCTGAACAGGTCACGATCCACGGCGAGTGCAGTACCGGCGGCCACGCGCGCCTCATCCGCACACTCCAGGATCATGCAGCCCAGCTCACGCATCTCGGCCTTCAGCAGGCCGTGGGCGTTGGTGACCTCGGTGCTCTTGAAGGTGTTCGAGCAGACCAGTTCCGCCAGCCCGTCGGTCTTGTGGGCCTCGGTTCCGCGCACGCCGCGCATCTCGCGCAGCAGCACACGAACCCCGCGCACGGCCAGTTGCCAGGCCGCCTCCGAGCCGGCCAGCCCACCGCCCACCACCTCCACGTCATGACCACTCATCCGGCCGTCGCCGCGGCGGCCGTTTCGGCTACCTCGGCCTCCGTCTCCGGCGCCTCCCATTCATTGCCACACTTGAGGCACTTCCGGTAGGCTCCGCGGGTCTTGTTGGACTTGGCCTCGGCACCCTCGAAGCCGCACTCCGGACAGGTCTCCCTGACCGGCTTGTCCCAGCAGACAAAATCGCAGTTGGGGTGATTCTCGCAACCGTAGAACTTCTTCTTGCTCTTCAGCCCGCGCTTCTCCACCAGCTCGCCACCGTCCTTGGGACAGAAGATTCCGGTGGGCATTGAACGCGTGCCACGACACTTCGGGAAGCGGCTGCAGCCGAGAAATTCGCCGGAGCGGCCGCTGCGCTTGAGCATCGGTGCGCCGCAGAGATCACAGATGTAATCCGTCACCTCGGCCTTCTTCTTCTCGCCGCTCACGGGGCGCGTGAACTTGCATTCCTTGGGGTGATTCTCGCAGGCGACGAACGGCCCGAAGAAGCCCGCCTTGGCCATCAACTTCCCCCCGCAATCGGGACAGCGCTCGGTCTCCAGCCTGGAGAGGTCATGCGCTTCCCCGATGAGTGCCTCGAAGTCGACGTCCTCGAGCGATGCGGCGAACGGTCCATAGAAGTCGCGGAGTACGTTGCGCCAGAGCAGCGAACCCTCCTCGATCTTGTCCAGCTCAGTCTCCATCTCGCTCGTGAAGCCCACGTCGAAGATGGCCGGAAACTGGCGCACCATCACCTTCTCAACCGACTCGCCGAGCGGAGTCGGGAAGAAGCGACGCTGAACCAGCTCCACGTAATGCCGGTCGGCGAGGGTGGAGATGATGGAGGCGTAGGTGGACGGGCGACCGATGCCCAACCGTTCCAGCTCCTTCACCAGGCTGGCCTCGGAGAAGCGTGGCGGCGGCTCCGTGAAGTGCTGCGACGGGTCCACCGAACGGGCTGGGACGATCTCGCCCCGCTCCAGCACCGGTAGCGCCTGCTCGTCCTCCAGCGCCCTGGCGTCGCCATCCTCCTGGGCCTCACGATAGAGCGTGAGGAAACCGGCGAACTTCATGACGCTGCCGGTGGAGCGGAAGAGATAGTTCCCGGGCGCGTCGGCGCTCACACCGGCGGCTGCGCCGGTGGCCGAGAGGTCGTAGTCCACGGTGGTCGTGTCGAACACGGCCGGTGCCATCTGGGACGCCATGAAACGTTGCCAGACGAGCTGGTAGAGCTTGAACTGATCTTCCTTGAGGTAACGCCTCACCAGTTCCGGACGACGCGCCGGGTCGGTGGGACGGATGCCCTCGTGTGCGTCCTGGGTCTTCCTGGCCTTGGAATCACCGTAGAGCTGTGGCCCGCTGGCCAGGAACTCCTCCCCGAAGAGCACGCGCAGGTGCTCTCGTGCGCTGTCTGCCGCCGCCTCGGAGATGCGAGTGGAGTCGGTACGCATGTAGGTGATGAGACCTACCGCGCCCTCCTCGCTTCCCAGTTCGATCCCTTCGTAGAGGTTCTGCGCCAACCGCATCGTGCGCTTGGAGCCGAAGCTCAGCCGCTTCGCCGCTTCCTGCTGCAACGTGCTGGTGGTGAAGGGAGCAGCGGGGTTCTTCCGTCGCTCGCGTCGCTTGACCTCGGTGATCGGGAAGGCACCCAGCATCTCGCCATCCACACTCGCTGCGGCGCCATGGGCGGCGGCGATCCGGCGTACGGCGTCGACAATGGTCGTCGCCCGTGCCTCGTCGGCGATCTCCGGCTTCGCGCCATCCACCTGATGCAGGCGAGCTGAGAACTGCTGGCCGTCCTTCTCAAGTTGCGCCTCGATGGTCCAGTACTCCACCGGATCGAACGCGCGGATGCCTCGTTCGCGCTCCACTATGAGACGGAGCGCCACGGTCTGCACCCGGCCAGCACTGAGCCCCTTCTTGACGGTCTTCCAGAGAAGAGGGCTGGCCTTGTAGCCCACCAGGCGATCCAGCACCCGGCGCGCCTGCTGGGCGTCCACCTTGCGATCGTCTATCTCGCCGGCGGCGGCAATGGCGCGCTGGACGGCTTCCTTGGTGATCTCGTGGAAGAGGACCCGACGCATGGGCACCGGCGGCCTGCCACGCACCTTCAACTGCTCGGCGACGTGCCAGGCAATTGCCTCACCTTCGCGGTCAGGGTCGGTAGCGAGGAAGATCTCGCGGGCGTTCCGGGCGGCGGCCTTGATGTCGGCCACCGTCTTCTCCTTGCCGGCGATGGTCACGTACTGCGGCTCGAAGTCGGCATCGACGTCAATGCCCAGCTTCTTCTCCGGGAGGTCGCGAACGTGGCCGACGGTAGCTTTTACGCGGTAGCCGCGACCGAGGTACTTGGCGATGGTACGAGCCTTGGCCGGCGACTCGACGATGACCAGCGAGGTAGTGCCCGGCTCGGCGGGCAGCTCATCTTCCATCTCGGCGGCGACACGCCTGGCGCGCGCCCTGGATGAAGCCGCAGCCTTGCTCGCCGACTTCGCCGTCGACTTGCGCGCGGACTTCGCGGTCGACTTCGCGGTCGACTTCCGGGCCGTCTTGGCGGTTGTCTTCTTGGATGCTGCCATGATCGATCGTCAGTGTATGGTCACAGGATCGGTACCAGCTCCGGGCTCGATGCTGCCGAGTCCGATACCGTCCAGGATCGCCCGCAATTCGGGGAGGGCAACACGTCCCTGCCCCTGCTCCAGTGCATGCTCGATCAGGCGTTCCAGATCGACGATGGAGAGGACTCCGCTGGCCTGGAGGGCAACCAGCCGTCCCCATGCTTCGGGCGCGAAACGCCCCCATTCGTGAGGGCCCAGCACTCGAACCGGGGCTGGCATCCGTCCAGCCGGAACGAGGCTCCTGGTGACTCCCGTCGAACCGGCGATCGCGACTGCCCAGTAGGCAACTATCTCGCCGATCTGCCCGCCATCGTAGCCTTCAGCGGTCAGGAAGGCGACCACCTCATCGAGGTCCGCGTCCGTGTCGAAGCGCTGCCGCAGCGAGCGCACTACCTGTTGCCATCGGTCCGTCATGGGCCCTAACCTATGCCTCCCACCCCGGCCGGTGCAAGCGCCGCGACGGTACGTATAACCTGTTCCCGATCAAGAAGTTCCGTGTCAACCACAGCGTCCGCGCGAGCGTACGCGTGGCTGCGCGCGAGGAGCAGACGATCCAGCGCGGCGACCGGTTCCAGGCCGTCCAACAGGGGTCGGGACGCCTGGCCCGCCCCCATCCTGGCCGCCACCACGGCGGGACTTGCCCGGAGATAGACGAATTTCGCCGTGGGTCGCAATCGATCCATCAGGCCAGGTTGGACGGCCCATCCGCCTCCGGGTGCGAGAACCGTTCCCACGCGGCCGACGAACTCATCGGTAAGGCCCGATTCCAGTTCCCGGAAGTGGGCCTCGCCGAATCTCGAGAACAGCTCGCTTATGGTCATCCCGGCTCGTCGCTCGATCTCCACGTCGAAGTCGACGAACGGCCATCCGAGTCGCCTTGCAACGGCGGCTCCGATCGTTGTCTTGCCGACACCTGGAAGACCGAGAAGGACGAGAGACATGGATCGCGAATCAGCAGGAGTTGCTGGTCACCAGTCGGTCCGCGCAGCCACCTGGGACAGGTAGCCATCCATGTTCCGCTGCAACTCATGGAGCGAGTCGCCGCCAAACTTCTCCACCACGGCGTCGGCCATTACGAAGGCCACCATGGCCTCGGCGATCACGCCCATCGCCGGCACGGCCGTCACGTCGCTGCGCTCTGCGGTGGCCGCCGCCGGTTCGCCAGTGATGACGTCGATCGTACCCAGCGGCTTCATGAGGGTGCTGATCGGCTTCATGGCAACACGCACCATGAGAGGCTCGCCGCTGGTCATCCCACCCTCCAACCCGCCTGCCCGGTTGGTAGCACGGGCCACGTGGCCGGCGCGCGGGCGTTGAGAGTCGGCGCCGAGCTCGTCATGCACTGCCGAGCCTGGTACCCGTGCGGCGCCAAACCCCATCCCGATCTCCACACCCTTGACGGCGGGGATGGACATGAGCGCCCCGGCAAGCCGCCCGTCCAGCTTGCGATCCCAGCTCACGTGCGACCCGAGACCCAGTGGAAGGCCACGGCAGACGACCTCGCATATGCCGCCCAGCGTGTCGCCGGCCCGCTTCGTCCTGTCTATCAGCTCCACCATCTGGCGTTCCGCGGCGCTGTCCAGGGTTCTGAGCGGAGATGCATCGGAGGCGGCGTTGAGGTCGGACGGCAATTCCGCGGGAGTTTCGGCATCGATCCCGCCTAGGTGCACGAGATGGCTTCCGATGCTCACGCCGATCTCCTCGAGCAGGCGGCGACAGATCGCGCCGGCGGCAACCCGCGCCGTGGTTTCCCGGGCGGACGCGCGCTCGAGAATATCGCGGGCGTCCTGACGGTCGTACTTGAGCATGCCCACGAAGTCGGCGTGACCGGGGCGTGGACGGGTCACGGCACGACGACGTGCCGCCGGGTCACCGTCACGTGGCGCCGGATCCATGATCTCCTGCCAGCTTCGCCAGTCCCGGTTACGGATGAGCATGGCAATCGGAGACCCCAACGCCTGGCCGGCACGCACGCCGCTCAGCAGCTCGATCGCATCCTGTTCGATCTGCATCCGGCGACCACGCCCGTATCCCTGCTGCCTCCTGCGTAGTTCGCGGTCCACGTCCTCGGCGCGGAGGGGCAGCCCGGCCGGAACGCCTTCCAGGATGCTGATGAGTCCGGGACCATGAGATTCGCCGGCAGTGGTGAATCGAAGCACGAAGCTGGGGCTCAGGGTAAGGAGTGAGAGGGATTGGGAGCGACCGGCGCGACGCCCGGGCGCCTGTCCATGCTATCAGCTTTGCGGTCCGATAGTGGAGTGGCGGCGACGACATCGTCTCGCGCTCCCCTGCCACATTCGGTGCCGGGGGCTGCTGCGGGACGAGAATGGCAACAGGTGAACGGGGCGGCCCCACCGTCGTGGAGCCGCCCCGTTCACCTGTCGCTGATGGTGCGTCCGGTCAGTTTCCGCCGTCCGAAGGCGCGCCCTCGTCGATGATATGCGGGGTGATCAGGATGAGGAGGTCCTGCTTGTCCTCACGCGTCTCGGTCTGGCTGAACAGCCGGCCCAACAGGGGGAGGCTGGAGAGAATCGGTATGCCCGAGCGAATCTTCGTGACCTGGGTCTGCGTCAGTCCGCCAATGGCCATTGTCTCTCCGTCGCGCACGATGACCTGCGTCCGGACGTTCCGCTTGGGCAGGAAGAAGCCAAGGTCACCGCCCACGATCTGCAACTCGGACTGTTCGGCATAGACATCCATGAGGATCTGCCGGTTGTTCGTGATGTGCGGCGTGACCTCCAGAATGATGCCCGTCTCGCGGAACTGTACGGTGGCACGAGGAGCCTGGCCTGGCGTGGTCGCCGATCCGTAGTCCACGGTGCGCACCGGAGTTTCCTGGCCGACGAGGAGCCGAGCCTTCTTGTTGTCCATCGTCGTCGCTGTCGGCTCGGCCTGGACGTCGCTCAGGCGCTGCTCGCTGAGGGCGTCCAGGAACGAGGTCAGGCTGAACTTTCCGAGCGCGGTGGAGAAGATGAGGCTGAGGGCGGAGCTCTGGCCGTAGATCCGGTTGGCGTTGGCGACACCCACCAGGGCATTGCCGCCAAGCTGAACGACGAACTCGCCGGCGATCGGCTTGCCGGTGTTGTCCAGACGCGGCGCGAGCCGGTTGCTGAAGCCCTGCGTGCTGCCCAGGTCGTAGCTGAGGCCGAGCTGCTCGGTGGCCGAGCGATTGACGGAGATCAGCTTTCCCTTGATGGAGACCTGGCGCGTGCGGACGTCCAGAGCCTTCACGTAGTTGAGCAGCTCGGGCATGCGCGACGGCACCTCGCTGATGAGCAGCGAGTTCGTTGCACTATCCGATGTCACCTGGCCACGCGCTGGACACTGCGACTGATCTCCGCCCATGGTTGCCCGGTCGCCCGGGTCGCTGGCAGCCGCGCGGGCAGCGCGGCAGTCACGCGAGAGCAGCGCGCGAATGCTCTCGGCCAGCGAACTGGCGTTGGCGTAGTTCACCGACACCATGCGCGTGACGATCGGCTCGCTGGACTGCCGAACGAGGATGTTCGCGTAGCTGTCGACGGTGATTATGCCATTGGCATCCTCAGTCTTGGCCAGGCCCTGCGCATTCAGCAGTGCCTCGAGGGCCACGTCCCATGGCTGGTCGCGGATCTCGGCCGTGATCTTGCCCTCGACGTCCTTGCCGGTGACGATCGTACGACCGGAGAAGGCGGCGAAAGCGGCCAGGACATCGCGGATGTCGGCGTCCTCGTAGTTCACGGTGATGCGACGCTGCTGCTGTACCGGCGCGACAACGGGAGCCGCCACCGGCGACACCGGCGCCGCGCTCGTGGCTGGCCGGTCCTCGGAGAATGGCCGGTCCGCGCCGGTGGCGGAACGGGCGCGCGGCTGCTCGACCAGCGCCTGCTCGGCAACCACTTCCGTCGGCAGCTCCGCGACCGGTGCCTCGACTGTCACCGCTCCCACCACGGCCAATCCGGCCTCGGCCGCTGTTGCGACCGGCAGATCACCCGAAGACGACCAGGCGACGAATGACTCGCCACCGGCGATGGCTACCCGGATCGCGCCATCGGCGGTCATCACACTGTAATCGCGGGTATCGTCCAGGTCGACGACCACACGCACGGTGTTGGCATCGAACTGCGACAGGCGAACGTTGCGGACGCTGCCGCGGCTGGCGCCATCATAGACGTCAGTCGGCATGCCCAGCCGGGCGCCCTTGAGATCGATGACGACGCGGAACGGGCTATCGACGGTGAAATCACGCATCGTGACGCTGCCCTCCACCGCGATCACCACCTCAGCGCTGCCGAGCGCCGGAACGACGCTGATTCCCCTCACCGAACCAGTGATTGCACTGGGGTCGCCAGGAGTCTCGTCGACGGCCGGTCGCGCCGCGTGTGTACTGCTATCGTGGGCGGATGCGCCGAACGCGGCGGCATGCGGTACGCTCAGGGAGAGCGCGATCGCCGCGGGGGCGGCCAGCCTCCAGACTCGCTTCATTGCTGCGTCCTCGCGTTGGTGAGATCGCCCAGAGCCAGCGACTCCTGGCGGCTGAACCCGAACTCTTCGATGGTGAATACGATCTTCCGGGCCTGGATCGAGGCGACGCGCATGCGGCCCAACTGCTGGCCAGCGCGCACCCGGTACTGCTCATTCGTGCCGTTGTCGCGCAGCACGGCAACCGAGTTGCCACCCGCGTCGTAGGCGATTCCAACCAGACGCAGGTCGGTGATCAGCGGACGCAACTCACCAGTCGCCATCAGCGACTGGAACGGATCGCGACGGCCGTCGGCCGAGTAGGTGTAGACCTCGCGATCGAAGCTGAGCAGTGGCGACTCCTTTGCCGGGCGCTTCATCGGCGTACCCGGCGGCGGCGCGGCTGGCGCGGCGCCGGCCGCGTCCAGCGCGATCCGGGTCGTGTCTCCGGTCACGGTCACCGACTCGGCTCGGGCGACATTGGCGCTCACCCGGTCTGCCGCGTCGTTGGCGCTCTTGATGAACGTTGCGGCGGCGGGAGTGGCCTGGGCACGCACTACCGACGGCGCGGCGACGGTGAGGAGCGCCGCTACCAGCGCGGTGAGCGCGATCGGCGCAGAGGCGCCGCGCATGGGATCATGACGCGTCATCGGTTCTCCTCGTTCGCTCGTCCGGCAGCCTCGCTCGTGGCAATCACCGGAGCGGCAACGGAGCGGGCGACATATGTCTGGATATGGAAAGCGGTGGTCAGCGGCTGTCGTTCCGCCGAACCGGCCCGCACACGCGGATCGCTCTTTCCACTGGGCGATGCCGCCTTCAGCTTCAGGTTCACCGGTGCGACGATGCGCGTCAGTGAGCCCACATTGGCCATGAACGCGGCCACCGCGTGATAGTCGCCGGTAAGCGCGATGCGATAGCGGTAGGTGTCGAACTGGTCGCCGCTTATGACCGGCTCCGGTTCCACGCCCTCCAGGTCCAGGCCGACCCGTCGAGCAGCCGTGGATACCTGCTCCAGCAGGTCCGGCACCTCGTTGCTCGTGGGCACTAGCTGCCGCATCACTTCCAGGTTGCGCCGGTACTCCAGCGCTTCCTGGCGTAGCTGTTCCGGATTGCCGCGAGCCAGTTCCATCTTGGCCTGCTCGTTCTGGTGCGTCAGCGTCTCGATGTGCTCCACGACCGCCGTCAACTCCTGCGCCTTGGGATCGAGGTAGAAGTACCAGTACGAACCGATGGCGAGCACGCCGCAGAGGGCGAGCAGGACCATGGACTGGTCGCGCTGGCTGGATGGGAGTAGGGACATGGTCACCTCACCGTCAGTGTCACGGGAATGGTCTGGATCACGCCGGCTGCCGGTGGCTCGTACTCGGCGTCGAGCTGGAATTCGGTGACCTGCTTGCCCTCCGACGCCACGGCGTCGGAGCGCGCGAGCTGCACGTTCTGGATGAACGGCGATGCTTCGAGCAGCTTCATGAAGCGCGTCAGTGCCTGTATGTCGACGGTCTGCCCGACGAGGCGGAAGCTCACCGTGCGCGGGTCCACGATGGGAGCGGTCCTGGCAGCCGGAGTGGCGGCCGTCCGGCCCCTGGTGGCAGCTGGCGTCGTGTCGACGCGGGCGGCAGCCGAGACCACCGCGCTCGTCTGGTCGAGGGAGATGAGCCAGGTGTATGCCGGTAGCGCCCGACTCACTTCCTCCAGTACGTGCGGCCAGACGAACCGCTCATCGTCTATCGAGCGGATGATCTCGAGCTGCTTGAGGATGGAGTCGCGCTGGGCGGCAGCCGCGTACTTCTCCTTGAGTACGGCAGCGTAGCGTGTGGAGTCCTGCACCGCCTGCTGCTCGGTCTCGGTGAGCGACGCCACGCGACTCACATGGTGCCAGTGCAGGCCGCCAACGACGAGGATGGCGAGTACCAGGCTCCCGATCGCACTGACCAGGAACGGGTCACGAACACGGCCACGCAGGTCGGCCAGGGCTGCTCCGATCGCGAGGCCTGCGCCTCGTCCGGACCGGGCGCTCGCGCGGGGCGAAAGATTGATCTCGATCATGCGTTGATTCCTCAGGCGGCCGTACGGAGAGCGAGCCCGATCGGGAGCATCAGAAGGGGTGCAACCTCGTCGGTGACGAGCGATGCGAGCGCGCCGT
This sequence comes from uncultured Gemmatimonadota bacterium, assembly GCA_937906875.1. Classification (GTDB taxonomy): domain Bacteria; phylum Gemmatimonadota; class Gemmatimonadetes; order Gemmatimonadales; family Gemmatimonadaceae; genus CALCHX01. The sequence continues at coordinate 13,910 of CALCHX010000039.1, read as the reverse complement.
CACGCACCTTGAGCCTGGTGAGCGGGCTGGCCTGCTCGACGGGAACGCGGAGTCTTGCGGCGAGCGCCTCGGTGAGACCAGGCACGCGGGCTCCCCCGCCGCAGGTGTAGACGGCGCGGAGCCGGTTGGTCGAACGGGAGGACTGGGCCAGGTAGGCGACGGCGCGCTCGACACCTACCGCGATCTCCTCGCCGCGCGCTTCGGCGATGGGGCGCAGCTCCGGCGTCTGGTCATGGCCCTGCAACAGGGCTGCCGCGTCGTCGGCGCTGAGTCCGCAGTCACGCTGCAGATCCTCGCGCATGCGGCGCGTGCCGATCGGCAGATCCCGGGTAAGAACCGGAATCCCCTCCTCGAGGATGTTGACCGTCGTGACTTCGTTGCCAACGCTGATCAGGCCCACGATGCCGTGCATCGCGTCGGGGTAGTTGACCTCGAACGCATTGTGAAGCGCGAACGCATCCACGTCCACGACGCGTGCCGTGAGGCCAGCATCACCGAGGAGCCGGATCTTGTGCTCCACCAGATCGCGCTTGGCGGCCACCAGCAGAACACTCATCTCCAGGCCATCGCCGTCCGGATCCAGGATCTGGAAATCCAGCTCAACCGATTCCATGTCGAACGGCACGTGTTGCTCCGCTTCCCAGCGCATGAGCTCACGCGCCTGCTGCTCCTTCACTCGCTCGATCTGGATCTTCTTGATGATGACATCGCGTCCGCCAACTGCGGTCACGACATCCTTGCTGACAACGCCAGCCTGCTCGAGGGCAGCGAGGACCGCCTCGCTGACGAGCGCCGGGTCCATGACCTCACCTTCCACGATGGCGTCGGCAATGAGCGGCGAGATCGCGACGCGGACGAGCTCCGGCTCGCCTCGCCCATGCTCGATAACGGCTACTTTGACTAGTCCCGAGCCGATGTCGAGACCGACGGTGACCTTCTTGCGGCCGAATGAGATCATGACGGCGATGGGCGAGGAGTTGGAACGGCTGAGGAGGTGCGGTGAGTGGCCCCTCGCATACGACGGCGCGGGACTGGAACGTCGGTTCTGTCTGTCACACGACCGACCGGCGCAGAGGTAACGCGGGCGCGAGTGCTGCGGCGAGTGCATGGCGCAATCGTTGCCCCGCGGCGCGGCAGTGGAATGCCCGGTGCGTGACGGTCGAAGGGGCAGGCGCGATAACCGCTCTCACCACCACTCTGCCCAGCCTCGAGCGGGTGTCGGGCGAAGCACGCCAGCCGCGGCGAGTGCGCCACGCACGACACACGACGAATAGCGCAGTCGCAATGCGCGCAACTCGTGCGATCCAGCGCCGGCGCCGCGGGCGAGGATGGCGCCCGTGACGAGATTGCCAGCGCCGTCGGCGCTCAGACGGCCACCGACGACGATGACCCCATCGAATCGGAAATCGCCACGCAGGGTGAGGTCGCCGTCCACCAGCAACAGGCCCTGGCCCCGGCCCACGGGCCCATCCAGGTTACCGTGAAGGTGTATCAGCGGCAGCCAACCAGAGCACGCCGAAGGTCGCTGCGGATCGCCCCAGTTGGTGGGTTCGACAGAGCCGGTACGGCAGCCGCCGACACCATCCAGACGCGGCGCGATTGGCGCCGCCGTGAGGTCGCCGGCGAATATGAGCGGTGGTGCCCAGCGGAGCGTGTCCGGCGCTGGCCAGGCGAGCTGGTAGCGGGCGGCGAGCGACGCCCCGGAATCGGCCAGCCAGCCGCCGACTAGCGATGACGGAGGGAGCGTGACCGCGGCGCCGGTGGCCAGAGCGGGAAGGCTGGCCGTGTCGGCCGCAGAGCAGTTCCAGCCGGCGACGAGCGAGTCGCGACCGTCCAGACGAACCTCCGTCGCCGCGGCGGCGCCCGACACTATCTCCGCACCCGCGGTGAGCGCAGCGTGCACCGTCAGCATCGGCGGCTGGACTATCCAGAGTGCCGCCGTGCTGCGGCGTGCAGCGCGCTCGTTCGCCGGCCCCGGAGCGCTCGAGTGGCCTTCCAACCGTACGACCAGCGGCGCCAGACGGGTGACGGTGACCGTCGTCGTCGCACCGTTCCAACTGCCGGCGCTCCATCCGACGCTGCTTCCAACGGCCAGGTCCGGCGGCACGCGGGCCGACCATTCCCCCATCGCCGTCGCGCGTGCTCCCTCGGCGGCAGCAAAGGCACTGGCGGCGACGGATGAGCGTCGTCCCGCACGCTGGGCATGGAGGACAGCACCCAGGCCGGCTACCGACAACGCACCGAGAAGCGCCAGCGCACCGAGCACGATCAGGAGCGCCGCACCCTTGCGCATGCGAACCGGCACCGCTGGCCTCCGCCGGCGGCACATCAGCGCCCCCGCAGTGCCAGCCATGCCCTGGCGACCTCGTTGCCGCCCAGTCGTGGTGCACGCGCCAGGACTTGGACGATCGCGATCCGGGATGGATCGGCCGCGCCTACCTCCACTCCTGCGGAATCCAGATAGGCGAAGCGGAAGCCGGCATTCTCCTCGCGAGCTGCCGGAGGACGCAGCGGTCCCACCGCTGGCTGCACCCCACCACAGGGTACGGCGCTGTCAGCCGGGCAGCGGCGCAACCCGAGTTGGCCACTCCCGTCGGCCGAGCGGTAGGTCACCAGGCGAAGACGTCGCTGAACGCGGACCACCGTGCCGGCGACGACGCCAGTCGGCAGCGCGTCCAGGGAGAGCTCCAGCCGTGGTTCGCCGGCCATGTCGGGAGCGGTATAGCCCACGGTCAGACCGGATGGGGCGCGACAGAGCGTCGGATCGTTGCGCAGCGTGGCGGCGACAATGGTGGCCCGCCGCCAGACGCCGGACGCCAGATCGGTCGGATCGAGGAAGAGCGCGGCATCATCGGCCTCCGGCATGGCTCGCCAGCGCGTGCGCGAGCCCGCTCCAGCGCGCCCCAGCGGCGGCAGCACGACAAGTGGTCCGGATGGCGCCTCGCAGACCACGCCCTCGGCCAACGGGAGCTGGAACTCGATGGCCGTATCGGAGGCAATGGTGATGTCGGAAGCGGCGGCTCCACGCAGTTGGGCGGCGACGACATCCACCGCCTGGGCCGCGGTGCGTCGAGCCCGGGCTCCCTGTATGGTCGTCACCAGCCCCTGCCGCTGAACGTCGACGACGGCCGCGGTCAGGAAGGCGATGGCGAGGAAGAGGCCCAGTGCCACCAGCAACTCGAGAATGGTGAAGCCGGCACGCTGCGACCAGCGGCGACGAAGCCTGCGCCGTTGCGCCGCCCGATGCCGGCGGCGACGGGCGTTCACCACTGGTGATGGTACGTGGACCGTCGCCCTGCCAATCGCTGGCGACGGATGCGTGGTGGCGCACTTCTGGCCGGTGGCGATGCGGCTCATGAGCCGGGCCGGCAGTCGCGCGCGGACGAGAGCGAGTCGCCAACCGGCCGTCCGTCCACATCCGCCGCGGCACGCGCGGTGAGCGTCGCGCCGGGCGCCTGGCCGCCACTGGTCCAGTGAACCGTCACACGACCCGCCGTGTCCGTACCGACGGCGGCGGAACAGGACATCGCCGACATGCGTTCGACGGCGGAACTTGCGGCAGCCGTAGCGTCCAGGCGGAGCCCTGCGCGGCGCGCGTGCCGCTGCAGGCTGACCACTCCCTGCGCGATGACGAGAAGCCCGACGCCAAGGACTACGAGGGCGACGAGCTGTTCGACGATGGTGAAGCCGGCGCGGTTGACATGACTCTGATGCGGCATGGTCTGGCCTCGGAAATGGGAGAGGCACCATGAGGTAGCCCGCACCATTCCTCGTCATCCCGGAAGCGCACCTGTGATCATCTGGTCCCCGATGCCTTCGATTCACACTCGGCCTGTAGCGCCGCCATGCGATGCGAAGCGTGCGCTCGCCCTCAAGTCAGGAACGCGGAACGGGGGCGGGACCATGTGGTCCCGCCCCCGTTCCGCGTCAGCCAGTCAGGCGCCGGGGCGCCGGACTGGTCAGACTCAGCTGCAGGTAATTACACCGTCGGTGGCTGGCGTCGCATTGGCGCCAACACTGACCGTGCAGGTTGTGAAGCCGGCGGTGATGGAAGAATTGACCACGGTGATCGTGTAGCCATTACCGGCGCCGGCAGCGACAGCAGTCGCAACGTTGCCGTTGGAGGCCGTGAAGTCCGTGCCCTGCGTGAGCGTCTTGTACGCGCCGTCGTCGGACGCCGCAGACTCCATCGAACCCATGATGTTACGCACGTCAGTCTTCACCGACGCCAACTTCGCCTTGTCCTTCGTCGCGGCGAACTTCGGGATCGCGATCGCGGCCAGGATGCCGATGATGACGACGACGATCAGGAGCTCGATCAGGGTGAAGCCCTTGCGGATGTTCTTCTGCATGTTGCCTCCAGTGGGGTTGGTACGGGGTGGGGTGGGGTGGGGTGGGGTCGTTCTGCTACGACGCGGCGATTGCGAGACCGCCTCGGGCACATGACAAGGCAACCAGCGTACCAACCTCGTCCGTGACCCGTAACTCATTGTCTTACTGTCACTTGTCTTCGCTGATCAGTGCTGCCTGCTCGTCAGGTGGCATGGTGTTCCGCCCGATCCGTTGCACTTTGCCAGACCTGCTGTTCCAGGCCCTGCTGGCACGTCGTGACGCTGTTCGGTGAGATGACGAAGCGCGGCGGATGGCGTAACCACCGAAACTCATTTCATCCGAAACGCCGGTGCAGCGCGTGCACTGCTGAATCCCGGCCCTCCGGGACCTCTCAAGCACGCGGGGCCGAGCATAACTGCCCGGCCCCACCGTCCTGCCATCGTTTCATCGCAAGGTGTGTAAGCGCCCTGGCGCAGCGCTCCATTCGCCCGGCAAGCTCCTTCAGCCGCACCCGCCCCTCACTCCGTTCCGCTCTACCAGCCCTACCCGTCCAGTCCGTACCGCCCCAGCTTCCGGTGCAACGTCGAAGGGTCGATACCCAGCACCTCGGCCGCCCGCGTCTTCTGCCCGCCAGAACTCTGCAGCACCCAGGAGATGTAGGCTCGCTCGATGACCTCGAGCGTCGGGTTGGGTAGTTCCCTTGCCGCAACCAGCGGCTCGCTCCTGCGCTCGGTGAGAGTGTCGGGTAGCGAGGCGACGTCTATGGTGTCACCGCGGGCGAGAATCACCGCGCGCTCCAGGGCGTTCTCCAGCTCGCGGACATTGCCCGGCCAGTCGTAGGCCTGCAGCGCGGCCAGGGCATCGGGCGTGAGCGAGCGCGGCGGATGCCCGCGCTGCTCGACCGCCCTCGTCAGGAACGACTCGGCAAGGGGCGCTATGTCCTCGCGACGCTCGCGCAGCGGGGGCAGCTCGATGGAGATGACGTTGAGGCGATAGTACAGGTCGTTGCGGAACGAGCCTCGTCGGATCTCCGCTTCAAGGTCGCGGTTCGTGGCCGCGATGAGGCGGGTGTCGATCGGTACTGGCTCGGTACCGCCCACCGGTATCACCTCGCGCTGCTGCAGCACGCGCAGCAACTTCACCTGCGTGGCCGGCGTCGTCTCGCCGATCTCATCCAGGAAGAAGGTGCCGCCGGCAGCGGCCGTGAATAGCCCCTCCTTGTCCTTCACGGCACCCGTGAAGCTCCCCTTCACGTGCCCGAACAGCTCGCTCTCCAACAGGCCTTCGGGCAGGGCGCCGCAGTTGATGGACAGAAATGGCGACTCTGTCCGACCACTCAATTCATGCACGTAGCGGGCGATCACTTCCTTTCCCGTCCCCGACTCTCCCTGGATGAGGACCGTGGAATCGGTGGGCGCCACAGTCTCGGCGAGTCTCAGTACGTTCATCCATGCCCGGCTGCGACCGATGGGCTCCACCACTCCCTGACGGTCGCGACGGCTTATCTCCGTTCTGAGGGTCCGGTTCTCCACCCTCAACAACCGGTGCTCGGCGGCACGCTTCAGGATGGCCAGCAGTTCGTCGTTGCGAAACGGTTTCTGGACGTAATAGAAGGCTCCCTCGTTCACTGCCTGCATCGCCGACTGCAACGTCGCCTGCGCGGTCATCAGGATCACAGGTACGTCTCCGTCGCGCTCCCTCGCTGCCGTCAGCAATTGCACACCATCCACTCCCGGCATCCGCACGTCGGTGAGCACTATGTCCGGCGTGAGCGTCTGCAATGCTTCCAGCCCCGCCATGCCGCCATGCGCGGTGTGCGGCGTGAAGCCGGAGTTCCGGAGCAGTATGCGCAGCGAGTCCAGGATGCTCGTCTCGTCGTCCACGACGAGCACGGAGGGAGAGGCCAAGGTGAACGCTCGGTGATGGGGTAGTGGGACGTACTGCGCTAGGCGGGAATGGCCATGGCGGCACGACGACCGGGGCGACCGCTCACGCCAGCCTGCCCTTCCGGTGAATCAGGCTCCACGAGTCGCATACTGCCGTCGCCGTCTTCCTGCCGGACGGGGAGCAGTACGGTGAAGCGCGCTCCTCCCGGCGCCGCGTCAACGAATACGAAGCCGTGGTGGGCCTCGACGGCCCGGTGGACGATCGGCAGGCCGAGTCCACTGCCGCCGGGCTTGGTAGTGGTGAACGGCTCGAAGAGATGCTCGCGCAGGTCGGCAGATATGCCCGGACCGGTATCGGTCACCCGCAGGGCCACCGCACCATGGTCGAAGAGAAGGTCGCCGTGCAGTTCATCCTCCTCGGCCAGCGCGACCTCCACCGTCACCAGCCCCCCCGCGGGAGTGGCCTGGACAGCGTTCAGCGTGAGGTTGAAGAGGGCCCGGTGCAGCAGGTCCTCGTCGCCCTCCACCATCACCCGCCCCAGAGGAGTACGGCATTCCACGCTCACGCCCTCCGCGCGGTCTGGATGCGACGTGGCCAGGGCGGTGGCGTCGCGGGCGACTGACGCCAGATCCACGGGGGCGATCCGCGTCACCCTCACGCGGGCAAAGTCCAGGAACTCGGCCAGAAGGCGAGAGAGACGGTCCGACTCGCGGACTATGAGCCCGCTCAGCGTTCTCTCGTCCTCGCCCGCCCGCGGCATCTGGGCCAATTGCTCAACCGCACTACGGATGGAGGAGAGTGGATTCCGGATCTCGTGCGCCAGCGACGCGCTGAGCGCTGCCACCGCTTCCAGTCGCTCGGCGCGAAGGTGTAGAGCCTCCAGCCGCTTGGACTCCGAGAGATCCTGAAAGATTGCCGTGATTGTCAGCCGCCGTTCGCCAACCCGTCCATCCACCTCGGAGAGGGTGGTGGTGACGCCCACCGGGAAGCGGCGATCGGCCAGGGTCACGAGCCCTTCGGCGCGGGTAGTCCTTGCACCGTCCACCACTCCGCGCTCCAATGCCCGCCCCAGCTCAGGCGCCACCGCGGATATCGCCGGCAATACCCTTCTTCCCGTGGAGCGAGCGAAGCCGATCCCCAGCAGTTCGGCCGCCGCGGCGTTGGCGTAGAGCAGGAGGCCCTTGCCGTCGACAGTGATGACGCCACTGCGGATGTTGTGAAGGATGTCGCTGGCCTGCAGTTTCGCCTGCACCAGCTCGGCCGCCAACTCCTCCTGACCCGTCCCCAGCTCCTGCAGGCGGGCGCTGATGAAGGCGCTACCCGCGGCAACCCCGCCAAAGACGGCGAACTGCAGCCAGTGCAGCACGTTGAGCGGCCCGGCGTGGCCGAGCACGCCGTCGGCGAGGAAGAGGGCGAGCCCCAGGCTGGTGACCAGCAATCCACCCCCGCCGGGGAGTAGGAGCGCGGCACTGACGATAACGAGGATATAGAGCGCTGCGAACTGCGAACCCAGACCACCCGTGAGGTGGACCACCGCCGTCACGAGCAGGAGGTCGAAGACCGCCTGGAGGTAGAGAAAGCCGCGCGGGAGCGTCGCGGCGCGTCTCTCGCTGTAGAGAGCCGAACCGGCGGTGACGAGGAGGGCCGTGACACAGGCCAGCGAGGCCAGCAGGGTGTCCGCGGTGGCCGCGTCGCCCCAACTGAAGACGGCGGCAACGAAGATTGCCCCGGCCACCGAGAGGCGGACCAGGTAGCCCCACCGCACCAGTCGGCGCGGGTCCAGCAGCGCCCGGAGGCGTGAATCGGCGAGGTTGGTGATGTTGGTGTCCTGCGTGGCCGCCGCTTGGCAATGCTCGCGGAAGGTGTGATCGTGCAGTACAGGGACGACCAAACGACACCGGGGGTTACTCAGTGGAAGTGGAGGAAGCATTAACCGCGGGCGCGATCATCGCCCGGCTGTCCATAGTTCTGATTCTGGTAGCCATCAACGGATTCTTCGTGGCTGCCGAGTTCGCCCTCGTGGCCGCCAGGCGCAGTCGGATCGACGCCATGGTCGACGCGGGCGACGGCAAGGCGCTGACGGTCCAGCACGCGCTCACGCACCTGGATCGCTACATATCCGGAACGCAGATCGGCATCACCCTCGCCTCCCTCGCCCTGGGCTGGGTGGGCGAACCGGCACTGTCGGTGATCATCGATCGGTTCCTGGCGCTGTTCGGTGTGCGGCCGCCCACCGGCAGTGCCCACCTCAGCGTGAGCATCGTCACTGCCTTCCTCATCATCACCTTCCTCCACATCGTCCTCGGCGAGCTCGCGCCGAAGTCGGTGGCGCTCATCGCGCCGGAACAGGTGAGCCGCTGGCTGGCACGACCGCTGATCATCTTCTCGAAGATCATGTCGCCATTCATCGCCGTGCTGAACGGTACGGCGAACCGGCTCCTGATGCTTTTCGGGATGCATTCGGCAAGCGAGTCCAGTCACATCCATTCGCCGGAGGAACTGCGCCTGCTGGTGATGCAGTCACGCGCCCACGGTACGCTGGACGAATCGGACTCCATGATGCTGGCCGGAGTCTTCGACTTCCACGACAAGAAGGCACGCGATGTCATGCGCCCCCGTACGGAAGTGGCTGCCCTGGACATCGATACGGACGCCGAGGAACTCTGGAAGACCCTTCGCAGCGAGCGCTACTCCCGCTATCCGGTCTACCGCGACTCGCTGGACGACATCGTGGGCATCTTCCTTGGCAAGGACCTCTGGCTGCACGACGGCAACGAGCAGTTCGCCCTCAAGAACTTCGTGCGGGAAGCCCTCTTCGTACCCGATAGCAGGCCGGCCGAGCTGGTGCTGGATGACCTGCGCAAGACGCGCGCGCACATGGCGGTGGTGCTCGACGAGTATGGCGGCACGGCTGGCATCGTGACGATGGAGGATCTGGTGGAGGAAGTCATTGGCGACATCGCCGACGAGTACGACATTGCCGGCAGGCAGGCGATGGTGACCGACGGCGTGCTGGAGCTGGCGGGTTCGCTCTCGCTGATCGATGTACGCAGCGATTACCAGGTGCGCGTACCCGAAGGCGACTGGTCGACTCTGGGCGGCTACGTCTTCAGCACGCTCGACCGACTGCCACGCGTCGGTGACAGGGTGCCGTTTCCCGGTGGTGAGCTGGAAGTGGTGGCGATGCACGGGCGACGAGTGGCGGCCGTGAGAGTGCATCGCACCGACGCGCCTGGCGCGGGGGCCGCCGGCCAGTCGAGCAGCTCTTGAGTGATCCCGCCCCGCTGGTGCAGCCACCGTCCGACGGCCTCATCGTCTCCGACTCACTGACGATCCCGCATTCGGAGCTGTCGATACGCGCCTCACGTGCCGGCGGGCCGGGCGGTCAGCACGTGAACACGTCCAGCACACGGATCGAGGTGCGCTGGAACGTGCTCTCATCCACCGCGTTGACCGAGGAACGGCGCGAGCGACTGACGGAGCGGCTGGCCGGCCGACTGGACGCCGAGGGGAATGTGCGGGTCGTGGCCGCCGACAGCCGCAGCCAGCGTCAGAATCGTGAAGCTGCCGAGTCGCGTCTGGCCGACCTCATCCGTCGCGCACTCGTCATTCCCAAGTCCCGTCGCCCAACCAGGCCCAGCAAGGCCGTCCAGCGCCGCCGGCAGGAGGCCAGGAAGAGGCAGGCCGAAAAGAAGCGTGACCGCCGTTGGAGGCCGGAGTAGGAAGCCGCTAACGGATCCCGACGGAGATGCCGAGACGATAGGTCACGAGGTCGGCACGACTGCGCTGGATATTGAAGATGGGTGGTCCGCCCACGTTGACCACGATGTCACCTTTCCGCAGGTACTCCACGCTCCCGTTGCGCTGGTAACGCACGCCCAGGTCGAGCGAGACCGGGTTCTGTGCATTCGGGTTGAACGGGATCAGCACACCACCCACGGCACCATAGGAGAAGGTGTTGTCGCTGAAGTTCCGGGTGGAGGCGAATGGCTGGTTGGAATTGTGGGATCCTTCAGCCCTCGAATCGGTCCAGAGAAACGTCCACCCCACCTGCCCGGCGATGTAGGGACGGATGGGCCCCACAGGCACCATCAATTGCGGACCGGCAGCGCCGTAAGCGAGGTTGTTGGACGTGATGATATCCACCTGCACGAGGCAGCTCGGGGTGAGACAGTCATGGGTCCTCCGCCGGCCGTAGGCCATGCCGCCGGCATCGAACCGGAGCCCGAAAAAGCCTGCGTCACCGATGAGCAGGGTGCCACTGAATTCCCCGCCCCATCCCTGCTTGATGCGATCGGCGAAGTCACCGACCGGCTGGGCGTAGTAGACACTGCCGCCCAGCTGGCCACGCACTGGCCTCATGAGCGTGGGGTCGGTGGCCTGGGCGGCGGCCAGGGCGGGCGCCATGCTGGCCAGAGCCAACGCGGCGAACAGCTTGCGAATTGACATGGATGGCTTGAATGGGCGATACCGGAAGCGGGCGGTCATGGGTCCTGCAAGTACACTACGCATGACCACCCGATCCCGGTTTCAGCCCTGGCTGTCAGTGAGGAACCCCGATCAGGTCCTGGAGGCTGAATGAGTCGTCTCCGTCGCCGAACGGGTCACCCGGGGGCGCCACGAGAGCAGGTGCCCGCTCCGGCAGCACACCGTCGTCCAGCCACCGGGCAATGTCACGCTCCATCTGGGCCCAGTGGGCGCGGCTCACGTCGTCGCGGGCGGCGGTGGCGCGTGAGGCGGCGTCGCGGCGGAGCGCGTTGAGCTTGAAGGTGACCATGGAACGCACCTCGGGCGCAGCGTTCTTGTAGGCAGCCAGGTCCAGCAGACCGTCGAGCACGGCCACCTGGGTGACACGCTGGAGCGCGGCCATACGGGAACTGGAAGGCATGTTGGCGCGCCAGGTCGCCGCCAGCAGCGCGTCGATGGTCTCATCCAGGGACAGGGTGCTGCCATCGCGTGCGGACTGCTGTACGAGGCGAGCAGCACGTTCCGGCACCAGTATGGCGTCGACGATCATCTGCGCCAGGGTGCGAGCGGCGCCGAACTCATCGAACGCGGGCGCGGTACGGGCACCGAACAGCTCCACCGATCCACGATAGCCGTACGGACGCGGTGCAAGCAGCGTGATGACCGTATCGGGGATGGCCAGTTCCTGCGGCGCCAACTGCGCCGTCAGGGCAGACAGGGCCTGGCGCTGCTCGGCAGCCGGTACGGCACGAGTTGCCTGCTGGCCGTCACCCTTCACGGCATTCCGGTACTCCATACCGCCCACCGTCTTGGACAGGGCACTGATGGCGAACCGGTGTATGAAGTAGACAGGGACGAAACGCTCCTGGAGCAACGCCACCGGCTCGCCGGTGCGGATGTTACGCAGGCCGAAGCGCTCCATGGCTACGCGACGCACCGCCACCTGGTTCTTCAGGAAATCGAGTGCCGATGCCTGATCGTCCCACAGGTTGGTGCGCGGGTCGCTGGATGATGCGGGCCGCGCATCATTGTCGGACAGGAAGAGCAGGCCACGCTGCAGCCCGTCACGAATGATCGCCGCCAGCGAATCCTTCTCCGTGGCAGCCGGGAATGGCGTGTATCCCCAGCGGATTGCCCAGACGTCGAATGGACCCGGGCCAACGTCGTAGATCCTGGAAAGGTCGAACTCGCCCTGAGGCGTGAGGCTCACACCGGCCGCCGGGTAGTCCATGAGCGAACCTCGTTCGTACGTGGACGCGATGTAGTTGTGCGCCATGCCGAGGGTGTGTCCGATCTCGTGGGCGGTCACCTGACGCACGCGACCGAGCACCCAGGCCGTGTCACCGGGCGCGTCGGCCCCCATGAGACCGGCGTACAGGTTGTAGGCCGTGCGGCCGCGGTGCGAATCCAGTCGAGCCATTCCCTTCAGGATCTCGCCGGTACGCGGGTCGGAGAGCGACCCACCCACCGACCAGCCGCGCTCGTTCCGGTTCACCCACTGAACGACGTTGTAACGGATGTCCATCGGGTCCGCCCCCTCCGGCAGCAGGGTGGCCACGAAACCACCCTTCAGCCCGGCCTGGTCGAACGCCTGTTCCCAGAACTTCGCTCCCTCCAGCGTGGCCGTGCGAAGCGGTTCGGGAATCCCCCGGTCCACGTAGTACCTGATCGGGTTCCTGATCGGGCTGTTCGGGTCGGCGGGGTTGGTGCGCTCGAGACGATGGCGCGACGCCAGACGCGTCACGAGCTGATCCTCCACCGGCTTTGCATAGTCGTTGAATGACCGGCCAAAGTATCCCACCCGCGGGTCGGCCTCGCGCATCCGGAAGCCGTCGTCAGGAAGCGGTACGAAGGTGAGATGCTGGCGCAGAGTGATCGCGCTCCCGTCGGGCGCGATCATGCTCACGGTACGACCAGGGTTGCCCGACGTGACGAAGGTGAGTGCGACGTCGACCTCGGTATTCCGCGGCAGGGCCTTGGTATAAGGCGCGTAGAAGTATGACCTGTCCCGCGCCGGCGCGTAGCTGCCTTCCTGGCTCCTGGCCAGCGTCCGTCCGACACCGGTCCAGTCGCGCATGGCAAAGTCCGTTGCATCCACCAGCATGCGGCCGCCCTCCACCGCCAGCAACGGCAGCGCTGCAACCGTACTCGCCGGGAAGGCCTCATCCACCGTGCGCTTCAGGTCAGGATTGTCAGGATCGGTGGCGCGGTAGTTCCAGTTCTCGAAGATCGCCAACACTCGATCGCCGTTGCGCTGGAAGCGGAGCACATTCCCGGCGCCGCTCATGCCGCGGTCGATCCCGATGGGATTGGAGCCGAGTCCGGTAGCCTGGGTGGTGAAGAAGAGCATGCGGGCGGAATCGCCGGGAATCTCGAGGAGAAGCTTTCCCTGACGCTCATCCAGGTAGATCGGAAGGAAACCATCCTGGCGCGTCAGTCCCGAGGTACGCGAGGCGATCGAGGCGGCGGGGGTGCTGGCCTGGCCACCCGCTCCGCCGGCAGCGGCGGCTCGGGCAGGGACTGGCGAGGTGGCAGGTGCCGGTGCGGAGGCTCGACTGCACGCGCTGGCAGAGAGCGCCAGGGCGGACAGCATGAGCGGCAGCGAGTGCAGACGTGGCATTGGCAGGCAACGGGTTGCGGAAGGCGGGAGCCACCGACAGGCCGGCGGCCCGACTCACTGGGGAGCTGCAGCGCGTGAGCGGCGGCAACTCGTGAACCGGAGGTTGGGGGACTCAGCTATCCTACGGGATCCGGAGGGATAGCGCGAGACCGGTGCGCTACCCACTGGCCGGTATCCACTCTACGGCCAGAGTCTCCGGGACGCTGTCGACGCGGCACCGAAGCGTGGGCCGTATGCGCGGCCGGGCCTCGGGCGTCGCTGAAGTCACCGACGGCGGATGAGGTCGCTCAGTACCCAACTGAGCAGTATCACGGCAATCAGGGCGAAACAGATCGACGACACCAGCCAGCCGGCCTCGGTGCGTGTGCTCGCCATGACGGCAAGACCCAGTGAACCGAGTGCCAGCCCCATCCGGGGGAAGCCCGTTCTATCGGTGAGCGTCGACCCACTGAAACCGCTCCGGAACCAGATCAGCGCGCCGAGAAGAAATGTCCCGATGCCCAGCCAGAGTCGCATCGCACGGCGGGGTTGAGGTGTTCTGGAGATCAGAGCTCGGAGTGCACTCCCGAGCTGACCTCAAAAGTAGCCCCCTGCCCTCCGCTCT
>CALCHX010000038.1 GCA_937906875.1 uncultured Gemmatimonadota bacterium | reverse complement strand
GCTGCGCTGGCCGAGGCGGCCCGCACACAACGCGTACAACGTTTCATGCTCGGCCTCTTTGACGGAGGTGACGAGGCCGCCGGCCCAGCCGACAGCCTGCGCGTGGTGACGCTGGTCGATCGGGGTGTGCAGGAAGCCCGTCTCCTGGACCGCGACCCGCTCATCCAGGCCGAACTCTACAACACCCTGGGCGGTGTCTCCCAGCAGTTGGGCAACCTGGCCACCGCCGACACCCTGCTCCGCGCCGCGCTGGAGAAGCGTCAGGCGCTCCTCGGCCCTGACAACGCCGACGTCGCCGAGAGCCAGGTGGCGCTGGGGCTGCTGCGGGTGGATCAGGCGGAGTATGAGGAAGGAGAACGGCTCATCCGCTCCGGGCTCGCAACCGCCGACCGTCTGCCGCCCACGCACCCCGTGCGAGCCGCCGCCACCGCCGCGCTGGGGAGGGTACTGGAGGAGCGCGGCGAGTATGCAGAGGCGATTCCGGTGCTGGAGGAGGCCGTGCGGCTCCAGACCGCTCCCGGTCCACCCACCACGGAACTGGTCGAGAGCCTGAGCGAACTGGCCAACACCCATTTCTACGCTGGCCACCTCGCGCTCTCCGATTCGCTCAACCATCGCATCCTGGCCATGGACCGCCAGCTCCACGGGGACCGTCATCCCAGGGTAGGCGACGACCTCATAAACCTGGGCGCCATCCAGTTCGAGCAGGGTCACTATGGCGACGCGGAACGATACTACCGCGATGCGCTGGCGATCATCGAACCATTCTTCGGGCCGGATCACCCGAACACCGCATCGAACCTGACGATGCTCGCTCGCTCGCTGGTCTTCCAGCAGCGATACGACGAGGCGACAGAGCTGCTGCGTCGCTCGCTCGCCATCCAGGAACGGACCTACGGCCCGGTTCACCCGGCGGTCGCATCGGCGGTGAACGAACTGGGAACAGTCGCGCTGCAGCGCGAGCAGTACGATGAGGCGGAGCGCTACTTCCAGCGGATGGTCGACATCTATCGTGAGGTCTACAGGGACCACCATTACCTCATCAGCATCGCCCTCTCCAACCTGGCCAGTGTCTACCTGGCGCGTGGCGAGCCTGCCCGCGCGGAATCGCTCTATCGCGAGGCCCTGCATCGTTACGAGTCCACTCTGCCCCCCACGCACATCAACGTCGGGGTCACCAGGATCAAACTCGGTCGCGCACTATTGCGACAGCATCGCTATGGTGAGGCGACGGTCGAACTGCAGGCCGGCTATGACATCGTCGAGAAGCAGGCCACACCGTCGGTGAGCTGGCTGCAGGCGGCACGGAAGGACCTGGCCGAGGCACGAGCGGCGGGGACGGGGCGGTAGAACACGCCACGGATGCAGGGCCCAGTGACCCACGCATCGCGAACCGCGTCATTCCTGGGGGTACTGGAGCCAGCCAGGCGTCGTTAGGATCCGACGTCGAGGCGTCCGGTACGGTGAGTGAGCTCCCTCCCTCCAATACTGCCTCCATCTCTCTCGCTTCCCTGCATCCATTGTCCGACTGGAATTTCTGGCGCGTCTGCCGGTTGGTGCTGCTGTCACTGGTCTCCGCCGTGGGGCTCGGGCTGATACTGCGCGTCGCGCACGGCTCGCCCACGAGCCTCGTGGAGCCGAAGCTGGCGGCTGTCGACACGATGGGACTGGAAGGGCCGATCACGCGCGAGGACGTGCTGCGGCCACGTTCACCTCGCTCACCGGCCGCACTGGCCCTCAGCCTGACCTCCTCCGACCGACGCTCTCCCTCCGCCCTTGCCCCCTCCGCAGCGATCAGCCTCGGCGGCCTCCCATTCATCCCCTTCCACGCCAAGCAGGGCGAATACGTGGGAGAGGTCCGGATGGGGCTCTGGCCGGCCGAACGCCGATGGACGAATAACGCCAGCTATGCCAACCCGGCTGGCTTCTTCGTCGTCACACCTGCGCTTCGCTCACAATCGGTGTCGCCGCACTTCACCATCGGCGACTTCGCCATGAAGGAAGGCGCGCGCGGCCCCAACGGAGAAACGTACGTGGTGCTCCAACCGGAACTGCTGGAGAAGCTGGAGTTGACACTCGCCGAACTGGCCGCCTCGGGCGCCCGGGTCCGCAACTTCCGCATCCTCTCCGGCTTCCGTGCTCCGCACTACAACAACGGCGTGGAAGGTGCAGCCCAGTCCAGTCGCCACCAGTATGGCGACGCGGTCGACCTGATAGTCGACGACAACGGTGACGGCCGGATGGACGACCTGAATGGAGATGGCGTCGTGAATCGCGCCGATATCTATCTGGTTGCTGACGCCATCGAGCGGGTCGAGCGCAGGCACCCAGGACTGGTGGGCGGACTGGGTCTGTACGACGCGATGGGCCCGAGCGGACCCTTCCTCCACGTGGATGTGCGCGGCAACGCCGCCCGCTGGGGCAGTGCCTCGCGCGGGGGCGGCAAGGCCGAGCCGACACCTGTCTGGGGAGCCCTGCGCACTGCGGCCAGCGCAGCGGTGCGCGGAGTGAGCCGTCCAGGCTGCAGCGCCGATGCAGCCAGCGCGGTTCTGTGCGCCACCCGGAGCGAACTCGCTCGGCGCGGTGGCGGCGACTGAACCGCAGTAGAACGGTGCACCCTGCGCTGACCTCCAACCACTCCCGGAAGATTCCATGAACGACGTCGGCCCGCTCGCTTCACGGCTATCGCGGTCGAAGTCGCTGCGACCTGGATGACCGCTCGCGGCACGAGCGGTTATGACGCAGTGATCGTTGGCGCGGGCCCCAACGGACTGGCCGCGGCCATCCGGATGTCGCAAGCCGGACGGTCCGTCCTGGTTCTCGAGGCCAACGACGTGGCTGGCGGGGCCGTGCGAAGCGAGCAGTTGACCCTTCCTGGCTTCCTGCACGATACCTTTTCCGGCGTCTATCCGATGGCGGCGGCGTCCCCGTTCCTCCGCTCGCTCCCGCTGGCCAACCACGGGTTGGAGTGGGTGAGCTCCCCCGCGTCACTCGCCCATCCGTTCGACGACGGCCCGCCGGCCATGCTCCAGGGGAGCGTGACGGATACGGCAGCCACCCTCGGCGAAGCAGGGCCAGCTTACCGTCGCCTCATCGGTCCCCTGGTGGAACGGTGGGAGCAGACGACAGCGGACGTGATGAGCCCCATCCGGTTCCCGCGACACCCGTTCGCCATGGCCCGCTTCGGCCTTCACGCCCTGCGGTCGGCGCAGAGCATCGCGACCCGGACACTGGGCGACGACGCACGGGCTGGGGCGCTCTTCGCCGCCTCAGCCGGACACTGCGGTCTTCCCCTCGACATGCGGGTGACGGCGGCCTACGGACTGGTGCTCACCGGAGCCGGCCATGCCGTCGGATGGCCACTGGCGCGGGGCGGGGCACAGTCGATAGTGGACGCCCTGGCCTCGTATCTTCGCTCCCTCGGCGGCGAGATTCGCACCGGGGTGCGAGTCCGTTCATTGGCCGACCTGCCGCCCTCGAGGGCGATCTTCCTCAACCTCACACCCAGGCAGGTCATCGATCTCGCCGGCGATGCCCTCCCGTCGCGCTACGTCCTAGGCCTGCGCCGATTCCGTTACGGCGCGGGGACGTTCAAGGTGGACTGGGCACTGGCCGGGCCCGTACCCTGGCGATCGCCCGAATGCGCCCGTGCCGCCACCGTGCACCTGGTGGGGTCGCTGGGCGAGGTGTTGGAGTCGGAGCGACATCCCTGGCACGGCAGGATGGCCGACCGGCCGCTGGTCCTCTTCTCCCAGCCCACCCTCTTCGACCCCTCGCGAGCCCCTGCCGGCAAGCATACGGCGTGGGGTTACTGTCACGTGCCCAACGGCTCCACGGTGGACGCCACGGAGCGCATCGAAGCCCAGGTTGAACGCTTTGCCCCCGGTTTCCGCGACCTCATCCTCGCCCGCCACGTGCTCTCGCCGGCAGAGCTCGAGCGGAGGAATGCCAATCTGGTGGGCGGCGACGTGAACGGCGGTGCGGCCAATCTCGGTCAGCTGTTCTTCCGGCCCATGGCCAGGTTGAACCCTTATGCGACCCCCGTGCGCGGGCTCTACCTATGTTCCGCCTCCACTCCCCCGGGGGGCGCTGTCCATGGCATGCCTGGCTTCAACGCCGCCGAGGCAGCGCTCGACGCCGGCTTCTGAACATGGGTGCCGGGAAAGGCTGGCACTCTCCGGTCCGGGGCACAGGCTGCCGCCCGCGAAGAGGCGTTCGTCACTCCGCCGCTTTCTCGTCCGACTTCGCCTTGAGCAGTGACAGCACCACGCCGCCCACGAGAATCAGGGCCACCACGCCGAGCAGCATGAAGTTGAAGTTCGGCCCGAGCTCGTCACGAAGCCAGTCGGCAATGAGCATCTTCACGCCCACCAGCGCCAGGATCAGGGCGAGCGAGTACTTCAGGTAGCCGAACTTGTCCATCGCCCCAGCCAGCGCGAAATAGAGCGAACGCAGTCCAAGGATCGCGAAGACGTTGCTCGTCGCGACCAGAAACGGGTCGGTCGTGATCGCGAAGATGGCCGGAATGGAATCCACCGCGAAGAGCAGGTCGGTGCTCTCCACAAGCACCAGCGCCACCGCCAGCGGCGTCAGCAGGATGCGCCCCGTCTCGGAGCGCAGGAAGAAATGCTGGCCGTGAAACTCATTGGTGACGGGGAAGAATCTGCGTGTGGTGCGCATCACCCACCCCTTCGCCGGGTCCTTGTCCTCGTCATTTGATATCAGCATCCGCACCGCCGTGAAGATGAGGAAGACACCGAAGACGTAGAGCACCCAGTGGTAGCGGGAAACGAGGTGCGCCCCGACGCCGATCATCAGCCCGCGCATGACGAGCGCGCCGAGTATCCCCCAGAAGAGCACCCTGTGCTGGTAGATGGCCGGTATGCCGAGCGACGTGAAGATCATCGCCATGACGAACACATTGTCGGCGCTCAGCGACCATTCGATGACGTAGCCGGTGAGGTATTTCACGACCGCCAGTCGACCGTCGTTGATCTGGCCGTCCACCGCGTCCACGGCCTTTCCCAGCCCCTCCCAGTGGTTCTCGTAGGCGTAGTAGACGAACACCGCGAAGAGCAGCGCGACCGTCACCCACGTGATCGTCCAGTAGAACGCTTCCCGCACCTTCACCACGTGCGCCTCGCGATGGAAGACGCCCAGGTCGAGGGCAAGGAGGAGCAGGATGAAGATGAGGAAGCCGAGCCAGACGAGAATCATCGGGGAATCGATTTTGGAGGGATGATCGGGCGAATTACGTTCTGATCCAGCGTCTGGCCAGCAGCATCTCAGCCACTCAGTACTTCGGCCGTCTCGCTGGCTGCCGCCCACGCGGCCAGCGCGGTATCCAGTTCACGGCGGGCACGCTCGAGATCGCCCGCCAGCCTGGCCGCCTGCGCGGCGCCGGCCCCATCCACGTAGAGCGCGGGATCCTCCAACTGCGAGGTGAGGGCGGCGACACGAGCCTCCGCTGTCGCAACCGCCTGTTCCGCCTTCTCGACGGCCCGCCGCGCGTCGCGAGCCTGACTGCGGCCGCGATCGGTGCCTCCATTTCGCTGCTGGGCACGCTGCTTCTCCTGCGTACGGCGTAGCGACTCCTCCTCCGACGTCCTGGCCGAGGCCGCCTGGGCCTGCTCCTCGACCACCACTTCCCATTCGGCAAAACTGCCGTCGAAGACGGAGATGCGCTGGTCGTGCAGCACCCAGACGCGCGTGACCAACGCGCGCAGCAAGGCACGATCGTGGCTCACCAGCAGCACGGTGCCCGGGTAACGCTCGATGGCATCCTCCAGTGCCTCGATCGACTCGACGTCCAGATGGTTGGTCGGCTCGTCGAGTATGAGAAGGTTCGCCCGCGCCAGCATCATCATCGCCAGTGCCACACGGGCCCGTTCACCGCCACTGAGGGTCTCGGGACGACGCAGCACCTCGTCGCCACTGAAACCGAAACGACCCAGATGACCCTGGATGTGCCCTCGCCCCCATTCCGGACGCAGGTCGTTGATGATCTCGTAGATCGTCTTCCCCGGCGGCACCTGGGTGAGATCCTGACGGTAGTAGGCGACGCTCACCGAACTCCCCACCTTGAGCATCCCCGATGCCGGCGGCCGATCACCGACGATCGTCCGCAACAACGTCGACTTGCCCGTCCCGTTGGGACCCACCAGGCCAATCCGTTCACCGCGCCGGGCGACAGTCGAGAAATCGCGCACCAGGACACGCTCCCCATCCGCACCGGGCACCGTGATCGTCGCCCGGTCAGCCACCAGCACCTGGTCGCCGCCGCGCTCGGCGACCTCCAGCCGCAACGTCATCGAATCATCGTCGGTCGCCGGCGCGCTCAACCTGGGTAGCCGCTCCAGTCTCTTGCGACGCCCCTTGGCCTGCTTGCTGTTCTGGCCGGCGATGTTGCGACGGATGTAATCCTGCTCGGCGGCGACGATCCTGGACTGCTTGTCGAAGTTGCGCTGCTGAGCCAGACGGCGTTCGGTCCGTTGAAGCACGAACGCTTCGTAACCGCCGGCATAGGCGATGGCCGTGCCGTTCTCCACATGCAGGATGTGGTCGGCCACCGTCGCCAGGAAGTCGCGGTCGTGGCTGATCACGACGACGGTCTTCTCCGTGTCGCGCAGGTAGCGCTCCAGCCAGCGGGCAGTGTCCAGGTCCAGATGGTTGGTGGGTTCGTCGAGCAGCAGGACGTCGGCCGGCGCGACCAGTTGCCGCGCCAGACCCACCCGGCCACGCTCACCGCCGCTCAACAGCGCCAGATCCTGCGTCCTGGCCGCCACCGCATCAAATCCCAACCCGTCCAGCACCGCGTCGACACGCGACGCGATCGTATAGCCGCCCTCGCGTTCGAACCGCTCCAGGTCGCGCGAGTAGCGGTTCATGATGTCTTCGGTGACAGCCTCGCCCAGTTCGCCCAGTCGCAGGGCCTGTTCCTCCAGCGATCGCTCCAGCGCGAACAGCTCGGAGAACTCACCGGCAGCGGCTTCCCAGACCGTCCTCGCCTGGCCGAAATCGCGATGCTGCTCCAGCAACACCACGCGCAACCCGCCCGCTACCGCCACCTGGCCCCGCGTGGGTGCCTGGCTACCGGTGAGGAGACGGAAGAGCGATGTCTTGCCGATGCCGTTCCGCCCCACCATGCCCCACTTCTGGCCGGCGCCAATGGTGAACGTCACGCCATCCAGCAGCGTCGTGCTGCCGTACTCGATGGCGACGTTTGAGACGGAGATCTGCGTCATGTGTTGGATCGGACAGCGGCGGTGCGAGAATGTTGCGCCGGACAGTTCACGCCGGCGCGGCTGAATAGGATGTTAACACCCCACCGGCCCACGAAATACGGACGCCGCGGCCCAGCATGAACGAGAGCTGGCCGCAAACAACGACCCGGGGACCGCGATCGTCTACTTCGCGACCCATTCCCGCCAGGTCGGCTCAGCGGCGCCGATCGTCAACTGGTGCTGCCATCGTACCAGTGGCATCACCAGCAACATCGGCTCCTCCGTCAACCACCTGAGCCACCGCTCGTCGGAATAGCGGGCGTGCGCCAATCCGAGCTCCGCATAACGTCTTGACTCCCGGTCTATGAGCGCCGGGATGCCGAACTTCTGCACGTATCGCTTCAACTCGCCGGGCGACGCCGGTCGCTCCATGAGATCCACGAAGTGCGTCTTCACCCGACGCTCGGCAAAGAAACGCTGAGCCTTGCGCGTATCGGCACTCTTCTTGACCCCGAAGATCTGGACTTCCATCAGCCTGTGAATGGTGGAGGGCGACGTCGGCGTGCTGGCCGGCGCACGGTTGGATCAAGATAACCGGGTGGTGGCGGATGCCCGTCCGCCGCGCGGCTGAACCATTCCGGCCGGGATTTCGCGATCGTGAACCGGTTCCCCACCAATTTTCCGGTCATGCCCGCCGCACATCCCTTCCGCTCCGCCTGGTTCGCCCCCAACCGTCACCTGCAGACCGTCTGGGGATGGCTGTTCCGCTCCAATGCCCGACTTCCTCTGCGCATGGAGCAATGGCCAATGCCCGACGGTGACCAAGTGGAACTGCATCGCCTGGACGGCGTGCCCGGTCGACCCCGCCTGCTCGTCCTGCACGGCCTTGAAGGAGGGCCGCATTCGCATTACGTGCACGGCCTGCTCCAACTCGCTCATGCCCGCGGCTGGGGCGGCAACCTGCTCGTCTTCCGCTCCTGCGGCGGCACACTCAACGACACGCGCCGCTTCTATCACTCCGGCGAGACCGGCGACCTGGCGGCAGTGATCGAGCGCCTGATCGATGAGGCCCCCGTCAGCCCGATCGGACTGATCGGCGTCTCGCTCGGTGGCAACGTTCTGCTCAAATACCTGGGTGAGCGCGACACCGACATCCGACCGGCCCTGGGCGCCGCTGCCACCATCTCGGTGCCCTACGACCTGGCGCGCGGCGCGGACGCGGTGAGCCAGGGCTTCGCCCGCATCTATCAACGCCACTTCCTTCATTCGCTCACGCGCAAGGTCTCGGCAAAGCTGGAACGTTATCCCGATCTCTGCGATTCACGGGCGCTGGCCAGTGCGCGCACCCTGCGCGATTTCGATGACGTGGTCACGGCCCCCGTGCACGGATTCTCCTCTGCCGCCGACTACTACGCGCGGAGCAGCTCGATGCAGTTCCTGCGCAACGTGCGCCTGCCGACACTGTTGCTGAACGCCCGGGACGATCCGTTTCTCCCCGCCACCGTGCTGGACGAGGTACGGTCCATCGCCGCCGACAATCCCATGCTGGAAGTGGAGTTCCCACCATCCGGCGGGCATGCCGGCTTCGTTGCCGGCAGGTTGCCATGGCGACCATCCTACTACGCCGAACAGCGCGTGATCGCCTTCCTGGCGGCAACGCTGGACGGGGAGGATCGGTCACCGGTGTTGGCACGGCATGAGGTTGGCATGCAGTAACAATGAGGTGGCCGCCCACGCGCTCTCCGCACCGTCGGCCACCTCCCCATCCGTTTCCGGGCGGTCCCTCACTCCCCGCGCCCCCACTGCCATGCGTCTCGCAATACCAGTCGTCGCATTCCTGCTCATCGTCCCGCTTGCCGCTTGCAACAAGCCTCAGGACGCCAACGCGGAGGACCACGCGATGCATACGGAAGAATCCCCCGCAGGCGACGACGCGACTCCGGCCGCGGCCGCCGACAGCACCCTGCCCGCCAGCGGCGACGAGGCCAAGGCCCGCCTAGCCAGCTCTCCCCGTCACGGCGAATGGGCGATGGTCGGCACAGGCGCCGGCGACAGTACCCGCGTCTGGGTCGTCTATCCCGAGCGCAGCGACAAGGCGCCGGTCGTCGTCGTCATCCACGAGATCTTCGGCCTCTCGCCCTGGATCCGCAGCGTGGCCGACCAACTGGCAGCCGAAGGCTTCATCGCCATCGCTCCTGACCTCCTGACGAAGTACAACATCCCCGGATCGCCGCTCGAGCCGGACGCTGACTCGGCACGGGCAGCGATCGCCGAGCTCACGCCAGCGGAGACCAACCGGCAATTGGACGCCGTGGCGAAGTGGGGGATGGCCCTTCCCGCCGCGCTGCCGACCTACGGCGTGGTCGGCTTCTGCTGGGGAGGCTCGGCCTCCTTCAATCATGCCACCCATGCTCCCGACCTTGGTGCCGCGGTGGTCTACTACGGCACCTCTCCCAGGTCAGAGGCCCTGGCCAACGTCCGCGCCCCGGTGCTCGGCCTCTATGGCGGCAACGACGCGCGCGTGAACGCCACCATCCCGGCAGCCGATTCCACCATGCGCGCCCTGGGCAAGAGCTACAGGCCGGAGATCTTCGAGGGCGCCGGTCACGGCTTCCTGCGCCAACAGGCTGGCGCCAACGGCGCCAACATGGCGGCCACCCGCGCCGCCTGGCCAGCCACCGTGAACTTCCTCCGCGATAACCTGAAGTAGACAGGCCGGCAGGCGACGGGAGGGAACGGCGAGCCGGCGCGGGCATGTCTCTGCGCCGGCTCGCGTGTGTGCATCGTGCCCACAGACCTTTCGCTCGGTCGTCCCGTCCGGTGACCCGTCTCGCTAGACTGCATGGTGTGCAGCGCGGTGGAGAGCATCCTCCAGCTACTCCCGCCGCGTCGTCCCTCATCAGCGCCTCACATCATGCTGTCCTCGCTCTTCCTCGCCTCCCTCCTCTCCGGGCTCCTCCTCGGCGTCTACGCGATGCTGCACGGCGTGGAGCGGCAGCCGGCGTCGCGTCGAGTCGATACGTCGTCCGCATCGTCGCCGCCCGCGTCCGTGCCGCCACCGCCGCCGCCGGCGCAACTGCAGATCAGCCCGCCCACGGTGGCCGCGTCGGCATTCATGTTCGGGCTGGTTGGCTACCTCCTGCTACGCTTCACGTCGCTCGGGCCGGGCGTGACCATCATACTCTCCGCCGTCGCCGCGGGGCTGGGACTGATCGGGACGCTCACCCTGGTCACGCGTTGGGCCGTTCCCGGCGCCAAGGCAGACCCGGTGGATCCGCGTTATCTGCTCCAGGGTACGCCGGCGCGCGTCACCCGCAGCATCAGCCCGGACCAGGACGGCGAGGTGGATTACGCCGTCGACGGCGCGCGATATGCAACGGTCGCAAGAAGCTTTGATGGCAGCCCGCTAGCGGTCGGCGCGGAGGTCGCCATAGACCGCATAGAAGACGGCATTGCCTACGTGGAAGATTGGGCGCTCGTCGAGCAGCGGCTCTAGACCTCGATCATCCGCGCATCTCCCCTCTTTCAGCTCCGGGGCGACAACCATGGCAGAGATCGCCCTTTTCGTTCTCGTCTTCGGTGGACTCTTCGTACTCCGCTTCGTCCTCGTGACGTTCGTCTTCTTCTGCATCCTGCCGTCGGCGGACAACTGTCCCAATTGCGACGGACACACTCTATGGGTGCAGGCGCCGGTACGAAACCGCCTCTTCCCCTGGCTGCGTACCAGTTGGTGCCCCGCCTGTGGCTGGGAAGGGGTACTGCGTCACGATCGTGGCGCACGGCGTGACGTCACCGCCCACTCGTCCATCGAACATCAGGCTGGCAGGCGAAGCTGGTGAGTCCGGCCCGCTCAGGGCATGTGGCTCGTCGCCAGCAGACGTAGCCAGTCCGGCCAGTTGCCACTGAGCTCGAAGAAGTCGTCGAAATAGACGAGTCCGAGACTCTCCAGATCAGCCAGCAGGGCGCCGAGCCCATCGTCGTCGTGGACGGGTCCGATGGCGATCAACTCTCCCTCGACGCGGAACTCGTCGGCGGTGAGGTTCAGTCGCTCATCGATGGCGTGGCGTACGAGGCCCGCGCGCTCGAATGCGGCGCGTCGGATGAACAGCGTGGGCCGGCCAGCGGCGACGTCCAGGGGCATGGTTCGGTCAGTCGAGGGAGGTCGTCGATCACTACCAGCCACGTGCTCCCCACGTCGCCGACCGACGTACCTCATGCTACATGACCGGGCGGGGCAATGGGAGTACGCACCCTGAAGATGCAACGCCCCTCTTCGCAACCTTCCTGCCCACCCTGCACGATCCCGCTCCAATTGCCCATCTTCAATGGATGACTGAGCAGACATTCGACGTCATCGTCGTCGGTGGCGGGCACGCCGGTACCGAGGCCGCCGTGGCCGCGGCCCGAATGGGTTGCAGCGTGGCCCTCGTCACGAGTGCACTGGAGACGATCGGCCAACTCTCCTGCAATCCTGCCATCGGCGGCGTGGCCAAGGGTACCGTCGTGCGCGAGGTGGATGCGCTTGGCGGCATCATGGGGCGGGCGACCGATCTGGCGACGATCCAGTTCCGCATGCTCAACCAGAGCAAGGGACCGGCAGTGTGGGCGCCGCGCGCGCAGTGCGATCGCGGGCTCTACAGGCGTGCCGTTCGCGCCCTGCTGGAACTTCATCCGCGCCTGTTCCCGATCCAGGGAACGGTTGCCCGGCTCATTCTGGAGGACGGCCGGGCGGTGGGCGTGGAGACGCTGGAAGGACGCAGCTTCGGCGCCCGTGCCGTGATCATCACCACCGGTACCTTCCTGCGTGGACGCATCCACATCGGTACCGGCACGCGGATCACCGGCGGCCGGGCGGGGGATCCGGCGAGTGTGCACCTGGCCGAGCAACTGGAGCAGGTAGGGCTGACGGTGGCTCGCTTCAAGACGGGCACGCCGCCGCGCATAGACGGTCGCACTGTCCGTTTTGAAGTACTCAAGCGGCAGGAGAGCGAGCTGGAGCTCTTCGGGTATCGCTGGGGACATTTCGGTCGGACGGGGGCGAGCACCGATGCGTCGAGCACCGGCGCGCCGATCGGGCGCGTCGCGGATGACGGTACGGTGAGCACAGCGGTCGCGAGCGCTGGCGCGTGGAGGCCGGGTGTCGCGGAGATCGCCGGGCCGCTGCCGCAACTGCCCTGCTGGATCGGCTTTGCAGGTGCCGAGGTGAAGGCCATCGTCGCCGCGCACATCGGCGAGTCGGCCATGTACGGCGGGGCGATCAGCGGACGGGGGCCGCGCTACTGCCCGTCGGTGGAGGACAAGATCGTCAAGTTCCCTGACGCCGAGCATCATCAGTTGTTCCTCGAACCGGAGGGCTACGAGACGCACGAGTTGTACGTGAACGGCCTGTCCACGTCGCTACCGGCGGCCGTCCAGATCGCCATGCTGCGGGCCGTGCCGGGACTCGAACGGGTGCAGATGACGCGCGCTGGCTATGCGATAGAGTACGACTACTACCCGCCCACCCAGCTCGACACGACACTCCAGGTGCGAGCACTCCCCGGCCTCTGGTTCGCCGGCCAGATCAATGGCACGACGGGCTACGAGGAAGCGGCGGGGCAGGGAATCGTGGCCGGCCTCAACGCAGCCCTGGCTGTCCAGGGGCGACCGCCGCTCGTGCTCGGTCGGGAGTCGTCGTACATCGGCGTGCTGGTGGACGACATAGTCACCCGCGGCGTCGACGAGCCCTATCGCCTCTTCACCTCGCGGTCGGAGTTCAGGCTGAGCGTGCGCCAGGACAACGCCCTCCGTCGCCTGGCCCCGATCGGCCTCGAACTGGGCATCTACAGTGAGGTGGAGAAGCGGGAGATCGCGGCCCACCTGGAAGCCGAGCAGCAGGCGGCAAAGCTGGCCGCGCACACCACCATCACTCCATCCCAGGCCGCCCCGCTACTCGATGCCGCCGGCAGTCGTCCGCTGGCCCACGGCCTGCCCATTGCCGACGTCGCCAGACGACAGGGTGTCTCGCTCCAGGCGCTGTTCGCCGCCGCTGGAGTGGGCGGCACGCTACCGGCAGAAGCGGTCGTGACCGCCGAGCTCGAGCTCAAGTACGCCGGCTACCTCGCCCGCGAGCGGGCGCAGGCGGACCGATTGCGTCGGCTGGCAACGCTGGCGTTGCCGCCGGACCTGGCGTACGAGAAGCTCAACTCCGTCTCCCTGGAGGCGCGGCAGAAACTGGCGGCGTTGCAGCCGTCCACACTGGCCCAGGCGTCCAGGGTGCCGGGCGTGAGTCCGAGCGACCTGCAAGGTCTGGTGTTCGAGGTGGAGCGGCGGCGCATGATGGCCACGTCAACGTCCGACGACGACGATGGCGGCGAGGCGCAGCCTGATGTCGGCAGAGCGACGGCATCACGCCAGTAAGACGCCATCAACGCGAACCATAGCGCCGGCGTCGCGCCAGTATAGCGCCACTTAGGCGCCACTACGCCCCGACATGAATCGATCGGCCCTGCCGAGGGCGGTCGCACTACCCGCCACGGGACGGGAGCGGTGACTCATCCGTTGTCGCTGCTACGCCCCTGTCGGACTCTCCCCCCCGACAGTCACCGAACGGCGCCCCACTGGTCGACCGGACGCCGGGACGGGGAGACTGGGCTACGCCCCCGGAGCTGGCTGCTCCCCGGGATGAGCCCGCAGGCGTGGAACTGCCGCATGTCTTCAGGGGACGGTATGGCTTTCATTCCGGAAGCTGACGATGGCATCCCGGCAGCACGCTTCACTGAGGTGACTCATGCAGGCATCAGTTCGCTCCGCTCCACGGATCGGTTTCCTCTCACTCCTGCTCCTGGCCGCGACAGCCTGCGGCGGTAGCGACGGCCCCACCAATCCGCCCGGTGGGGGAGGGGGTGGCGGGGGAGGGGGCGCAACTGCGGCCAGCCTGGCGATCAGCGCGGGCGACGCCCAGACAGCCGCGCCCGGCGCCGCCCTCGCGGTGAATCCGGCCGTCCTCGTGCGCGACGCGACGGGTAAGCCGTTCGCCGGCGCCACGGTCACCTTCACCGTCGACTCGGGCGGCGGGACGATCGCCTCCCCGACAGCCACCACGGGTAGCGACGGTATCGCGACCGCTGGCAAGTGGACACTTGGCGCCACCGGACCGCAGGTTCTCAGCGCCGTGACCGGCACGCTCGCCAGGGTGAAATTCCGGGCGACGCTCCAGGCCACCGGCTCCGCCCTCGCCGCCCAGACCATGTCCACGGCCGGCGGGACGATCACCGTCGACAGATCCGGATCGCCGCTCACCGGACTCACCCTGACCGTCCCGGCCGGCGCGCTCGCATCGGCCACGACGATCACACTCACCGAGGTACCCACCGCGGGTGTGACGATACCGGCCGGCATGACCATCGTGTCGTCATCCGCCCTCGGAATCAGCGCCTCCCAGGCCGCCCTGAACGCGCCTGCCCTGGTCAGGTTCCCCAGCTCGGCCAGGCCGGGGCAGGTCAGCATGGTGGCCCTGCGCAACCGGTCCACCGGGGCGGTCACCGTGCTGCCGACAGTCGCCTCCGATGCCTCTTCCATCACCGTCGCCCTGTCGTCGCTGGACGGTCGGGGTGCGCTGAGCGCCCGCCTGGCAGCCCCGACGCTCTCCCTGTCGCTGGCCGGCTCCCTCGCCGACGACGATCCGATGCTCTTCCAGGTAGCCATCGACCCGGCCCTGCTTGACCGCGACTTCGACTCGGGTTTCCGCCCCGGCAAGGATGACTGGGATTTCGCCCGGAACCCCGTCGCATCACTCCCCTTCCTGAAAGGTGGTGGCGAAGCGCAGACAACTGTCGACCCCGCCGAGGGGATGGTCGCTTCGGCGCTCTGGTACTACGTGAACCAGAAGGGGCAGGGAGGCTCGCTCAATGGCCGCTTCCAGTTGGCGCCGGGCGTGCCGGAGAGCAACCGCGATGGAATCCGATGGACCGCGATTGCCACGAAGGACGTTCCCGACCTCTTCGCTGCAGGCGGAATCGCCACGAAGTGGGAGGAGCATATCAGCCTCGACGCGGCCGCCTTTGCCGCGGCACAGTTCAACGGCATCAGGGCGATGTTCCTGCTCGGCTTCGAGCGCCCTGTCCCCGTCCTCCTCTTCACCAGCGATGAGGATCTCGCGCCGCGACTGGGTATTGCCTACCGGGTAACCGGCAACGGTGTCGATATCGTCGTCCCCGATCGTCCGGGTGTTTCCTACCGTGCCGTCTTCACGCCCGGCGGGATGACGCCCTTCCTGATCGTCGGCGCCAACGGCCTCAGCTACAACGTGCGCGCGATCGCCGGTCTTCACTACAGCATGGTGGTCAGGGACGGGCTCCTGGCATCGCAATTCAGCCGCGTTGCCGCCGGCACCATCGGCAAGAGTGAGGGTTGGCCGTCCGTGACCCTGCACTACGAGAAGGACAAGCTGGACACGGCCAGCGTCTTCCTCGCCGACACGCTGCAACACTGGTGGCAGTGCCAGGGCTGTCCGGAATACGGCTACCGGCCGACCTCGGTTCCAGCGTCTGCGTCGCACGTCCAGCAGTTCAGTTTCGGCCGGATTGCCCAGGATGGGTCGGTTTCCCTGGGCGAGCGCTTCGGGAGCGCGAAATTGGGCCCGGAGATATTCGGTGACACCGTCAAGGAGGTGAAGACCGGCAACGCCATCTATCTTCCCGGTCCCGGTAGTGCTGGCGCCGCAGCCGCCGCGCCAGGCTGGCTGGGCTGGAACACCGTTACCTACAGGAAGATGGAGTTGAAGCCCAAACCCTCCGCCGTGGAGGTCAGTGGCGACACCACGGTCGCCTTCACCGTCTCTCCCAGTCCGGCTGGCCCGACGGGCACCCGATACGCCTGGGTGTTCCGGACCGACGAGGGTCGCGACAGCGTGGAGACGGCGACCACGTCGTACGACCTGGAGCTCGAGACGGGAGCCAGGGGGACGCTCCTCATCATGGCTCTGGATCCCGACTCCCGGCGCGTGATCGGCCGCGACTCGGTGGTGATAACCTCTGACGCCGCCGCCCCGTTCTGGCAGATCACCTCGGTCGTGGACATGGACGACATTTTCGACGAGACCGAGGCGAGCGGAGAGGTGGCAGACCTCCTGAGACGGCTACTGGCCTCGCCCCGGTCGGCGATGCTTGCCGTCGAGAAGAAGGGCGACGGGGTCCGGGAACTCAACCTGAAGGTGCTGCGCTCGGGCGTCTGGACGGCCGATGATTGCTGCCCGCCGGTTGCCGCTGGCCCGCTGATGATCATGCACATGGGTACATCGCCGGCGACCGCACTATCGGTAGGACCGTTCTTCTCGGAATGGAAGTCGAGCAGTTGGACGGAAACGACTTCCGATCTGGCGAGCGGCGACATGGAAGCTCGCGACGTGCTTGGCCTTGTCCAGTACACGGTGAAGGATGCCGGCATCCAGACCGGACCGGCCGGCGCGGTCCGGCTCATCGGGACCCGGAGCGGCAAGACGATGACCGGTTTCATAGGCATCTACATATGGCCCATCAACGGCGATGGCGAGATAGGGGAGGGTCCCGACCTGTACCAGATAAGCTTCACGGCGACCCGGATGCGGTAGTGGTCCTGCACGGCGTCGAGGATGGTTGGTGGGGGTCGCGCTGCGGCTCCCACCACCAGTCCGGCGTGATTGACCTGAGCCAGCCGCCCAACCACGCCCTCCACTGCTCAGCCTGATCAGCCCTGTGCGGCGCGCATCTCACCTCACCGGGGGGTCGACCGCCGGGCGTCGAGCGGGCTTCGGATCGGCGTCGCCACCCATGAACAGCGTGGGCGTGGTGATGCGATCAGCCTCGAAGAAGGGGTAGGAGACCCTGAGCCAGCGATCGCGGTTCTTCCACGGCGGGCCCATCTCCAGGTCGTACTGACGGGTGTACTGGTCCGATCCGTACATGGAGAGTTGGAGCGAACTTCCGGCGCCGCTGATCGCCACCTTGAAGCGGTGGTCGCGGGCGATCACGTAGTTGGTGAGGATCGCACCGTAACTCCATCCGCCTACGCCCAGCCGCTCCCGGTCGGCGATTGACGACAGTACCCCCACTGCTGCGGGCGCTGATCCCTTCTGTCGTGGGTAGGTCGAGCCCGGCCAGCCAGGCGTCGTTCTGTCGCGACAGCGGCCGCAGACTGTCGCCATCCAGAGCGTAGACCTCGGGCGGCCTGTCGGGCTTCGACATGAGCATGGCGATTCGCCCATTGGCCGACATGGTCGGCGATGAGACGACCTGGTCGCCCCGGGTGAGCGGCTCGATGACCCCGCCGTCGAGCCCCACCCGGGCGAGATGGTTGGTGCGGTCGTTCTCGACGGTGAAGATGACGGATTGGCCGTCGTTGCTCCACAGCAGCTCACCCACGTCGCGATCCAGCGTCGGCGCGAGCAGCCTGGGCTCTCCGCCAGTGACCGGGATGACGGCGAGCCGACTCAGGTTGTAGGCCTGGTAGCGAGGCTCACTCCCCTTTCGATAGGCGATGGTGCGACCATCGGGACTCCACCGCGCGGGCCCCCGATCCGGTCCGGGCCAGCTTGTGAGTCTCCGCGGCGTCGCGCCCGGGCGGGCGTCCACGATCCAGACATCGCTGTTGTTGGTTCGATCGGGATCGGGCTCGCTCCGATCGCTGATGAAGGAGAGTTGTCGGCCGTCCGGCGACCAGGTCGGACGCTCCTCCTCGAACGGGCCGTCGACCAACCGCGTAGCCTGGCGCGTCGCGACGTCGAACAGGTAGAGATGGTCGCGGCTACGATCGTAGTAGTTGGTGCCGCCCTTGAACAGGTAGCGATCGATGACGATCGGCCGCGGCCGTGCACTGGAATCGGCCGCGATGGCCGGATCCGGGTCGGTGGAGATGAAGGCGATCTGCCGTGAGTCCGGCGACCAGGCATAGTCGGAGAAGCCGCCCCGGACGTCACTGACCCTCATCGCTTCGCCGCCACGCCGGTCGAGCAGCCAGAGTTGGGAACCGCTGGAACCCTGCCTGGACGAGATGAAGGAGAGGTAGCGTCCGTCGGGACTCCACCGCGGTGAGCGCTCTCCCTCGGCGGAGTTCGTGAGCTGGATCGTCGTCTTCCCGTCCCAACTGGTCATCCACAGGTCACTCGCGCCACGGTCGGATGCCGAGTCGAGGACGGTCACGACGTAGGCCACCCAGTCGCCGGCGGGCGCTACCTGCGGATCGCTGACCTCGCGCAGGCGGTAGATGTCGAGGGGTGCCGGGGAGCGCCGAACCCCTTCCTGCGCTGTGGCCGGTGGAGGGGCAAGGAAACCGACGACGGTGAGCAGGGCGGACAGGAGGTGCGGCAGGAAACGGTTGACGCGCGCGGGCATCCACGACCTGATGGCTGGAGGAAAGTGTGTTTCTGGCGGGAACGAAGCGGGATTCGATATCGGTCCATGTCGGCGCTCCGCACTGATACTGTGGCAGGTACCGTCGCGAGGCCAGGTCGAACAAGCCGCAACTGCCGGAAGGAGGAGCGGCAGGTCGAGGGCGAGCGGACAGGTAGCAGTGACGACGGCCCTGATCGTCGCCAGTTGCGAGGGCGGCCTCACTCCACAGCTGGCACTGGGGGACGGCGAGTCAGCTGTCATCGGTCGCGCGACAGCCCCGGTCCTGGTCGCCGTGCGGCGCCACTGACGCGGCAGCGTTGTGGCAGCCGCGGAATTGCTCATGATCCCGAAAATCGCCGAAAGGTGAGTTGGCATGGGAGCGTTGGGCGACAGGATTCCGGCGTCGGGAGCCCCGAGGTGGTGACCTGGACCCTGGACCCGACGGGATGGATGTGTGCAACTGAGCGCCTGTCGCGCGTCTCCCCGGTTACGGAAGCCGGGGAAGGGTGCGGATTCGTGGTGAGGCGATGACGATCGTGCCTGGTCGGGAGGTCTACGACCGTCGATCGGGCGACAGCGATCGGGCCACTCTCCCGGCACTGCCACGATTCCTGCACAGTCGTCGAGCGTGAACAGCCAGGTCGCACGGAGCGTCGGGCGTTTACGGACACGTTGGTTCACGACGATCAAGTGAGGGTGACCATGAAGGCAACGGTGATGCTTGCGGCGCTTGGCGCCGCCATACTCTGCAGTACGACGACAGTTGGCGCTCAGGCTCCGGAGCCGGGCTCCGGACAGGGCTGGGTACCGGAGATCAACACTTCGGGAACCGGCGAGGTGAAGACCACCCCCGACCGTGCGACGATAGTGCTCGGCGTCGAGACGCGTGCCGAGACCGCGGCGGCGGCGAGCGCGGAGAACGCGCGCAAGCAGACCGCCGTGATCGCCGCTCTCAGGCGGGCAGGGGTAGCGGAAACGGACATTGCGACGGTCTCATTCACCCTGAGCCCGGACATGCAGTATGACGAGAAGACACGCACGTCGCGGGTGATCGGCTACGTGGCGCGCAACATGGTGCGAGTCGAGGTGAAGGACATCGGGCAGATCGGCAACTATATCGACGTGACGATCGCGGCGGGTGCCAACGGTGTCAATTCGCTGGACTTCTCGACGTCCAGGGAGGCCGAGTTCCGCCGTACGGCGCTCCGGACGGCAATCGATCGTGCGTGCCAGGATGCATCGGCGATGGCGGAAGCTGCTGGCGGTCGCCTGGGAATGCTGATTCAGGCTGTGTCGAGCGGCATGAGCAGCCGTCCGCCGCAGCCCATGTATGCAGCTCGGGCCCAGATGGCCGACGGGATGGAGCGCACGCCGATATCGGCCGGCGAGATGACCGTGACAGTTTCAGTCCAGACCAGATGGCAGTTCATCGGCCCGGGTTCGGCGGCAGCCAGCCAGGTGACGACGTGCAGCTGAGCCCCTCTCGATTGCAGGCGACCGGTGGCAGGCGCGGATAGCGGCGACGGGGTTCGACGTTCAGGACAGGCTCTGGAGGAGGGGGTAGGAGAGGGGGGCGCGCCGACCGGTTGCGGCGCGCCCTTTCCCGACGACGGGGAGGCCATCTCGAGCGGGAGATCGATGTCCGCACCGGTCGCCAACCGCGGACCGACCATTTCAGGTTGAGCATCAGTCGCTTCCGGAGCCGTGTCGACCCCGGTTGGCCGTTGTACGTGGAACGCCGTTACCCAGCGGCTGGCTGGCGACACGCCGGCCACCGTTCCCGGTTGTTGAACATCGACCGGCTCGGCGAGCGAGGCAGTTCCCCACGTCGGCCACCGTTTCACGTGGAACATCGGCGTGTCGCCGAGCGAGGCAGTGTACGCCGGCCCACTGTTCCAGGTTGAACATCGGCTGACTCGCCGAGCGGGGCAGTGGGCCCGGCGCCGACCCACTGTTCCGCGTTGAGCACTTGCTCGGCGAGCGAGGGCAGCGCACCACGCCGGCGCACCGTTTCACGTGGAACACTGGCTGGGTGGGCGAAAGAGGGTGGTGCCCCACGCCGGCCCACTGTTCCAGGTTGAACATCGGCTGACTCGCCGAGCGAGGGTAGTGGGCCCGCGCGGGACCTCTCTTTCACATGGAGCATCGGCGTGTCGGCGAGCGAGGGCAGCGCCCCACGCCAGCGCACCGTTTCACGTGGAACACTGGCTGGGTGGGCGAAAGAGGGTGGTGCCCCACGCCGGCCCACTGTTCCAGGTTGAACATCGGCTGACTCGCCGAGCGAGGGTAGTGGGCCCGCGCGGGACCTCTCTTTCACATGGAGCATCGGCGTGTCGGCGAGCGAGGGCAGCGCCCCACGTCGGCCCACCGGCTCACGTGGAACATCGGCGTGTCGCCGAGCGAGGCAGTGCACGCCGGCCCACTGTTCCACGTTGATCATCGGCTTGCTCGGCGAGCGAGGGCAGCGCCCCGGACCACTGTTTCACGTGGAAGGTCGGGTGGTTCGCCAGACGAGGGAAGCTCCCCACGCCGGACCACTGTTTCACGTGGAACATCGGATGGCTCGTCGAGTGAGGGCAGCACGCCAACCTACTGCTTCACGCGGGGACTCGACTGACTCGCCGAGCGAGGCAGTGCCCCACGCCGGCCCACTGTTCCACGTGGAACATCGGCTGGGTCGGCGACCGACGGGGTGCCGGCGGTCGCCTCCGTCCCGGCGCCACATTCCGGGCTCGGCCGGTCAATTTCCGGGGGCTCGGGCGTCCCGCGCGCCGGCGGATGGTCATTCCGTGGGTCGCGGGGTCGTGGACGGCGGCGAGTTGGACGTGGCGCTGGCGACGGCATGGCCCGGAACCCGCAGATGACTGTCCGGTGCCCGTCCCAGGACAGGCAGGCGGCCTCCGGCTGGACAGTTGACTCCCGGGTGCGAGTGTCCTGAATCTCTTCCGGAAATCATCTACGTGCGGGGGAGGGGAGTGCTGGGCGCCCGCCCCGAAGAGCGATCGCGCGAGGCACATCGACCACGGCCCCCACAGCCGCCCACCTCTCCTCCCGAGACCCGCAGCGCCCGACAACGCCGACCCCGAACTGCCTCCAGAATCCAGCCAGCGTGAACCCGCCATGCCCGGGCAGGGGCGCGCA
>CALCHX010000037.1 GCA_937906875.1 uncultured Gemmatimonadota bacterium | reverse complement strand
GCCGCTGACCCGGACGTCAACCTTCCGCCGCTATGCGCCGCGGGTGCTGCCGATACTCGAGACGGCGATGACGTTCATCAGCCGCGGCCGCGTCCAGGTGGCCGGCCTGCTCGTGCCCGCCCTGGAGCTCCGGACGGTCGGTGCCCGAACGGGGCTCACGCGCCGCACGCGGCTGATGTACGTGCCGGACGGCCCGGGCCGCGCCATCGTCGCCGGCACCAACTTCGGCCGCAGCAACCACCCGGCGTGGACGGCGAATCTGCGCGCTCATCCCGACGCCACCATCGTGGTGCAGGGGCGCGAAATACCGGTCCACGCCGTGGAAATCCCTGATGCCGAGCTGGATTCGATCTGGGAACGGACCGAACGGCAGTGGCCCGGATACCGTTCATACGAGCGGGCGTCCGGACGGACTGTCCGGATGTTCCGTTTGGCCACAGCGTGGGCGCCCACAAGTGACGCGGGCCCACCGTCTGCGGGCTGAACGGCGCCGACTCCGATCTCGACGGTCACCGCCGGGTCCGCGAGAAGATTGAGATACCACTGCGGATGCCGCATCGCGCCGGAGTTCGAGGCGACCACGATCAGCCGCTGCCCGACGCGCGCGAACATCATCGGTGTGGTGCGCGCCTGCCCCGTGCGTCGCCATTCGCGCCCAGCAGCATCGTGTCGCGGGGCATCCGCATCGGCGGTCCCGAGCGAAGCTGGGCGACCGCCTTGTCATTCATCGCACGCATGTCCACAAGGTCCATTGTTCCGCTGCGGCAGTCAGTGGTCGCGCGGGTGCTGTTCCCGATCACATGCTGGCGACCGCTGGCGCCGGGTAGATGGTGACAACTACGCAATGCCGCCACCGTCGACCACGAGGGCCGAGCCGGTGACGAACGAGGCTGCGTCCGAGGCGAGCCACACCACGGCTGCGGCGATTTCGGAGGGTTTGCCCATCCGGCGCAGCGGCCGGTCGGCGGACTCAGCCAGGAAGGCGTCCTCGTTCTCGCCGAGTTGCTGCGCCTCGCTCCGCAGCATGCCAGTGTCGGTGTCACCGGGATTGACGGAGTTCACCCGGATGCCGGCGGGGCCGTGGTCGATGGCCAGCGCTCGGGTCATGTTCACGACGGCGCCCTTGGACGCGCAGTACGAGAGCGCATTGCCGCCGCCCTTGAGCCCCCACCCGGAACCGGTGTTGATGATGGAGCCGCTGCCGGCCGCCGCCATGACAGGCACCGCGAATTTGCACATCAGGAAGATGGATCGCACGTTCACGGCCATCACCCTGTCCCACTCCTCGACGGTGGTGCCGATGGCGTCGGCGCGGCGGATGATCCCCGCGTTGTTGTGCAGTATGTCGAGACCTCCGAACACGTCGACGACTTCGCGGACGATGCGTTCGCAGTCCGCGGCGCCGGACACGTCTGCGGTGATCGCGGCCGCCCGCCCACCGGCGGCTTCTATCCGCTGCGCGGTTGCGGCAGCGCCTTCTGTGGAGATGTCGACGACCGCGACGGCGGCGCCCTCGGCGGCCAGGGCAATCGCGGAGGCTGCGCCGATGCCTCCCCCTGCGCCGGTGACGATGGCGCGCTTGCCTTCGAGAACCAGTGCTGCACTCATGCCGATCTCCTGTCGTGGTGGTCAACTTGCGTCGAAAACGATTGCCCTATACGGCATATCGTCCATTGCCGTGGTCCGGTGAGAACCCGTCGGTAGCCGGACAGCTCCTCATCTAGGGCGGCGTCACCGGTATCGACGAGCAGTGGCCGACCTCCAAGTGCGATGAGTTTGGACTCCGCGGCGAGGATGACGATGTTCGCCGGACCGCAGGCCCGAATGACGCGGGGTGAGACCTGCTGGTTCCCCCGTCCGAGCACGAATCCCTGCCCGCCGATGACACTGACCACGATGCGGAGTGGGCCGCGCTCGGCCCAGTCGTACAGCTCCGGCTCGCTGACACCGGAGGCGCGAATCTCTCCGTCGCAGACGATGTCGACGCCGAGCAGGGTGGGCTCCAGCCCTAGCGCCCTGGACACGGCCGCTGTGGTTCCGCCGGGGCCCAGCGCGGTCGGGACGCCGTCGGACACGAGGTGTGCCGCGGCAGCGGCCAGCGCGGCGACCTCGCCGGCAGCGTTCGCGGCCGACGGGGCCTTGCGGGGCTGCACGACGGGTGAGACCGGGACCCGCAGCGCCGCCGTCAATCGGGGTGCTACTCGGCCTCCACGGAGCGCCGCTTCGTCCAGGTCGACCACTTCGGCCAGTGTCGTCGCGGTGGCTCGGCCAGATGCGACGCGGTCCGCGACGCACGCTGCTGCCCGCGCGTCGGTCGCAAAGCAGCCTGAATACATCTTCACCCCGCTCGGGATGCCGAGCGCCGTCACCGTCTCCCCGCAGCCCGCGGCGACGTCGGTGGCGGTGCCATCGCCGCCCGCGAAGAGCAGCAGGTCGACAGCCGTCTCGGCGAGAGCGGCCGCGCAGGAACGGGTGTCGGCCGCCGAGGTCGGCTCGCCGACCGTCAGATCGAGCACCTGGTGCGGCACACCGGCAGCGCGAGCTGTCGCCGCACCCATGTCGCCCGGAGCGACCAGCAGGAGCGCCGCCCCGGACTCGAGGTGCACGCGGATCGCCCGCAGCACCTCAACGGCCCGGTCGGCGGCGTGCGAACGCCCACCACGCAGGGCGGCGTCGTGCTGGACACCCTGGCCATCGCTGCCGGCAAGACCGGCTGCCCCGCCGATGCCGGCGATCGGATTCACGATGAGCCCGATCACGACCTCGGCCACGGTCACGGTGTCACGCCCTCGCCGAAGTACTTGCGGCGGTACGCGCGCCAGGTGACGGCCCAGCGATCAGGGTCGTCGAGGTCCTCGTCGCCGGCCTGATGCACGGTCTGGCGATGGGGTGCGGTGCGCACCGTCTCGGGGTCCTCGCGGGCCTCCCGGGCCACCTCCGCAACGATGCGGGCGTATTCGTCGAGCTCGGCGCGTGAGTAGGACTCGGTCGGCTCCAAGGTGAACGGTTCGGGGATGACGAACGGGTGGTGGCTCGTCCAGTAATGCGTGCCGAAATCGGCGATACGCCAACCGATCTGCTCCGTCGTCACACCTGTCTCGTCGGCAAGCTGCTGCCAGGTGTAGCGAACCTGCTCCACCCGGTCCGGCGTGGCGGGGTAGCCCATCGATGCACCGGGGACGGCGAGGATCCGGGCGGCGAGATAGTTGTTGTTCAGGGCGGCGACCTCGGCGACCTCCCGCAGCCCCTCTGCGCCCATCGTCATGATCCAGGTGTAGGCGCGCACGATGTTCGGGATCACCCCGTAGAACGGGGAGACCTTGCCGATGGACAGCGGCCGGTCGGCATCCAGCCGGAATGTGCCGTCGGCGTCGCGGACCACGACCGGTCCCGGCAGGAACGGCTCCAGCGCGGCGCTGACGCAGGACGCCCCTGCGGCCGGTCCGCCACAGGCATGAGGGGTGGAGAACGTCTTGTGCAGGTTGAAGTGGCTCAGGTCGAAGCCGGCCTCGCGAGCGCGGGTGATGCCCAGGATGCCGTTCGCATTGGCCTGGTCATAGCAGGCGAGACCACCGGCCGCGTGCACGATCTCGACGAATTCGCGAATGCGCGGATTGTAGATTCCGGTGTCCTCCGGGTTCGTGATGAGCAGCGCCGCCGTGCGGTCGGATACGGCGACCTTCAGCGCCTCGATGTCCGGATAGCCATTCGCGTCCGGCTGCAGAGTGATGACGGTGAAGCCGGCCGTCTTGGCGCAGGCCGCGTTCGACGGATGCGAGAACGCCGTGGTGATGATCTCGGTGCGCTGGTCGGCCTCGCCCCGAGCGGCGTGATAGCCGCGGATCATGGACACGTTCGCCCAGATCGCTGCGGAACCGGCCGCCGGTTGCACGCTCACCGCGTCCATGCCGGAGATCTCGGCGAGCATCCGCTCCAGGCGGTAGATGATCTCCAGCGTCCCCTGCGCATCGGCCACGTCCTGAGCGGGGTGCGCGTCGATGAGCCGGGCGTCGCGGATCGCGACCTCGTTGATCTTCGGCGAATACTTCATCGTGCAGGTGCCCTGGCCGACGTCGATATTGAAGTCGGCACCGAGGTTCTCCTGAGACAGGCGCACGTAGTGCCGCAGCACCTGAGGCTGTGAGAGTTCCGGTAACGCAGGCGGTGTCGCACGCGCCAGCACCGGCGGCAAGGTCACATTGGGTTCGCCGATAGCCGGGTCGGGTCCGGTGACGCCGACGCCGCGCGAGCCGGGTGTGCTCAGTTCGAAGACGATCGGCTCGTCCCAGCGCGCCTGGTGGAATCGACGCAGCGGCGGCTTCGGGGCGACAGGCAGGCGGCTCATCGAGCGCTCCCTTCGGTGGCGAGGCGGCCCGCGAGGGTGCCGGCGGAGGGGATGGAACCGGCTGTTTCCGCGAAAAGCTCTACGAGACGGTCGATATCGCTCACCGAGTGGACCTCCGTCACGCACACCAGCAGGGTCACGTCATCGATGACGATGCCCGGCTCGATGCCTGCCAACCTGCCGAGGACAACCCACTCGCGCGCGCTGCGTCCGCTGCCGGACACGTCGAGGGCGAATTCGCGGAAGTGCGGCAAGGCGGCCGACGGTACCGCAAGGCCTGGTACGTCGGCGAGGGAGCGCAACGCGTACCGGGTGTGCGCGAGGACGGTCTCGCCGACCTCGCGCATGCCTGCCGGTCCCATCAGCGACAGATAGACGGCGGCGGCGATACCCCAGAGCGCAGCGGCGGTACCCACCCACTCCTTCCCGTCCTCGCGGATCGCGAAAGATGTTCTCTCGTAGGCGACATCGCCGAAGCCGTATTCGCCGGGTACGCGGGTGGCGGCGATGCCGAACAGCCGGGACGGCAACTCCATGACGTACCGGACCTCGTCGCGCACGGCGATGAAGCCACCGTGCCCGCCGCCGAACCACTGATGCACACCGAGGGATTGGATGTCGCCGCACACGATGTCCGCACCGAGTTCGGCGGGCGGGGCGACGACCCCCAGCGAGATCGGATCCGTGTAGACGACCAGCTCCGCCCCGGCGTCATGGGCGATGGCGGCCAGGTCCGGCAGCTCGGCGTGCACCACGCCGTGGTAGTCGGGGGTCTCGACGTAGATCGCCGCGGTATCGGGTCCGACGGCGGCGCGGACAGCGTCCAGGTCGATGACGCCGTCCGCCGCGGCGGGCAGCACGTCGAGGTCGAGAGCCCGCGCGCAGTAGTCGCCGATACGGCTCCGTTTGTCCGCCCCAATGGCGCCGACGAGCAGCACTCTGCCGCGACCCGTCATGCGTCCGGCCATGCGGAGCGCCGTCGAGGCCGCTTGGAAGCCGTCGTAGACGGGCACGTTGACGACGTCCATGGTGAGCATCTCGCCCATCTGCGAGCAGTACTCGAACAGTGCCTGGAAGCGGCCGTGGTCCTCGTAGGGTTCGCCGGCGTAGGCGGTGAGGAATTCGCCGCGGTTGATGACCTCGTCCACCACGGCGGGAACGTCATGGGGGAAGGTGCCGCCGCCGAGGAAGCATAGTTT
Source organism: uncultured Gemmatimonadota bacterium (assembly GCA_937906875.1). GTDB lineage: Bacteria > Gemmatimonadota > Gemmatimonadetes > Gemmatimonadales > Gemmatimonadaceae > CALCHX01. The sequence goes on along the minus strand of CALCHX010000037.1, from coordinate 5,365 downwards.
TCGCTCCGGGGACGCATTCTTCGCGAGCAGGCCGCGAACGTGCCGGAGCAGTTCGGCTTCGGACCTGGCCGGGGCGGGCAGGTCGAGGGGACGATCGAGGCGCAGGTCGGCGGGGATGGCCCGATACAGGTCCTCGGTCGATTCGAGGCCGATCGCGTCGAGCATTGCCTGCTTCACGGCGGGCACCGAGTTCGGAATGTAGGGATGGATCATCGGTTGTCCCCTCTCGTGGCCGCTGCGGCGGCGGCTCCATGGCGAACGATGGCGACGCCGCGTGGCGGCAATCGCAGCTGACCGGCGGACACTGCCCCGGTGATGAGGTCCTCGCCGACCGGTGCCGCCGCGTCGACGGCGGTGTCACCGTGGTTGAGCAGGAACAGGTATGACGTTGTCCCGTCGCTGCGCTCCACCCGCTCGATCCCGTCTGGCGCGGGCACGATGCCGCAGGCGGCCAGCACGAGATCGCAGACCGGACCGGCGTCGACAGGCAGGTAGCTCACGTACCAGGCGCTGCCGGCTCCGTGCTTCTTGCGGGTGAGGGCGGGCAGGCCGTCGAGAACGCCTCCGGTATAGGCCCCGACGACGTCGGCGTCGGCGGCGCGCAGCCATTCGGTCCAGATGGTCGCCGTATCGACGGAGCCGGCGATATCGATGGCGGCGGAGGCGTTCTCAGCAAGCGGCCACGCCTCGTCGACACGGACGCCGAGGAGGTCGGCGAGCGGTCCGGGGGCGCCGCCGCAGTGGGCATGGGCGTCGCCGTTGACGACGCCGCTGAACGGCCCGACCAGGAGCGTCCCACCTGCCGCTACATAGGCATTCCAGCGGTTCGCGTCTGCTTCGCGCAGCAGGTAGCTGTTGGGAGCGACGACCAGCCGGTACTCCGCCAGGTCGTCATCGGGACGAACGAAGTCGATGGTGACGCCCGCGTGATAGAGCGCGCGATAGAACGGCTGGAGAGCGGCGCGCCAGCGCATGAGGACGGACGGCATCGACTCGTCCGCGTCGAGCGCCCACCAGTTGTCCCAGTCCAGGATAATCGCGGCGTCCGCCGTGATACGGGTGCCTGCGACCTCGTCGATGGCTGCGAGTTCGGTGCCGAGGACGGTGATCTCACGAAATATCCTGGTCTCCGTCCCTGCGGCGGGCAGCATGGTGGAGTGGTGCAGTTCGGAGCCGAATCGCGGCGCCCGCCATTGGAAGAACAGCGCGCCATCACTGCCGCGCGCAATCGCCTGGTAGCTGCCGAGCCGCATGATGCCGGGCCGCTTGGGGACATTGATCGGTCGCCAGGAGACGGCACTGGGCGCTTGTTCCAGCAACAGCCATGGCTTGCGCCGTCCCAGCGAACGCATGAGGTCGTAGTTGCGGGCGGCGTCGAGGTGCGCATGCGGATCGGCCGGGTCTGGGTAGGCGTCATCGGTGACGACGTCGAGTTCTGCGGCGAAGCGCCAGTAGTCGAGCGAGTAGAACATGCTCATGAAGTTCGTGGTCACCGGGACGTTCGGGGTGACGTCGCGGAGCACCGACGTCTCCGCGCGCAGGAGTTCGAGCAGTGCATCGGAGGAGAAGCGGCGCCAATCGAGAAGGTGGGAGGGATTGGCCGGGCCCGGCATCCGCCTCGGCGCCGGGATCTGGTCGATGGACCCGTAAACCTGTCCCCAGTGCCGTGTACCCCAGGCGTCGTTGAGGGCCCCGACGGTTCCGTAGCGTTCGGCGAGCCAGCGACGAAAATGCTCCTGGGAGACGTCACAGAAGCACTCGGTGATGTGATCGCCGTACTCGTTCGAGATGTGCCACAGCCGCACGGCCGGATGGGTGCCGTAGCGATCCGCCAGTTCGCGGACGAGAGCGACGGCATGGTCGCGGAAAATCGGCGATGACGGGCAATAGCCCTGGCGGGAGCCGAACTCGAGTCGGACGCCGTCGGCGGTCACCGGCTTGATCTCGGGGTGTCCGGCGATGAGCCACGGCGGCGGGGTAGCCGTCGCGGTCGCGAGATCGACACCGATACCGCCGGCATGCAGGGTGTCGATGACGCGATCCAGCCAGCTGAAGTCGTATCGCCCGGCTTCCGGCTCGATGATCGACCAGGCAAAGACGCCGATGGTCACGAGGTTGACGCCGGCCGCGCGCATCAGCGAGATGTCCTCGTTCCACACGTCTTCCGGCCACTGGTCAGGGTTATAGTCGCCGCCGAACGCCAGGGAGTCGGGCCACATCGCGTTCGTCATCTCCTGGGTTCGATGGGTGGTGGCGGGAAGTGCAACGCATCTGTACTCAGTATACAGTCTACATTACGCGGAACAACTGGTAATGTTGGCGAAATCTTCCGCCTCCGGTCGAGAGGACTGCCATGGCAATACTGCGGACGAACCTGCGCGACCAGGCGAAGCAGGAAATCCTGACGCGCCTGGCCGCGGGGTCGCTCCTGCCCGGAACGTCGATCAACGAGGTGCAGCTGGCCGCCGAGCTGAACATCAGCCGCACCCCGTTGCGGGAGGCGCTGATCGCACTGCAGCAGGACGGCGTCATCGTCTCCGAATCGGGCAAGGGTTTCTCCTGGGCGCCGGTGAGCCTGCAGGAATTCAAGGAGATCACCCCGATCATCGCCGCGCTCGAAGCGCTCGCGCTCACCGAGACGCCGATGGACACACTGGCGGGGGTCGCTCAGCACATGCTCGAGGTCGCCACCGCGCACAGCGCCGAATCCGAACGGCACAGCGACCTGATCACCGCCGACGACTCCTGGCACGCCCTCTTCTTGAACGTGTGCCCCAACCGTCGCCTGGTCGAACTCATCGGCAGTCAGAAGACCGCGCTGCACCGCTACGAACGCCTCGTCGTGCGCGACGATGCCATCGTCCACCGCGTCGCGAAGGAGCACCTCGCCGTCGCCGAATGCCTGCTCGCGGGGGACAAGGTGGGCGCGATAGAAGCGCTCCATCTCAACTGGATCAACAGCAGGGATCGACTCGTCGCCCAACTCGAGGAGCAGATCGACTGAGCATCCGTCACGGGGCTGGAGCACCGAGCTTCCCGTCATGGCAGGCCACCCCGCTCACTCGTGAGCCATACCGCCAGATCGACGAGGAGCGCTGCGGTCCAACCGAAGCCGGCAACGGCCCCCGATGCCGCCGCCCCGGTATCCGACCGGTAGTACTCGAAGCAACCCGGCGTGCGCGCGGCGAGTTCCAGGGTCCGTTCCGCCAGGACGCGCGCCTGCCCTGCCCGCCCGGATCGCCGCAGACCCTGCACCAGCAGCCAGTTGATGTTGACCCACACCGGGCCGCGCCACATGCGGTCGGCGTCGAACGGCGTCTCGCCGCAGGCCACGGTCGGCACAGGCCAGGGCGTCGCGAAGAGGTCGGGGTCGGCGAGGTCGGCGACGAGCGCCGCGGCAATCTCCTCGGGTAGTCGGCCGGTCAGCAGCGGCAGCAGGTCGATGGGCGTGCGCGGGGCCGACGCGCCCATGGGTGTGAGTACCCGGAACAGCCGGCGCTCCGCATCCCAGCGGGACTCGATCAGGCTGGCGGTGAGCTGTTCGGCGCGACGAACATGGTCGACAGCAGACGCCTCGTCCCCGGCGCGGCGCGCCGCAGCCGCCAGCACGTCCGCCTCCACCACCAGGTATGCCGGCAGATCGGGGGCGTAGACCGGGGCGCCGTCATCGAACAGCGGGCTGTCGTCGAAGCCCGACGAGTACGGGTGCTCGAAGCCGGGGAGTCCATCCGGGCTCGGCCGGGCGAGCCACCACTCGCGCAACCGATCGAGCTGCTCCCCGCGCTCGGCGATGAGGTCGGGGCCGCCGGCCTCGCGGACCAGGTCGGCCGCCCAGGAGGCGAGCGGCGGCTTCGTCACCGGGATCGCCCTCAACTCGGGTGACGTCACAGCTCGCCGCAGGACGCGCGCGGAGAAGTCCCGTTCCGATTCCGGCAGGTCGGCCACCGACGAGATCTGTCCGCTGTCGTGTACCACGTCCGGGATGAATCCACTCGGCTGCTGGTGGTCGAGGAAGAACCGAATCTGCTCGGCGGCGAGCTCGGGGTCGCCGTGCCGCAGCCCGACCGCGATGAAGTAGGAGTCCCACTGCCAGGCGCCAACGTAGCCGAGCTTCGAGGGCACGACGAGCTCCTGCTCGGGGGCGCGGTCGAGGCGCACGATGTTCGCCGCCAACTGCCACCAGGAGCGGTCGACCACGTCCTGCCAGCGCTCGGCTACGCGCGGCGCCTTGGCCATCCATGCACGCCACGAGTCGGCGGCGGCGCAGGCCAGCACGTCATGGTCGACCGACTGCAGGTCGCGATCCAGGCCGGGGCGGCACCAGCGGACGGTGAGATCGTTCGTCGTGGAACAGATCTGAACGCAGCCGGCTTCTTGCCGAACATCGACGCCCTTGCCGTTGACCGCCCAGCTGAGTACCTCTCCCGCCGGGCTGGGCGGATGGTGCCACCGCAGGGACGCGCCGGGGCGCATGCGCAAGCTCAGCAGCCCTCCGGCGATGACGAGGTGCGCGGCGTCGGCCCATCGCACCCCGTCGGCCGAGGCTGTCGGAACCAGCCTCGCAACGCCGTCCGCAACCGTCAGCTTCGTGATGGATCGACGGTCAGTCGGTCTCTGCTCGTACGCGACGTCACAGACGTCCAGGTAGGGCGCCCCTCCTGCGGTTTCGCGCCGGTCGATCACCACCAGGCGCGACCCGCGTTCCGTATATCCCGTGACGGCTAGGTCGAGGATGGGCCCGATCATGTGCCGCCCAGCCCCGACATCGCCATGGAATTCAGGATCCGCTTGTGCGCCACGAGGAACACCAACAGCATCGGCACGATCGAGATCGTCGACGCGGCCATCACCATGGCATAGTTGATCCCACCAAACTGGCCGACGAACTGCGAGAGCAGCAGCGGGACAGTGAAGAGGTCGGGTGAGTTGAGCACCACCAGCGGCAGGAAGAACGAGTTCCACACGCTGAGCGCCGTGATGATGCCGAGCGCCGCCAGACCGGGCTTCAGATTGGGCAGCACAACCGAGAAGAAGATCCGCCACCGGCCGGCCCCGTCGATCCGGGCAGCTTCCTCCAGTTCCACCGGCAACGTGCGAATGAATTGCCGCATCAGGAATATGGCGAACGGATTGGACAGCGCGGCCGGCACGATCAATGCCAGATGTGAGTCCACCCAGCCCAGCTTGGCCAAGACCAGGTACAGCGGCACGATCGTGACCTGCATCGGCAGCATCTGCGTGGCCAGCACCACGCCGAACAGCAGCTTCGACGCTCGGAAGTCGATGCGCGCGAACGCGTAGGCCGCCATGGTCGCGGTCAGCAGCGTGCCGGCGACCACGATCGCCCCGATGTAGAGGCTGTTGA
>CALCHX010000036.1 GCA_937906875.1 uncultured Gemmatimonadota bacterium | reverse complement strand
CCCGTGCGGCCATCCTGATCGACCTCCAGACGGGACACCGTGACAGCGTGCCCGACGCCGCCAGCATCACCTTTGCCAACGGCGGCCGGTGGGTGGCGGTGCAACGGGCTCGCAGCGACACATCCGGCAAGGCACGAGGGGCTGACGTGGTGCTGCGTGACCTCCGCGGCACCGCTGCACTGCACCTCGGCGCGGTGGGCCAGTTCGCCTTCAACAAGCCGGCCGACGGTGCCTCCACCCACCTGGCGTATACCGTCGACGCCGATGACCAGGTCGGTAACGGTGTGTACGTGATCGATCTGGCCAGCGGCCGCACCGTCCCCCTCGCCACCGGGCGGGAGGCGTTCGACGGGCTGGCCTGGTCCAGCGACGGAAAGCAGCTCGCCGTACTGCACGGCGATGCGCCGGAGAAGTCGAAGCATCGCGTGAACACGCTGCTCGTGGCATCCAACCTGGGCGCAGCCACGCCGGCCCGGACGGAGATCGCCGCCACTGCGGCGCCGAACGGAATGGTGCTCAGCGAGAACGCCGTGCCCCGCTTCAGCCGCGACGGGTCGCGCGTCTTCGTCGGCCTGCGGCCGCAGGAGCCGGCACCCGAGAAGAGCGACGAGCCCGCCGCCAACGTGGACGTCTGGCACTGGAAGGATGAGGAGGTACAGTCGGTGCAGATGGTGCGCGCGAACCAGGATCGCCGCTTCACCTACGCCGCGGCGGTCATACTCGCCGATCGCAAGCTCGTACCGCTGGCCGATACCGCAATGCGCGTCGTCACTCCCACCGCCCTCGGCACCGTTGCCCTCGGCCGCGACGGCACGCCCTACCGGGGTGACGTGGCATGGGGCGGCGGGCGGGCCGACTGGTATGCGGTGAACACCGCCACCGGCGCGCGCACGCCCATCGTCAGCGGCGTCAGCCGGACGATGGGCAGTTCGCCCGACGGCCGCTGGTTCCTCTACCTCAAGGATCGTCACGTCCTCGCCTACGACCTCGTGGCCAACCGGGCGACCGACCTTACCGAGCAGTCGGGCGTGGACTTCGTGAACGTCGACGACGACCATCCCTACGAACTGCCCATTTATGGCGTGGCCGGTTGGAGCAAGGACGGCAGGAGCGTGCTCCTGCATCACCGCTTCGACGTCTGGCAGCTGCCGCTGGCCGGCGGCAGGGGGCTCAACCTCACGCGCGGCATGGGCGACTCGGCGCAGATCCGCTTCCGCGTCGTGCGACTGGACCGACCGGCCCGTGGCGGAGGTGGCGGCTTCGGCCAGCAGTCGGCCGACGACGACGAAGGGATCGACATGTCGAAGCCACTCATCCTCGCCGCCGACGGGGAGTGGACCAAGCAGAGCGGCTACTGGCAACGCGAGCCGAACGGGATGCTCCGTCCACTGCTCTACACCGATGAGATGGTGGGCGCCCTGGCCCGTGCGGAGAAGGGCGACCGGGTGATCTTCACCCGCCAGACGTTCCAGCAGTTCCCCGACATCTGGAGCGCCAGCAGCGTGGACGCGCTGTCGCGCGCCCAGCGCATCACCGACGCCAACCCGCAGCTCATCGAGTACGCGTGGGGGAAGCGCGTGCTCGTGGATTACACCAACAGCAAGGGACAGCGGCTGCAGGGCACCCTGGCGCTACCGGCCAACTACGAGCCGGGCCGCAAGTACCCGATGATGGTCTACTTCTATGAGAAGGTCTCCAACCGGCATCACGAGTTCTCCATGCCCGTCTACGACGACCGGCCGCACTTCAGCGAGTACGCCAGCGACGGCTACATGGTGTTCATGCCGGACATCGTCTACGAGGAAGGACGACCCGGCTCGAGCGCCCTGGACTGCGTGACGAGCGGCGTGAAGAAGGTGATCGAGCTGGGTTATGCCGACCCTGCACGGATCGGCCTGCAGGGCCATTCGTGGGGCGGCTACCAGAGTTCGTTCATCATCACGCAGACGGACATGTTCCGCACGGCCGTCATCGGTGCCCCGCCGGCCAACCTGACGAGCATGTACAATCAGCTCTACAAGAACACCGGTACCGTCAACAACGGCATCTTCGAGATCGGTCAGGTGCGCATGGGCGACGGCCAGAATCCGTGGAGCGCGCACGATCTCTACGTGAGCCAGAGTCCGGTGCATCAGGTGCAGGGAATCAGGATTCCTTTCCTGATCCTGCACGGCACCGTGGACGGCGCGGTGGACTGGCTGCAGGGCGTCGAGCTATACAACGCGGCGCGTCGCTTCGGCAAGGAAGTGGTGCTCCTCTCCTACCCCGGTGAAAATCACCACCTGGCGAAGAAGGAGAACACGAAGGACTTCCAGCTCCGCATGAAGCAGTGGTTCGATCACTACCTGAAGGACGCTCCGGCGCCGCGCTGGATGACCGACGGCGTGCCACAGCTCAGGAAGGGGGAGAGCGCGACGATCATGCAGCCGTGACGCTGTGATGACGGGGCACGCCTGTCGGTTCATCGAGCACTCGATCCGTCGTGACAGGGTGTCCCGATAGTGAGGGGCGGTGTGGAAAGTGCACCGCCCCACCTCATTCACCCTCATCATGTCCCTTCACCCCGGTGCCATGAAGATTGCAATCGGCTCGGATCACGCCGGCTTCCTGCTCAAGCAGCGTCTCGTCGCACTCCTGAGTGAGTGGGGGCACTCGGTGACCGACTTCGGCACCGACTCCGAGGAGCCGGTGGATTACCCGCGATTCATCAGGCCGGTGGCCGAGGCGGTGGCGCGGGGGGAGTTCGAGCGCGGGATCGTGCTGGGTGGCTCGGGGAATGGCGAGGCGATCGTGGCCAATCGGGTCCGCGGGGTCCGCTGCACCCTCTGCTGGAGCCTGGAATCGGCACGGCTGGGGCGAGCCCACAACGACGCCAACGTCCTCTCAATGGGTGCCCGTCTGGTCCCGGAAGACCTTGTCGCGCCACTCCTGGAGGTGTGGATGACGACACCGTTCGATGGCGGGCGCCACCTGCGGCGGATCCAGGAGATAGACCAGCCAGCGATTTCCTGACAGGCTCATGCGGTCGGTACGCGGGCGACCGTCAGCGGTCGGAGTCGACGGCGGCCTGAGCGTCGCCCAGGGATGGAATGCCGGCGGGTGGAGTCGCTCGTCGTACCCTCCATTCCACCCGTAGTCCCTTGGTGACGACGAAGCGCCGCGTGCTCAGCCAGTCCAGGGCCCACTGGTGGCGTGAGGCCAGCTCGGGCGGGCGCGATGAGCCACTCGGGTTGGGCGGCGCGGTGATCACCACGGCGGCCATCGGTTCAGGTGGCGACGGCACCACCGCGCCGGCCCCCCATCGTTCCACGAATCTGATCACCCGCTGGAAGTGACTCATCGAGGCGCGCGCAGTCTGCGAGCGCAGGTCGCCAATCAGGCGCTCCATCTTCGCCGTTTCCAGCGGGTTCACCGCTCCAGTTCGCAACGAGTCGAGCGTGGCGAAGTAAGCCCTACGGGCTCGACGCTCGGCCGCCCACGCTCCCGGCAGCCGGTCGTCCCAGGCCGGGGGGCATGGCAGACGGAAGCTGAACGGCACTACCGCGCCATCCGTCTCCCGATCGACGAACCCGGACACGTAAAGAGCTGGTGCCCGCGTGGGGGCGGGCGAATATTGTGGTGTCGTCACGGCACACCTGGATTGAAGTTCAGAAGTTGTAAAGGTACCGGGTGCTCGCGGTGGGTAGAACCGCGATCAGCGCCCAGTCCCCTTCCTGCAACGCTCTCATTTGCGTCTGCCGTGATGTGGATCACTATCCAGAGCTTCGGCAGGCTGCCTCATATCGATGAGTGTGGGTTGCGAGTAGCGGACGATGCGGCGAGCCTTCCGATGCTGGCAACTCCTCCACCGAAGCCCTTGCCCTCGTCATGCAACCGCACCCCACGCTCACTCGTCGCCGTACGGCCCTCGCCAAGGTCCTGCTCCTCGGCGCCATCCTCGCCACCGGCGGCTGCTCCGGCGACCCCGAATCGGCTCGCTGGTCCCGCGGCGAGGCTGTGGGTCGGCTGGTGGCCGAGGTCCTCCAGAAGAAGGATTCGGTAAGGACGGTGAACCTGGCTGAGCTGGCGCCCTTTCGCTGGGACCGGCTGTACATCTTCGCACCGCACACCAGCGCGTCGGCCGTGGAACAGGCTATCGGCAAACCATGGAGCGGCGCTGAACGGAGCAACATCGCCCAGTTGGACACGGCGACGTTGCTCGTCTTCATGGCCGGGGACGAGATCGTCGCAGCCACGATGCAGCCGCGCGACTACGGTGATTTCACGGCCGCTGCCAGCGTTTCGCCGCGGAGCCCTGCCCAGGGGTTGTTCAGGGTTGAACGACTTCCTGGAGGCGGCTGGCTGATGCATGAAGTGCGATGAACAACCTGAAATCTACACCCCTGCGTGCCGCTGGTTTCCTCCTTCACTCTCCGCCCACCTGACACTCCAACAGGGGACCTCCGAGCCGGTCGCACAGTAAATGCGACACTGCCCGCCCTGCCGGTCCCGCCCGCCCAGTCTCGACACCTCCCATTCCCTGCCCTGCCATGTTCCCGCGTAGCTTCGGTCTCCTCCTGCTCTTCGCCGCCGGTGCGGCCTGCGGCGCCGGCGTTGGCGCGTCAGATCGTGATTCGGTCCAGCCTGCCTTCGCCGCCCAGGTCACTCCGACCAGCCCTGCCGTAGCCCTGACGTCGCTCGAGCAGGTGTACATGAAGGTGGCTCGCGACGTCTCGCCAGCAGTGGTCAGCGTGGCCCGCGATGGTGCTTCCGGCTCCGGCTTCTTCGTCCGCCAGGACGGGATCATCCTCACCAACGCGCACGTTGTGGAGAACGCCGCCCAGGTGGAGATAGGGCTGGCCGACGGGCGCCGACTGGTCGGCACCGTGCTCGGCGCCGACCCATCCATGGACGTGGCCGTGGTCAGGGTCGCCCTCACCGATGCACCGGTGGTCCCGCTGGCCAACTCCGACCAGCTCCAGGTGGGGCAGATCACGATCGCCATCGGCAACCCGTTCGGGCTCGATCGCACACTCACCACCGGTGTCGTCTCGGCGGTGAACCGGAGTCCCAAGGGAGTGCAGTTCGGCGGCCTCATCCAGACCGACGCGGCCATCAACCCGGGGAACTCCGGTGGTCCACTACTCGACTCTGATGGTCGGGTGATCGGCATCAACTCGGCAATCTTCAGCTCCAGCGGCAGCTCGGCGGGGGTCGGTTTCGCGATCCCGATCAATCTCGCCCAGGATGTCGTCAACCAGCTCCTGACCACCGGCCGCATCCGCTACGCCATACTTGGCGTGGTCCCCTCGGACATCTACCCGCAGCTTGTGCAACAGTGGCAGCTTCCGGTGAGCGAGGGGATCATCATCCAGGCCGTGGATCCGCGCTCCCCAGCCGCGGCGGCCGGGCTACATGAGTTCGATATCATCACCAGCATTGACGACCAGCCGGTGACGAGCAATGGCGACCTGCGCCGCCTTCTCCGTGAGCGCAAGCCGGGCGAGACGGTGTCACTCAGCCTCGTGCGGCCACCCGACGGGCGGCGGGAGACGATCCGGGTTCAGCTTGGCGAGCAGGTGGTGCGGTAGGGCACGGGCGAGCACTGAACGGCCATGCTCGGGTCTCCACGGCCCGAGCGTGACCCACGGCCCGAGGGTCGCCCCGGGCAACGTCCGGCCACGGTGATCGACCTGTTCGAGCGGTTCCTGCGCACCACCAATCGGAAGCCGATGGAGATGGACATGCGGCCGGTGCGGGCCGAGCTGTATGCCGAAGCTGCTCACCAACGCCGGGCAGGACGCGCTCCATTGCCACGTCCGTGGAGTCGCACAGGTATCGGCGTACTACGTGAAATGAGGGCCATGCGCAGTACGCACGGTGGAGACCGCGCCGGACGCCTGATCGTCCAGGCGAACCTCAATCCGCCGCCAGGCTCTCCACCGGATTCACCCGCGACGCCTGCAGGGCCGGCCGGTAGCAGGTGAGCAGCGTCACCAGCGAGAGGGCCGGTATGACGACCATGAAGACCAGCGGGTCGGCGGAGTCCAGGCCGGGGAGCAGCGCCGAGAGCCCGCGCCCCGATGCCAGCGCCAGGACAGTACCGATCGCCAGACCCACACCGGCCAGCGTCAGTCCGTGGCGAACCACCTCTCGCCGGACGGATTGCGGCGTCGCCCCCAGCGCCAACCTTATGCCGAGCTCGCGGCGGCGTTGGGCGACGGAGTAGGCCATCACGCCGTAGACGCCCAGCGACGCCAGGAAGAGCCCGAGACCGGCGAAGACTCCCAGAGCGACTGTCGCGAACCGGGCCTCGTCCAGCGCGCCAGCGCTCCTCTCGCGCAGCATCTGTACCTCGGAGATGGGCAGGTCGCCGTCCACCTCGGCGACCGCGCTCCGCAGCATCGGGACGAGCGATAGCGCGTTTCCCGCGGTGCGCACCATGATCATCGTTTCCGGCACCGTGAACTGCAGGTATGACGTGTAGAAGTCCGGCGCCACGGGCTCGCTGGGCACGCGATAGTGCACATCGCCGACCACACCGACGATGGTCGTCAGCGAGTCGGGTGAGGCGAAGCCACCGCCGCTGCCGAACCAGATCTGCTTTCCCAGCGGGTCCTGGCCCGGCCAGAAGCTGTCCGCCGCGGTCTGGTTGATCACGGCCACCCGTGAGCTGCCGGACCGGTCGGCGTCGGTCAGGAGTCGACCGCGCAGCAGGGGGATATGGAGAACGCCGAAGTAATCCGCGCTGACGTAGTGCCGGCCGACGATCGGCGGCTCGCCGGCGACGACGCGATCCTTCAGGTAGAGCGGGGTAGTGGAGCACCGGCCGCCGAACGGCGCGCAGCGACCGACCGTGGCGCTGATGACGCCAGGTACAGCCTGCACCCGCTCCAGCACCTGCTCCAGCAGCAGACTGGCCGCCGGACCGGTGTAGACACTCTCCGGCGGGTTCAGCCGGAAGGTCAGCACTCCGTCCAGGTCGACCCCCGGATCCACCGCGCGCAGGCGCTGAACACCGCGCAGCAACTGTCCGGCGCCGGCGAGCAGCAACAAAGCCATGGCCACCTGGGCGACCGTCACCACCGAGAGGACCGTGGGACGACGGAACGATCCCACACCGGCGGTGCTCCCGCGTGCGCCCGCCTTCAGGGCGTCGGTCAGGTCGCGCCTGGTCACGCGGACGACAGGCAGGAGGCCGGCCAGCAATCCGACCACCAGTGCCACGAGTACGGCGAATGTCAGCACCCGCCAGTCAGTGACCGGCGCGGCAAAGGAATCCAGCGAGGCGAACCGTTGCCCTGTGCCACCCAGCCGCTCGGGAGCCACCGCCGAGAGCAGACCGATGCTCCAACTGGCGAGCAGCGCACCGGCGGCTCCGCCAGCCAGGCCGATCATGGTGCTCTCCACGGCCGTCTGCCGCAGGATCCGGCGCCGACCGGCGCCGAGCGCGACACGGACCGCCAGTTCGCGGGTGCGACCGACGGCGTGGATGAGGAGCAGGGCGGAGAGATTCACGGTCGCCATGAGCAGGACCAGGCTGACCGCTCCGGCCAGGGCCAACCGGGCCCGGACCGTCGCCGGATCGCGTCGGGCCTCGTCCAGCGGCACGAGCGTCGCGGTCAGTTCCGTCTCGTCGTCGGCACCGAGTCGCTGGCGCACCGAGGCGGCAACTACCGATCCCACCGACTGCACCTCGGCGCGTCCTTCTTCCACTGTCGTACCCGGGCGGAGACGCCCCACGACCTCCATGTAGTGTTGCGGGGTGGTGAGATGCTCCCGGTAATAGACCGCGGGCGCCATCGCGTTCGGGATCCAGACAGCGGCGTCACCGGACAGGCCACGGAATCCCTCCGGCGTCACTCCGATCACGTCCAGCCCGACCCCGTTCAGCCGGATGCGCCTGCCGATTATTGACGGGTCGGACCCGAAGGCGGTCGTCCACGTTGCATGGCTGAGCAGCGCCACAGGGTGCGCGCCGGGCACGGAGTCCTCAGCCGGCCTGAAGCTGCGCCCCAGCAAGGGCTGAACGCCAAGCAGTTCGAAGTAGCCGGCGGAAACCATCTCCATGGAGAGCCTCACCGGTTGGCCCTCTCCGCCGGAAAGATTTCCGTCGTCGGCATGATAGGACGTCAGGAACTGAAGGCTGGGCAGTCGCGACCTCAGGCCCTCGAACTCCGGATACGACCAGGCCACGGGCCGACCATCCGCGGCGTTTCGAGGCTGCTGGTAGAGCACCACCAGACGGTCGGCGCCAGGAAACGGCAGCGGCCGGAAGAGGGTAGCGCTCACCAGGCCGAACACCGCCGTGTTGGCTCCCACGCCCAGCGCGAGCGTGAGGACGGCGACGGCCGCGAGAGCTGGCCGACGCCGGAGCGACCTGACCGACTGCCGAACGTCCCGCCAGAGTTCCTCGAGGAGCGGTACGCGCCGACCGTCGCGCATGGCTTCCTTGTGCATCTCCACCCCGCCAAAGGCAATGCGGGCGCGTCGCCACGCCTCGCTCGCCTCCACTCCCTGTCGCACCAGACGCTCGGCCTCCATCTCCAGATGAAAGCGGAACTCCTCGCTCATCCGCTCCTCGGCCCCGGCGCGCGCGAACCAGTCTCCCAGGCGGGCGCGAATACCGGCGATCGGGCTCATGGCGACCTCGGTGCAAGGAGGGTTGTAGGCCGGGCGACGTGAAGTTCCGTCCTGGGTGGTGCCGGCGAGGCAGGGCGGAACGTGGGCGACGGCGATTGCATGGACTGGATCAGGCTCAGGGCGTGCTGAGTACCAGTTCCATGGCCGCCACGAAGCCGCGCCAGCTCGCCATCTCACTCTCCAGCGCGCGCTCCCCGGTAGCCGTGAGCTGGTAGTAGCGGGCCCGGCGGTTGTTCTCGGTGGTCCGCCATTCGCTGCTGATCAGGCCACGCTGTTCCATGCGCTGCAGGGCGGGATAGAGCGAGCCCTGGTTCACCTCCAGCACTCCGCTGGAGATGTCCTGGATGCGCTGCCCGATCCCCCACCCGTGGCGCGCCCCGGAGGCGAGCGTCCGGAGGACGAGCAACTCGATGGATCCGCGAAGCGCGTCCGACTGAGGTTGAGGTGCCATCTCTCTCCAGTATCCGGCTTCATGTAGAAAACAAGAGGTGATCGACGGACCAGTATACGCAGGGCTCCTCTAGCCGTCAAGAGGAGATCTGGCGGAATAGCTTTCATCCTGGTAATTGTGCGCCGGGAAGGTAGCTGGCGGTCGGACAGCTACCGGGGCGGGCGCTCACTTCCGCGACGGCCGCCGGGAACGGCCGCGAATGCCCTGGCCTTGAGTCAGAGGTGACCAGAGTAGTTCCCGACCAGTTGTTCATCTCGAGAACAGCCTCCTCGCCCGCAGTTCGTGGCGACCACCGGCCAGCCAACTCGCCGCAGAGATGCCGCTACCACCCAGAGATCACCGGATCGGAGCCGTCGAGGTCCCCTCCGCCTTCCGCGCCATCGCCCGGCGGGCGCGATCCGCGTCGGACGGCCTGCTCGTCGCCTGCGCGGCCATCGGGCTGGTGGGCGCGGCGACTGTCGTCATCCTCTGGCCTGCTGCCTGGCCGCTGGCGCTTCCCGGGCTGACGCTTTGCGGTCTCGGCGTCTGGGGAATTACTGACCGCATGGCCAGCGAACTGTCCGGCTTGTCGGATACACCGGCGTCGCTGCTCCGGGCGCTCCGGTTCCTGCGTCTGGCGTCGGGCGTCCTCGCCGTGGCATCGCTGGTGGCCTTCCTCCTCGCCGCGTCCACACGCACGCGTTTCATCGCCGGCTCCGGCTGGTTCTGAGCGATCTGCACGTGAGCTGACCGGTTGGTCAGCACTAGCTGGAAGCCTCTTCAGGCCATCCTCGAGCGCGCACTGGCGCGGCGCGCCAGCACCACTATGGTCACCAGGTATACCGCGACGATCACCGCCGGTATGACCACAAAGCGGGAGTCGGGAAAGATGTACCACGCGCCGACGACGAGCACAGTCCGCACCACGCCGTGGAACAACCCGATCCAGTGCCTCATGAGACCGGAGAACGGAACCCACATGAGCCCCGTGAGCACGCCCACGGAGAGCGGCAGCGAGGTCGGCTCGACGAGGAAGAAGGGGATGGCGATGCCGTAGACGAGCAGGGCCGAAGCGACCGTGAGCAGGAACAACTGGTCGAAGTAGTTCCCCTTCCGGCGGCGGCCGAGCAGGTCCTCGCCGGTGAACCGGGCGACTCCCAGGCCCAGGTAGAAGATCATGCCCGTCCCGATGAACAGCACCCAGGCGGCCGCGAACAGTGGCAGGAGCGCCCCGGCTATTCCGATCCCGGTCCAGGCGATGGCGCCGGCGATGGGCATGGCGAGGAAGCGGCTGTCGACAAAGGCTGCGTGCTGAACGTCGAGCGATGCCGGAGGCGAGGACGCGGGTGGAGTCATGCCTTTGACTGTGCGTGCGGGAAGTTACCATTGTGGACGTCGGCCGGAACGCGGCGGGATGACGACCTGCTCTACGAAGCCCGGCGCATCCGGTTCCAGCAATCGTCGCCAGCGCGCCATTCCAGTCATCACGTACATGTCACCCGCATCAGACGCTGGTCGGAGCGTATTCCCGATCGATCGCGGGCATCCACGCACACGCACATCGAGAAACACGCCGAGGAACTCCGCATGATCGACGACCTGGATCTCGACGAGTTGCGGCGCGTGCCGCGCGTCTCGTACTACTTTCGCTATCCGTTGAACCGCCAGGACTTCCGCGAGCTCGAGGATCGGGACCGGCTCCGGGGCCACTACGCGGCCAAGGCGCTCTACGCAGGCTATACGTCGGATGGTCGGGTCGATCGTTCTTCCGGCTACGATGGTTCCATCGCTGCCCTTTTCGTACCCCTGGAGGCGCGTACCGTCGACGAAGTGAGCGTGGTCGTCACGCAGATCGAACCGCCACAGATCGTGCTGGCTGACGGCCGGCGCAACTGGACAGCGATTTACCGGGCCGCCGAGCAGGAAATCCGGGACACGCTCGGGGACTCATTTCGTGTCCCCCAGGATCCGCCTGCATGAAGGTTGCTCCGTCAACTGCCAGGCGCACCCACATGGGCGAAGCAGCCGTCGCTCGACACGTCAGCTCTGCCATTTCATTGGAAGAAGATCCAGGCGCATGACCAACCAGGTAGAGCAATCTGTGCGGCGGATCTCGTGAAGCTCGGCCCCCCAGACGCCAACGAGACCAGAA
>CALCHX010000035.1 GCA_937906875.1 uncultured Gemmatimonadota bacterium | reverse complement strand
TCACCCCGGCGAAAGCCGGGGTCCGTGGTATCCGTCACCCCGGCGAAAGCCGGGGTCCGTGGTATCCGTCACCCCGGCGAAAGCCGGGGCGGTCGCGCAACGCAGTACCCTGGATTCCCGCCTGCGCGGGAATGACGATGGATCGATCGATGGTCCACGACCCCCCCGCGCCGCCGTCACCCCCGCGCCGCCGGCACCCCCGCGCCGCCGACACCCAGCGCCACCGACGCCTCCTCGTGCTGTCAGGCCGCCGGCAGTCCTGCCACGCAAGCCCGCACGGCTGACTCGGTGTCCCCCGAGCCGCTCCCGCAACTACCCACGGCCGCACACGGTAATACCGACAGACCGAGGGCAAGACGGAACCCGACGACCCCGAGCACGAGCGCGAGGATCGGCTGACCGAGCCCGATGACGAGCGCGGAGATGATTGCCGCCATGCCTGCCAGGCGGCGCAGCAGGGCAGTCGTGGCACCGGCCGCCTGGCGAACAGGATGGCGCGCCGCTCGCCAGGCGAGCACGCCTCCCTCCAGCACGTGAAGGTCGCGCACCCCGGCCTGTTGAAGTATGGCCTGGGCGGATGCTGCCCGGACGCCTGAGCGACAGACCAGGACGATGGGCGCATCCACGGACTGGAACTGGGTCGCGAAGGCCCCCAGTTGGTCCAGCGGCACGTTGTGGGAGCCATCCAGATGGCCAACGACGAACTCTGCCGGCGTGCGCACGTCCAGCAGCCGGATCTCGGGGTCGTGCTCGAGCGCGGCCGCGAGGGCCCCGGGTCCGAGCCGTGGAGGAAGACTTGAACTGACTATACTGTCGCTGTGATGTCTCATCTATGACCTGGTAATGCCTTCATGATGAAGCAAGAGTTCGGAGGCTGGCATCGGCCTGAGCCTCTATTCCATCGCATACTATCTCGCACAATTCGAACACGCTCTCGTCGGCCAGCGAGTAGAACACATGCAATCCCTCCTTCCGACGCGCAACGAAACGGTGCGAATGCAGCAGCCTCAGGTGCTTGGAGACGTTGGCCTGACCGAAGCCCGTCTCCTCCACCAGTTCGCTCACCGTCTTCTCGCCTTCACGCAGGCATGATAGCAACTGGAGACGCGCTGGCTCGGCGAGCGACCTGAAACGCTCGGCTACCAGCTCCAGCGCGTCCGGACTCATTTCGAACTTCCCCATCTGGTTCTCCTTCAGCGAGTGTTGTGGCCTTTCGCCGCGCTCCCGGATCTGGAGACGTCACGGCTCCGGATCCGGCTACTCGGCGCCGCCAGGTGGGGCCCCCGCCAGGGCATGCAGCACGCGCTCCAGCCGGCCCCGCACCTCGGCGGCCATCGGCGAGATCGCGTCGTTCCCCGCCAGGCTCAGTACCTCAACCGGATCGAGCGCCGCGACCACCGACGTTCCCGGCTCGTCGGTCTGGTAGACGATGATGTTGCACGGCAGGAGGAGGCCGATATCGCGATCGATGCTCACCGCCTGGTGCGCCAGTGCGGGATTGCAGGCACCCAGGATCGTGTACTGGCGGAAGTCCACGCCGAGCTTGGCGCGGAATGCGCCACTCAGGTCGATCTCCGTCAGGACGCCAAAACCTTCACTCGAGAGTGCCTGACGCGTGCGCTCTACCGCCGCGTCGTGGTCCAGGGAGACCGTCACGCCCAGACCATAGGGAGATGTCTTCGTAGCCATGATCACTCCGTGTGAATGCCAGCCCGTGGAGTGCAGCCGGCCAGGCCAAATCGACCCAGCATCCGCTCCAGCGGGCAGAAGGATGTGAAGCTCGACTGCAGCAGGTTGAAACCGACGAACGCGGTGAACAGGAACCAGGCCGGGTGTACCCACCAGCCGAGGGACAGGGAGGCCAGCACGAACGTGCCAGCGATGCGTCGAATGATCCGATCGTCACACATTTTCAGGGATCCTCAGGTTGGAAGTGTCAGAAGAAGGTCTCGATGGGGAGTACCGCCACGTGCAGACGTTCGCCCACCGGTAATCGCTTCACCTCGGCGCGCAACGTCTCGGTGAGCGCACTGGCCACGAACTCCGGCACTATGCTCACGAAAAGGGTGGACTTGCCCGGCCACGCACGGCTTCCATCGCGTCGTCCGGTTACCCCCGCGCCACTCACATCCTTGAACACCGAGTAGCCGCCGGCGCAATGATCGTCGAGCAGCGACGTGACCGACTGCGGGTTGGTGCCGCTGTATATCACCATGAGCATCTTCATGATCCGGCTCCCGTGTCAGGGACGTGCGACTCACGACGCCGCAGTTCCCAGTAGAGTAGAGGTACGACGACCATCGTGAGGAGCGTCGCCGCCACGGCTCCGCTCATGAGCGCTACCGCCAGCCCCTGGAAGATCGGGTCGAGTACCATCACCAGTCCGCCAATGATCAGGGCGGCTGCGGTGAGCGCTATCGGCCGGAAGCGTCCCGCCCCCGCCTCCAGCACGGCCTCGCGTAGCGGCCGTCCGCGCGCCTCGGCCAGTTGGATGAAGTCCACCAGGAGGATCGAGTTCCGTACGATGATGCCGGCGAGGGCGATCATACCGATCATCGAGGTGGCGGTGAAGAAGGCGCCGCTGAGAGCGTGGCCCGGCAGGATCCCGATCAGCGTGAGTGGGATTGGCGCCATGATCACCAGCGGCACGCTGAAGCTCTGGAACCACCCCACGACCAGCACATAGATCAGCACGAGGACGATCGCGAAAGCCAGCCCGAGGTCGCGGAAGACCTCGATCGTGACCTGCCACTCACCGTCCCACTTGACGGCCGTCTCGTCCAGCCGATCGGGCTGGACGGCGTTGTATCGCTTCACCTCCGCACCATCCACGCGCACCTCGTCCAGTTGCTTGTTCATGGCGAGGATCGCGTAGACCGGAGACTCCACGCTCCCCGCCACGTCGCCGGTGACGTAGATGACCGGACGCAGGTTGCGCTGCACACGTACCGATTCGCGCGTACCAGTGGACACGGTGACGAAGCGAGCCAGCGGCTGCGGCCCCATTGCCGTGGCCACCGGTAGCGCCAGCAATGCTTCCACCGACGAGCGCTTCTCCAACGGCAGGCGGGGCACTATCTCCGTCCCCTCGCGTGCCGTTGGCGAGGGAGCAAGCCCCGCCGGCGCGCCGGAGAGAGCGAGGTAGAGAGTCTGAGTGATGTGTTCCACACTCGTCCCCGCCTGGGCGGCGCGCACGCGGTCCACCGTGAATCGCTCTGTGCGCTGCGGCGCCTCCACCGTCCAGTCCACATCCACCACACCCTCGGTGCTCTCGAAGATCCGCTTCACCTCCACGGCGGCGGCTATGCGAGTGGAGTCGTCAGGACCGTAGACCTCGGCCACCAGCGTCGACAGCACTGGCGGACCGGGCGGGATCTCGGCGACCTTGGCCGAGGCTCCGAAGGAGCGCGCTATCGAATCCACCGCGGGACGCACGGCGACGGCGATCGCGTGACTCTGGCGCTTGCGGTCACCCTTCGGCAGCAGGTTCACCTGGACGTCGGCGACATTGGGGCCCTGGCGCATGAAGTAGTGCCGCACCAGGCCGTTGAAGTTGAACGGCGCCGCCGTGCCGGCGTACACCTCGGTGCTCAGCACCTCGGGCACAGTACGCAGGTAGCTGGCGATCTCCTGCGCCGCCGCGTTGGAAGTCTCCAGCGTGGCTCCCTCCGGCAGGTCCAGTATCACCTGGAACTCACTCTTGTTGTCGAACGGAAGCATCTTCACCTGCACGGCGCGTATGGCAACGAGCCCCAAGGACGCCACCACGAGCCCGACCACGCTGACGTAGAAACCGGTGCGGAGGCGTGGCCTGTCCATCAGCGGCGTCATCACGCGACTGTAGAAACGGGCGAAACCCTCCTCCTTCTCCGGCTCGGGAGGCAGCTCGCCGTGCGACGCCGCGGGCGTGGCCTGCCCGACATGACCACGCAGCAACTTCAGGGCGAAATACGGCGTGATGATGAAGGCCACCGCCAGCGACGCCAGCATGGCCGCCGAGGCGCCAATCGGAATGGGTCGCATGTACGGGCCCATCATGCCGGAGACGAAGGCCATCGGCAGGATGGCCGCGATGACCGTGAACGTCGCCAGGATGGTGGGATTTCCCACCTCGTCCACCGCCTCCACGGCGGCCACTTCCGGCGACCGCTCGCCCATCTGCAGGTGACGGTAGATGTTCTCCACCACCACGATGGCGTCGTCCACCAGGATGCCGATGGAGAAGATGAGGGCGAACAGCGTGATCCGGTTGAGCGTGTAGCCGAGCGCATAGTAGACGAAGAGCGTCATGGCCAGCGTGACCGGTACGGCCACGAACACCACGAGCGCCTCGCGCCAGCCCAGGAAGAGACCGATGAGGATCGTCACGGAGACGGTGGCGATGAGCAGATGCGAGATCAACTCCGTAGCCTTCTCCGACGCTGTCTCACCGTAGTCGCGCGTCACCGCCAGCTCCACGTCCGCCGGCAGGATACGACCGCGGGTGGCATCCACCCGCTCCAGCGCGGCATGGGTCACGGTGGTGGCGTTGGCCCCCTTCCGCTTGGCGACGCTTATGGTCACCGCGCTCCGCGCCTGCTCGCCGCTCACGGCGTGCGATACGTAGGTGGTGAGTTCGCCAAAATCCTCGCGCACTTCGGCCACATTTCGCAGGAATACCGGCTGACCGTTCACCACGCCGACCACGACGCTGCCCACGTCGGTGGCGCTCGACAGGGCGGCGCCCACCTCGATGCGCTGGACGGCGTTACCCGTCACGATCTCGCCGGCCTGCAGGCGGGCATTGGCGCCCTTGAGCGCCATCGACACCTCGCCCGGGCTCACGCCGCTCGCCGCCAGTCGCGCCGGATCCAGCGTCACCAGGAACTGCTTGGGCTGACCTCCGACCACGAACGTCTCGGCGACGTCGGGAACGGTGCGGATCTCATCCTCGAGATGTGTGGCAACCTGACGCAACTGGTTGGAGTCGTAGCGATTGGACGAGAGCGTGAGCGTGAGCACCGGCACGTTGTCAATGGAGTGCGGCTTCACCAGCGGCGGCAGCGCGCCCGGCGGTGCCTGATCCATGGCGGCGGCCAACTTCGCGTGCACCCTGCTCACACTGGTCTCCTGATCCTCGCCAACATGGAAACGGACGGTGACCAGGGCAAAGCCATCGCCCGATGAAGTGTAGACATGCTCCACGCCGGGTATCTCCATCATCCGGCTGCTCACCGGCCGGCCGAGCAGGTTCTCCGTCTCCCGGGGGCTGGCGCCAGGCATGGCGAGCAGCACGTCGATCATCGGCACGGAGATCTGCGGCTCCTCCTCGCGCGGCGTGGCGATCATGCCGAAAGCACCCACGAGCAGCGACGCAACGGCGATGAGCGGCGTCAGCTTCGACTGGAGGAAGGCATGCGCGATACGACCAGCTATGCCCATGGTCAGTTCCCCCCGCCGCGGAGGGTGCTGTCGGCCGTCGTGCGCGGCGGCAGATCGCCGCTCGTCGGCACCACCACCTGATCACCGGCGGCAAGACCGGAGAGCACCTCGACCTGGTTCCCCGACGTCGCGCCGAGCCGCACCCAACGCAGCACGTCGCCACTCGCGTCGCGCAGCATCACTCCGGTCAGGTCGCCCTCACGTCGTACCGCCGACAGCGGGATCATGAGGGCATTTCGCGAGCCCTGCGGCAGGCGTAGCGATGCCGCGCTGCCGGAGAGCAAACCGCCACTGGCGTTGTCCACTATGGCGTTGACCGTGTAGACGTTACCGGCGGGCGACGGTACCACACCCTCGATCGTGGCGGGTGATGTCCGGTCGTCTATGACTGCCGTCACCGTGGAGCCGCGCCGCAGCCCCCGCACCCCTTCCGGTGCCACCGATACCGTCACCCTCAGGCGACGGCTGTCCTGCACCGTGACGAGGGGCGCGCCCGGCGCGGCGAAAGCGCCCGGATCCACGAAGCGTTGCGTGACGACGCCGGTGAATGGCGCCCGCACCACCGAGTAGCCCGTCATCACGGCGAGCTCGCTGGCTCCCGCGCGGACCTGATTCACTGCCGCCGTGGCGCGGGCCAGACCCGTCTCGGCAGCATCGAGCTGGGCCCTTGTCGCGGCGCTGTCGGCGTAGAGCGCGCGCATGCGATTGGCCTGCGTCTCGGCGTCGGCCTGGACGGCGGTGGCTTCGGCGATTCCGGCGTCAACCTGGGACCGTCGGGCGGCAAGCTCCCGGGCATCTATTCGTACCAGCGGCTGGCCGGCGGTTACCACGTCGCCTTCCCGGACGAGCACCTCGGTGACCGTGCCCATCAATTTCGTACTCAGTGTCGACTGCGCTATCGGACCGGCGACGCCGGCTGCGTCGAGCACCGCATCAATGGTCGAGTCCACCACGGCTATCAGTTCGCCCGATGCGCGCGGCGAGACTGCTGGTGGAGCGCTGTCCCTGTCCGGCGTGCCGCAGGCGGCCACGGCGAATGCCAGCGCGGTCAGAGCTAGGAATGTATGAGTTCGGCGCGTCATGGCGGATTCTCTGGATCAGCGGGATGAGTTGTCTATGGACGCGGATGCGTCATCGAGCCTGGCGAGTATGGCGGGATCCCGGCCGAGCGCCTTCAACCGCTGGGCACCAGCGGTGATCACGGCGTAGCGGGCGGCGGAGTAGCGGAGCGCGGACTGTGTTTCCACCGCCGCGGCGTCCAGCAGCTCGACCACCGTTGCAAGCCCTCCCTCGTACTTCCGGGTGACTATCCGGTGAGCCTCGGCGCTCTGCTGTACCGATCGTTCGGCGATGTCGAGGCGGGCCAGGGCTGCCTGGAGTTCGTTGCGCGTCTGCTCCGCTTCCAGCGACGCGCTCTCGTCGGCGGCATCGGCCATTGCCCGGGCAGCGTCCGCGCGCCCGGCGGCAGCCTGTCGTTCGGCCATCTCGCTGGCTCCGGCGAATGGCGACCAACTGGCCATCACACCGACGGTCCAACTGGGCATGCCGGCATACAGGCGATTGGCCGAGTTCCAGTCGTAGCGGGCGAAGCTGTTGAGACGCGGCAGGTAGAGAGAGCGAGCGCGCAGGGCGTCCAACCGCGCGGCATCCAGGCCATGTCGGGCAGCCTCCACGTCTGCCCGGCCAGCTTCCTCGCGCTCCGTCCTGGCAACGGCGTCGGCACCGGCGGTGGCACTTCCGACCACGGCGCGGATGCGTCCGGCGTCGGGCAGGCTCTCCGGCAGGACCGGCATGAAGTCGCGACCCTGTCCTAGCGCTACCGCAAGCTGACGTATGGCCGTGCGCGCCTCGGCGTCGGCGTCGGCCAGTTGTGCATCCACCTCGCCCGCTCCAACCGACGCGAGCAGTGCGTCAGACCTCGTCGCCAGTCCCTGCCGGACCATGGCCTCGGCCTGTCGCACGTGGGCATGGGCGGCGCGGGCGGCAGCCTCCAGCGTGGCTGTCTTCTCCCGGGCCAGAGTGGCGCCGTAATAGGCGCGAATGACGTCCACCCTGGTGCTGATGTGTGCCCAACGGGCGTTGGAGCGACTGGCTTCGAGCCCGCTCGAGGCGGCCCGTCGGCCCATCCACGCGTCGGCATTGAAGAGCGGCTGCTCGATCACCGCGGCGCCCTGGTAATTGCCTATCGCCGGTGGCCGGTTGAGCCGATCCGGATCGAAGTCGGCCTGGGTTATGGTGCGTTGCCTGAGGGTGGTCCCGAAGGCTCCAATGGGATCATTTGTTCGGACGAACCCACCCTCCATGCGGAGCGACGGGAGAATGCCGCGAAGGGCACCGGTTACCTTCCCGCGCTCTGCGTCGGCCATGCCGTCGGCAATCCGATTGGAATAGCCGTCGACCTCGGCCCGCTCCAGTGCATCGCGCAGGGTGAGCACGGGCGCGGTGGGCGATTGGGCAGACAGTGATCGGGTCGGGCCGGAAGCGGCGGTGACCGTTCCGAGCACTATGGAGAGGGCAACCCTGTAATGAATCTTCATGGGCTAGCGGGCTGACGATGTGATTTCGCAACCATCAGGAATTGCGGCTGCTATATCTGCTATATAGTTATACAGTTATATAGTGAATTGCAAGGGTGAGGGCTGTCGTGCTACGCTTACATGGTACGGCCTGCCTGACCGATCGGCCGCGGCATCATGTCGTACTCACTGACCTGGCATTTCAATGCCCCGGGCATTCGATGCCTCTCACGTCCACGGAGGGATCCGAACATGTTCCCAAGCTGCCCACACAGCATCCCGCTCAGGATCAGCGCCCTCGTGGCCGCGATCTTCGGAATCCTCACCCTCATCGCCGGCGGACGGATCCTGCTCGGACTGGGAGAGGCTGGCTACTCGGTCGTCCAGCCGGTGCTGCTCTTCAACACCATCATGGGCGCACTCTACCTGCTGACCGCAGTATTCATCGCGCGCAGCAGCCAGTGGGCACGATCGCTCGCCATCTTCATCGCCGCTGCCAACGTCGTCGTGCTGCTGGCCATAGTCGTGATGCGCGCCACTGGCGGTACGGTGGCCAATGAGACGATGGGGGCGATGACGCTTCGTTCGGTGGTCTGGCTGACCATAGCCGCGGTGCTCGTGCGCGAGTACCGACGCCGGCCCGGGGTGCTGGGGCAGGCCTGAGGCTCCGCCCGGATCCATACCACAGGGCATCGCCCGTCTCGCGACCGTCGGCTGCTGCTCCGCTCGTGCGTGCATGGCTACCTCGCGCCCGACCGAGTGGCGGGAGGTGGCGCTGTGGCTCCGCTCGTGCGTGCATGGCTACCTCACCGGATCGCGCCTACTGGACTATCCGGACACGCCATCGCATTGTCTTCCTGACGCCCCGCCCCTTCTCCGGGAGATGCGGGACGCCACTCCTCGGGACCTTGACAGCAGAATCCGTGGCGACAGGATGACCTGGCCGTTCTTGTTCCGCGACGACAGGTCGCTGATGACGACGGCAGGGTAATTGGCGGTGGCGGCGCGGGCATGGCGCTCGAGCGATCGCAACCGGAGAACCTGGCCGGCGGTTGGAAAGCCTGGAACCGAATGGCTCGGGCGACCAGGGCCTGAGTCTCCATTGATGAGTGCCGAGTGCACGACAACGCGCCGGGAACAGGGGCGCGACCGTCAACTCCCGTTTCACACCCGTCACTACGGAGCAGATGGTGGAGAGCCGCGAAGATCTACTGGAAGCGACCCAGCCCGACCTCGATGCAATGGCCGAAGAGCTGGCAGACCTCGGGGGCGTGGATCGCCGCGCCTTCCTGTTCATGACTATCACCGCCGCCGCGGCCACCACCTTCGCGGCGCCGGCGCTCCCGGCGCAGCTCCGTGGCGCCGGCCCGGGGGCGGCGACCGGCTCCGCCTTGCGCGCCCAGCCCCCGGTCGCGCCCTACCCCCTGGGGAACGCCGAGCCGCCAGCAGAACAGTTCATGCCCTACCCCGGCGGCACCGGCTCGTTGATGGAGAAGCTCGTGCAGGAGCACGGCGTGGCCGTCTTCGAGCGCGCACCATTCTCCCCCACCCCCTGGCCTGGCGCCGTGCCGGCGACGGATGAGGAGATCGCCTTTCTGCCGGCGCACCGGTTATCGGCGCTGATCCAGGCCCGCAAGCTCACCTCGGTACGGCTCACGGAGATCTATCTCGACCGCCTCGAGCGGTTGAACCCGACGCTCCTGTTCGCCGTCACCATCATGCGGCCGCAGGCGCTGGCCGAGGCGGCTCGCGCAGACCAGGAGATCGCCGCCGGCCGCTATCGTGGACCGCTGCACGGGCTGCCGTATGGCCTCAAGGACGTCTTTGCCGTGAAGGGAGCACCGACCACATGGGGGTCGGCCGATTTCGAACGGCGCGTGATCGACGAGGACGCTGCCGTGGCGGTGCGACTGCGCGAGGCGGGCGCCGTCCTGCTGGCCAAGCTCACCACCGGTCTCTTTGCCCAGGGCGACCAATGGTTCGGCGGGCGGACCAACAACCCGTGGAATCTCTCGCAGGGCTCCAGCGGGTCGTCGGCCGGGCCGGCCTCGGCCACGGCCGCCGGCTGCGTCGCCTTCGCCATCGGCACCGAGACCCAGGGCTCGATCGTCTCGCCGGCGCTCCGCTGCGGCGTGAGTGCGCTCCGCCCCACCTTCGGACGGGTGAGCCGCACGGGGGCGATGGTACTGGGCTGGTCGCACGACCGGGTAGGCCCCTTCGCCCGCACGATCGAGGACTGCGCGATGGTGTTTCACGCCATCCATGGCGCCGACCCTGAGGATCCGTCCACCGTCACGACACCCTTTGCCTTCGACCGGGACGTGAAACTGGACAGTCTTCGCGTGGGAGTGGATCCGAACGCGCCCGCGGAATTTGTCGCACGCCTGCGTGAGCTGGGAATGCGACCCACGGAGATCGGCCCGCGGCCGACTGTTGCGGGGCTGATCCCGGCGCTCAACGTGGAGTACGCGGCAGCGTTCGACTCCTACGTGCAGCGCAAGGCGAAGGAGATCGGGCTCGACCTGGACACGGTGCTCACGCTGCCCACGAACGGACAGCCCTATCCCGGCACGCTCGGTGCGCCGGCCACCGCCGGCACGCCCATGGCCCGCTCGGACTGGAACCCCCGCTTCGTGGCCGGGCGCACAGTGAAAGCCTTCGAGTACCTGCAGAGCCAACGACGCCGCTACGTACTCATCCAGCGGTGGGCGGAGTTCATGAGTGAGCTCGACATGTTCATCGGCGCGCCCTCGGCAGACGTTTCCGCCAACGCCCAGACGGGTCACCCGTGCGTCGTGGTCCCGTACAAGTTCGACGTCCCGCCCGCTCCAGGTGAGCGCGCGAACGCGCCTGACACCCAGGCGCTGAACGCGCAACCCATAGGCGCCGTCGTGGTGGGCGCGCTCTACGCCGACGACGCCATCCTCTCGCTGGCCCACCAGTTCCAGGTGAACGACGACACGTACCTCAGGCACCCGGTGCTCTGAATTGCCGCGCGGAGGGCCTACGTGGCGCTCCTCTCGTCGATCAGGAGGACCTCTCTCTCAGGTTCGGGCAACATCAGATCCTGAAGGAAGTACGCCGCCAGTTCGGCGCGTCCGCCCAGGCCCGACTTCTGGTAGACCACACCGGCGTGCTGCCGCACGGTGCGCTCACCGCGCCCGGTGAGGGCGGCGATCTGCTTGTGGCCGTAGCCTTTCAGCAGTAGCAGCGCCACCTCGCGCTCGGTGGGCGTGAGGTGCCACTCGACGAACTGCGCGTCGATAGCCCGGCCCAGTCCTTCGAGCGCCGAGCGGGCGCTCGCCTGCCAACGGTCGCGCTCGTCGCGCTGCACCGCCAGCGATGCGCGCAGGGCAGCCGCCGACCCCTCCGAGCGCCGCCAGCGCAACCAGAGCATGGTCACCATGACCAGGGCGCCGGCGATCATCAACAGCTCGAAAAAGACGTGGAACGACAGCCACGACGCCGGATTGTCCATGATCAGGTCGGCGATTCCGCCCACGATGATCGCGACCAGGGCCACGGCCAGCACGACGCGCATCCTGCTGTCCTCTTCGTCGTCCATCCATACCTCCGTCATCTGACGGATGAAGGGATCATGGAGGGGTTCCACGTCACACGTCGGATACCGGGAGCTCGCCGGATTGTCGATCGTGATGGAGAACCTTCAACCACGGAGAATCCCATGTTCGGTCTGCCACTTCATCCACTCATCGTTCACTTCCCGATCGTCCTCTCGGTCCTCCTTCCAATCTCGGTGCTCGTCGCCCTCTGGTCCATCCGGAAGGGCTCGATACCTCGCCGGGCATGGTACGCCCCTCTCGCCTTCGCGGCGGCTCTGGCTCTCAGCGCCTTCGTCGCCACGGAAACCGGCGAGAACGAGGAGGACACCGTCAAGCCGGTGGTTCCCAAGGGTGCCGTCCACACCCATGAGGAGTCGGCCGAACGCTTCCTGGTGCTCTCCGGGGTCCTGGTCGTGGTAGCCGTTGGCGGGTTGCTGCCGGGAACGCTCGGCCGGGCAGCACGGCTGACGACAGCGGCCGGCGCACTGGGCCTGGTTGCCGCCGGAGTCCAGGTGGGGCATAGCGGCGGGACTCTGGTCTATCGGGATGGCGCGGCCAGCGCCTACGCGACCCCAGCCGGTCCGACGATCAGCGTCACCGCGGTACCGTCTGACAACCCGTCTCGCTCCAGATAACAGTTCCGGGCGCGGTCGAGCATTGGCGCGCCCGCCGGCCGTTGACCGCGAGACAGAATCTTCGCGCGGTGGCTTCAGCATCGTTCGGCGGGGTGCATCCCGCCGAACGATGCTGCTTCCGGTGTTGTCGCCATCGTGCCACAACTGACGCGAACCAACCACAGCCATTGATCGGATTCTGTCGATGAGGCTGGACGCCTCGCAACCTGGCGCCCTGTGTTTCTCCGCCACGCCCGCTCACGCGCAGGACGTCGTGCTGGACTGGAATACGACGGATCCATCCTTCCTCGAAAGTCTCTGGCTGGCCAGCGAGGCTGGTTGGTACTACACACCGGATAGGTCGATGTGGGTCAACTTTCTCGGTACTCAGTTCTTTGACTACCCTGGCACCATCGATCGGGATGTGATCGCTGAGATCCGGACCGATCGCGGCGCTGCAGGCGGGACGGTACTCGCATCGGGAACGTTCAACTCGGCCACAGCCGTCGGTGCTATAGGTGGGGCGATGTTCGAGAGCATTCTGCTCGACGCTGGGACGAGCTACTTCCTCGGCTTCCGCAACCTGGAGTATTTCGGGATCAACTTCGACAACTCACCAACCGGTGCTGACGGGCCAGGCGAATACTGGTTCACGATGGCTCATGGCCTTCCTTCGACCGGGAATTATTCCGAAAGCTACGCCAGCGAGACCAGACATCCGATCATCGAGATGCGCGGGTCGTTCGCGGCAGGCGATCCCACAGTCGTACCCGAGCCGGCGAGTCTGGCCCTCCTGGCCACCGGTCTGGTCGGCCTCGGTGTCGTCGCCCGTCGGCGGCGAAGGGTCGGCGATGGGAGCTGACACAGTACAGGAAGCAACATCCGTCAGCCTGATGACTGCCCCGCCGAGTGTTCTCACACTCTCCGGGGCAGTCTGGCTTATCGCCTGGTCTGCCGGGCCGCGGCCTGAAGGCCCGTGGTACCGGACACCATCACGGATGGGCTCCATGGCCCACTCGATCCCCTTCAGATCCTGCTTCTCCATGGCGTTCCAGCGCGTTCAGCGCTTCACTTCGAGCGGCGAGCATACGGAGCGATGCCGAAGCCGTGATCGACCACCGGTCGAACGACCGTCGCGTTCAGCATGGGTCGACCGGACTCGCGTGATGTGATCATCGTCGACGAATCGTGCGAACGCGATCCACGGTCTCACCGGTCAATACCTTGAAAATCGGGAGCAGTCCCGGCATGCTCGAGTCGACTCGCTCGGGCAGCTGAGTGCCTGCTCACGCCGTACCTTCACCGACACGGAGACAGGTCCTGTTGCGCTTCAGAACCGTAGGCCGCGTCGCGGCGCTCTTCCGGTATCCGGTGAAGTCGATGGCCGCAGAGCCCCTCTCCGACGTGGAGATCGGCTGGCACGGGTTCGTCGGCGACCGTCGCTGGGGGTTCATCCGGCCGGGCATGGAGGAGAGCGGCTTCCCCTGGCTCACGATTCGCGAGCATCCCGGCATGTGGCAGTATCAGCCATCATTCGTGGAGCCCGGACGCCCCGACTCGTCCCCCACACGCGTCCGCACGCCGTCAGGCGAGGATCGGGACGTGGTCGATCCAGTGCTCGCCGCCGAACTCGGCGAGGGCGTGCGCCCGATCAGGCAGAAGCGGGGCGTCTTCGACACCGCGCCGCTCTCGCTCCTCACGACGCGCGCGGTGGCGAACATCGCCGCGGAGGTCGGCTCGCCGCTCGACATCCAGCGGTTCCGCCCGAACCTCGTCGTGGAGGTCTACGACGACATTCCCGATCGCTTTCCGGAGGACGGTTGGATCGGTACCGTGGTGCGGGTGGGCGACGCCGTGGTGCGCGTCGACCAGCGCGACAGGCGATGCGTGATGGTGAACGTCGATCCCACAACGACGGGCATCGACGGCACCGTACTACGCACCATAGCGCATGAACGGGAGGGTTACCTGGGCGTGTACGGCAACGTCGTCACGCCAGGCCGCGTGGCGGTCGGTGACCCGGTCGAGCTCGAGATTGCTCCCGCCATCGGCTGATGTCGTGGCCATCGGCGTGCCGTCGTCATTCCCGCGAACGCGGGAATCCATGTCCCAACCCCCGAAACGTAGCCCCACGCATCGCAGCACCACGCGGCTACGCGAGCGCGATCAACCCCCGCAGTGCATCTTCAGTTGGCGATCCATGCACGGTGCATTCGTCGCGGATCGAGATCCAGGCCCGGCACCGAGTCAACATGACGAGCGAAACCACCAGATGGGGAACCAGGCTGGCCACCGCAGCGGTCGCTGCCGGGGCAGCGGCAGCGGCAGCGGCCGTCGTGGCCTCGCGCCGTTGGGACGCCAGGAATGCGCGCGCGGTGCGGAGCCTGCACGATCCCGCACCCGCCGGCGATCCGCACGCGCCCCGGCAACAGCGCCACGACCCAGAGCTGCTCGCCGCTGCCCCCGTTCCGGTGCAACGTTACCTGGCCTTCGCACTCGCGGCGGAACAACCGCTGGTGCGCCGGGCGCGCTTCGAGCACGTGGGAGAGTTCGCGGCACAGCCAGGTCGCTGGAACAGGTTCACTTCCGTCCAGCACGTCACCACGGAGCCTCCTGGTTTCGTCTGGATGGCGGCGATAGCCATGAAGCCACTGCCGGTGGACATCCGGGTGCGCGACAGCTATCTGCATGGCGTCGGATCCACCCACGCCGCCGCCGGCGGCGTGTTGCCGCTCGGCGGTCAGGAGGGCACGCCCGAGGTTGCGACGAGCGCTCTCTGGCGCTACCTGGCCGAAGCCGTCTGGTACCCGACGGCACTCCGGCCCGGTGAGAGACTCGAGTGGATGGCGGTCGACGACAGGACAGCCCGCGCCACTCTATCCGACCGCGGCGCGACCGCCGTCGCCGACTTCCACTTCGGCGCCAACGGGGAGGTGGTGCGCGTAACCGGTATGCGCTACCGGGCTGTCAGCGGTGGACAGTTGCTCACAGCCACCGAAGGAAGGCTCACCGACTACGCCCGGATCGACGGCATGATGGTCCCGACCACGGGCGAACTCGCCTGGCTGCTGCCCGAGGGGCCCCATGCGTACTGGCGCGGCCGGCTGGTGCGCACCCGCTACCAGTTCGACGACCGTTGAGCCGTCACGTGCCTCACACCAGCCTGCGCTTCACCGGCTCCAGGGACGGCGCCACATCGCCGTCCTGAGACAGCGGCTCCACCACGACGGTCAGACGGGAGGCCCTCACGTCCAACTGATGCTCAGGCACGTGCGCCTCGAAGACGAAATGGCCGTTGGCGTAGGCCTGGGAACAGGTCAGTCGATGCATCCATGGATCACCAGGGGCCGTGTCGGCGGTGAGCGTGGCTGACGTGAGCTGTACCCGTACGTCGGCCGGCGTCAACTGACCCAGCCGGACGTGGGCGCGTACGCGCTGGTGCCGTTCAGGCGTGCCCGGCAGGTCTGCCAGCATCGCCACGTCCGTGATCCGTACACCTGCCCACTCACGCTGGCGCAGCATCGCCAGCCGGCGAACGACCTCCTGAGCCAGGTACGGCGGGTGGCTGGCGGGCTGGCGATCGGGTTCCACTACGGTCATGTCACACCTCGTGCAGCTCGAGAAGTGGGCGACATCCGCAAACGATCTCGCGGCCCGTACGGCGCCGGCGTCGTTCACGGTTCCGTCGTGGGCCGTCGCCACCGCCCACTACATTCAAGATGGCCCCGTATCACATTCCGCGCCGTCGGGCGAAGGCGGGACAGTCGGTAGGGGAACCGCCTACGAGACGGTCGCCGCACCCTCCCCGTACTCCTGCTGATAGAGCCTGAGCAGTTCGAACAGGTACGAGATCGCCAGCGGGCCGAGGAGCAGCCCGACGAGCCCCATCAGCTTGACCCCGGCGAACGCTCCCACCAGCGTCGCCATGGGGTGCACATCGGAGTATCGGCTATAGACCATCGGACGTATCAGGTTGTCCACGTTCGAGGCTATTATGAGCCCGATCG
This sequence comes from uncultured Gemmatimonadota bacterium, assembly GCA_937906875.1. Classification (GTDB taxonomy): domain Bacteria; phylum Gemmatimonadota; class Gemmatimonadetes; order Gemmatimonadales; family Gemmatimonadaceae; genus CALCHX01. The sequence goes on along the minus strand of CALCHX010000035.1, from coordinate 1,853 downwards.
CGGCCAGCACTACGGCCGCTGCCGGCCGGCCATCGGTGAGCAGCACCACCACACCCGGGCCCCAGACGAGTGCGCTGCCCAGCACTGGCAGCACCGATGCGATGGCGGTAGCCAGTCCCCAGACTACCGGGTTAGGCAGCCCCACCATCCAGAAAGCCAGGCCGACAGTGGTGCCCTGTGCCAGGCCGGTCGCCGCAATACCCAGTACAGTCGCCTCGGTGACGCTGGTGAAACGCATGCGCAGCTCTTCGGCCCCGGCGGTGGAAAACGGAATGAGCGGCCGCAACTGCAACCAGAGCTCGCTGCCGGAACGAAGCAGGTAGTACAGGCCGACTATGGCGAGGAACAGGTTGAGTATCGCGCGAGTGGCGCTGCCGACAATCCCGAGCGCCGACCGCGAAACCCACCCCACCATCCCCTCGGCGGCGCGGGCGAGCTGCACGCCGATGTCCGCCGGCCCCAGATGCAGGCCGGAGAGCCAGGCAAAGGCGTCGCTGGCCAGCAGGCGGGCCAGCGCTCCCGGCGACTGTTCCACCAACACCATCGTCATCCACACGCTGGGCAGGAGGAGGAGGAGCACCGCTGCCACGGACAGGATCACGGACGCCAGCCAACCGCCGATCCGTGGCGTCAACCGTTCGTAAGTCGGGCGAAAGATCACCTGCAGTACCACGGCGCCCAGCAACCCGGGAAGAAATGGAACGAGCGCCAACAGCAGCGACACGGCAAGCGCCAGGATGAGCAACCGCGCCCGCTGTCGTCCACCGTTGCGTGCTGTCCCAGGTAGAGGAGCTGGCGACGTTGGGTCGCCCCCCACACCTCGGTCGCGACTGTCGTTCATGGCCTCCACGTCATGCTCTGGCGGTTCGGTATCGCTCATCCTCTGGTCACGAGCTCGCGCTCTATGCGCTGTACCTCGGCAGGCGACGGACGGGGTACGGCAAGAACGGAAACCTCGGAGCGCCGGAGAATCTGGGTTGCCACACTGCCAACTATCAGTCGGTCCATGAAGCCCATGCCGGAACTGCCGGTGGCAATCAGGTCGACGCCCTCGCGCTCGGCGAAGCCCACCAGTTCCGGGGCTGGATCACCCTCCAGCACCACGTCGCGCACAGTGATCGAGGAGGGCACCGTGAGCATCGCTCGCAGGCGTCGGAACAGGTCGGTGACCCTCCGTTGGTACATCTCCCTGACGCTGTCGTCGGCCGCTCGTCGGGTCCTGCGATCTGTCTGTCTCACATGCACCAACGATAGCGTTCCGCCTCCGCCGCCGAGCAGCGCGAGCGCTTCCTCGGCGGCGAGCACGCTGGGCGCGCTGAAATCGATGGCCACCGCTACGTGAGCTGGCGGGCCGGCGAACTCCGACACCACCGCGAACACCGGTTGGTCAGCGAGTCGCATCACGCGCAGCGTGGTCTCGGCACCAAAGAAGCGGTCCAGCGGGGCGCGTCTACCGATTCCCATGACTATCATGCGCGCCCCGCGCTCACGGGCTATGTGGGCGATCGTGGGTGCCGGCGGCCCTACGGTCACGGCCACCGTCCAGGAGGTGGCATCACCGCCGGCCGCCCTGAGCGCCCCAACGACATCCTCGCGCAGGATCTCGCGCTGCTCTGCTTCCAGCTCCGGAAGCAGCGGAGCCATCCCCACCTCCGGCACGTATGCAAAGACCGGATCATGCACGGCCACCACCATCGGCGTCGCCCCCAGGCGCCCGGAGAGGAACCGGGCGGCAGCGATCACGGCCGCGGCGCCCGGTCCGGCAGTAGCCACCACGAGTGGACCGACGGACTCGGGATGTATCGTCACTCGACCAGCCGCGGACTGTGATGTCGTCATCGTCTCCTCACATG
>CALCHX010000034.1 GCA_937906875.1 uncultured Gemmatimonadota bacterium | reverse complement strand
CTTCTCCTCACCGGTAGGCCCGCCACGGTTGCCGGGCGTCAGCCGGAAGTGTGCTCCGGCGGTGCGAGTGCGTCAATCATGCAATTTGGTCGACCACGTGGGCCGTCGGGCAGTTTCCCAGAACATGCGGATCGATGTCCGCCGGCCCGCCCGCTACCGGGCGCCACCAGGACCTGCACAATCGCTCCGCCGCCCCGTCAGCTCCTCAAATGCTGCCGGTGAGCGTGCCCCATCTGCTGGAAGTTCCAACCGGACCGCGACGCTGCGGCACACCCCATGGGTTGTCGTCCCGCAACGGTGGAGGCAAAAGCTCTTGGGGCGCATTCTGATACGCGACCCCTCGCAGGAAACGCGTGATCGCAGCAGTGCCTACCGATGTCGCATCGATGGTCGCCGCCGGGAAGGGCCCTCCGTGCTGCATCGCCGACGTCACGGATACGCCTGTTGGCCAACCCCCGAAAAGCACCCTCCCGCAGGTGTCGGCCAGGGCCGCGATAAGCGGTTGAATCTCTCCGCTCTCGCCGCGCGTCGCGTGGACGGTACCGGCGAGGTTGCCCGGGAACAGTTCACGCTGCAGCCCAGCGAGTTCGGTGAGCGCGTCGTAGCGCACCACGACCGCCAACGGGCCGAAACACTCGTCGAGCAGTTCGCGTCGATGCTTGCGCAGCGTCTCTGCGTCCACCGCCACGATGGTCGGAGTCGCATACCACTCACCGTCGGCATCCTGACGAGACGAGCCCTGCGCGAGAACCGTGACGCCGGGGGTCGCCAAGACGGTGCTGCGGCGGGCCATGTACCCGGCGCCGACATGACCGTTCAGCATCCTGTGTTCGGTGACTCGGCGGGCGTGCTCGCCGATCTCATCGAGTTCGGCGCCACGTGGCATGAACAGAAACCCGGGTTTGGTGCAAAGCTGCCCCGCAGAGCCCGACACCGAGTCGATGAATCCGGCGGCCAGATCTGTCTCCGCTCGAGCTGCAGACGGAGTGATATAGACCGGATTGACGCTGCCGAGTTCACCGAAGAACGGAATCGGCCGTGGCCGCGCCGCAGCGATTTCCGCCAGCATGCGGCCGGCGCGCAACGACCCGGTGAATGTCGCAGCGCGAATCCGATCGTCCGTCAAGAGGCCGACCCCGGCCTCCTCGCCCTCGGCCAACTGGAAAGTCCCATCCGGCATGTCGGCCGCCACCAGCGCCCGCGCGACTAACTCGGCCGTAGCCCGAGACAACTCGGGGTGACCGGGATGGGCCTTCACAATCACCGGGCACCCGGCCGCGAGCGCCGACGCGGAATCGCCGCCCGCGACCGAGAACGCGAACGGGAAGTTCGATGCCGCGAAGTTCAGCACCGGCCCCACCGGTACAAGAACGCGACGCACATCGGGCCGCGCACCGATGACATAGGCGCCGTCGGCGGCATCGAGACGCGCATCGAGGTGGGCACCGTCGACAACGACCTCGGCGAACAGCCGCAGCTGCCCGCACGTACGGCGCATTTCGACCTCGAGCCGATCCTTGCTGAGGCCCGTCTCCGCAATGGCGATGGGGATCAATCGGGACGCCGCCGATTCCAATGCAGCCGCGACCGCCACCAACGCCGTGGCCCGCTCCGGCGGGGAGACAGCGGCGCACGGGCCCGCGGCAGACGCCGCTGCGGCCGCGACAGTCTCGATGTCCATATCGCCATCCCCTTCAGATTGCTTCGACAAGTAACAGCGTCCGCGCCGGAGGCCGACGCCCACGATCGCTTACCGGGCCGCTCGGATCGCCTCGGCCCGCCCGCTGGCAACGGAGCGCTCGGCGCCGTCGAGCGCCGCCATCGCGATCGTTGCGGGAAACTTTGCGGCCTCCGGTAATTCGGTTCCGTCGATCGCCCGGCAGAACGCGTCCAACTGCGCGTCGAAGCCTTGATCGAGCATCTGATCCTCGGGGAGAGCCACCACGTCGCGCCCGTTGCACGCGACGCGGCGGTAACAGTCGAATACCAACGTCGCCTCCGTCCCGATCAGCACAATGTCGTGAACGACATGCTTCGAGCTGAAGGACATGGCTGATGTGAAACGGAATCCGTCATCGAAATCAACCAGCAAGGAAAAGTCGTCCACAACGCCGAATGCGCTGCGTACCGACCGAGCGCGGCAGTATGTGGCAGCCGGCCGGCCCCTCAACAGGTAACAGAGCAGATCGACCGAGTGCGATCCCCAGTGGGAGATCAGGAAATTCGGCAGATCCTTCCACCACGGAAAGTTGTCCGCACGGTCCACCAGGCGTCGCTCGATCGCTTGGACCGGCCGACCCAGTTCCCCCGCCGCAATCAGACGCTTCGCCCACTCGAACATCGGAAGGTACCGCAGTATCTGCGCCGGAACGACCGGTACGCCGTTCTCAGCCGCGAGCTCCGTGATCTGGCGGGCCTCAGCAAGGTCGGCGGCAATGGGTTTCTCAACAAGGACCGGCAGGCCGGCTTTGATCGCCTGGAGCGCCTGCTCGTGATGGACCGCGGTAGGCGAACAGATCACAACGCCGTCGATCCCGGAGTCGGCGAGCGCACTACTGAGGTCTGCGGTCGCCCGAGAGATCCTCCATCTGTCTGCAAACCGCAGCGCTGCCTGCCGATCAGGGTCGACAACCGCGGCGATAGACATGTCATCTCTCCGCGCGATCGCCGCGGCATGAGAGTGGGCGATCTGGCCCGCACCGACCAGCAGGACGTGCTTGTGCGTCATGCGGACACCCCGATCCGGGAGAGCTGTGCCAACACCGTGTCGATGTCCACGCGCCTGGTGTACACGTGCGCGGAGAGGCGAACACGACCGTCTCTGGCCCACACGGCCGTGCCCTCCGCCTGCAGCGCGGCCCGAATCCTGTCGAAGTGTGGAGTCTCGAAAGCGACGAGGCCGCCAGTGCGCATAGGCCCGGACGGACCGATGACGCGTGCACCCAGACGCCGTAGCCCATCCCGCAGGACGCGGATAAGTTCGCTGTTGTGCGCATCGATCGCTGCCGGCGTCCACGCCGCGATCCGGTCGAGCGAGGCGGCGAGGACAGCCATCGCGGCAAAACTCGGCATACCCTCCTCGTAGCGGCGGGCGCCTTCGTACAGCGTGATGTCGTTCGGCGACTTCGGGAACAGCTCGGACACGCTCTTGTATCCGACATATGGAGCGGACGTCACTGAGCGGGCACGCTTCGAAGCGTAAAAGCCCGCGATTCCGTGAATTCCGAGCATCCACTTGAAGGACGCGGCGGCCAGGAAGTCGACCTCGCCGATCGCGAAAGGCACGGCACCAAGTGCCTGCACCGCATCGACGTAGACCAGCGCCCCGTGTTCATGGGCGGCGAGGATGATTTCGTCCGGCGCCAAGTATTGGCCGGATTTGAAACTCACCAGACTCATGACGACAAGCTTCGTCGATCGGTCGATGGCCGCAACCACGTCGTCGGGCCGCACCTGACCGTCAACCGCCGGCACTACGCGCACTTTCACTCCACGTTCCGCCAACAGCTGCGCAGCAAAATACGCGGTCGGGAACTCGGCCTCGGGCACGACGAGCGCGTCCCCTGCCTGCCAGTCGATCGACTTGATCGCTATATCGAGTCCCCGCGAGGTCGAGGCAATGAACGCCACGTCCGAGGCGTCAGCCGAAATCAGGCTGGCGAAATGCCTACGCGCGTCATCCTCGATGGCATTGAGGTCCTCCCGCCCACGCGAGCCGCGGGCCTTCGCGCGCAGATACCGCTCGATCGCCGGAGTCGCGTCAGAGAGCAACAACCCTTCGGCTGCCGTATTCAGATAGATCCCATCCGGCTGCTCGGCCAATGCCGCACGCGCGCGACTGCCGACGTCAATGGTGCCCATGCTCTCCGGCTTCCTGCTCACGCTGCGCGAACTCCTCCGTGCGGTGGGCGAAGTGGCATGCCACCGTGCGCGGATCATCGACCTCGAGCCGGCGCAGATCCGGCCGCTGCGTCACGCACATCTCCGGGTTGCCCAGTTCCGTGCGCAGCCAGCATCGATTGGCGAAGTTGCAGGCCGACGCCGGTGGCGGTGAATCGGTATCGATCTCGCTTCGCACCCACGGGCGTAGCGGCGCGTCGCCCGGCTTGTCGTGTGGCGCAGCCGAAACCAGCATGCGCGTGTATGGATGCTGAGCGTGCATCATGATCTGGCGCCGCGTGCCGACCTCAACGATCCGGCCGCGATACATCACGACCACTCGGTCGCAGAAAAAATTCACCACACGCAGGTCGTGCGTGATCATGACGATCGTCAGGTCTAGTTCCCGGCGCAGAGAGTTGAGCAGGTTCAACACCTGCGCCTGAATGGACACATCGAGCGCGGATACGGGTTCGTCAGCAATCAGTACCTTCGGCCCGACACTCAGCGAACGGGCCAGTACGATGCGCTGGCGCTGGCCACCAGAAAATTCATGCGGGTACCGATCGAGCATCTTCGGGCTGAGCCCCGTCTGCTCCATCAACCGTTCCAGCTCGGCTTGACGCGCGGCTTTCGGCACACCACGTGCGCGGAGCCCATCGGTCAAGGAGTCGCGCACGGTCCGGAACAGGTTGAGCGCCGCGAAGGGATTCTGGAACATCATCTGCACATCGCGGCGGAAGGCCTCGCGCTCGCGCCGTCGCATCGTGAACAAATCCTTGCCGGCGAACAGGACACGCCCCGCACTCGCCGGCTCGAATCCGACCAGCATCCGCCCCAGCGTCGTTTTCCCTGAGCCACTCTCGCCGACAATGCCCAGCGCCTCACCCGGGCGAATGGACAGCGACACGTCATCGAGCGCCACCGTGGTTTGCGCACGCCGAGGCCAACGCCTGCGTACAAATTGTTTGAAGACGCCGTCAACCTGGAATCGCGCCCCGACCCTGTCGTCCGTCGAATCTATCGTCATCGTCGTCACCGCTCATCTACGAAATGGCATGCAGCCCAGTGCGGCACCGTCTCGTCAACCAACGGGTCGGTCGTCCGGCAGGCCTCGGGTTCACCGAGGGCCTGGTACAGCGGGCAGCGCGGCCGGAACCGGCAACCGGTGGGCCACTCATCCGGCTGCGGCGGCTGGCCCGGTATTGCGGTCAGCACGTCCGGCGGTTCGCCGTCCAACGGGAGCAGGCTGGCGAGAAGCGCCCTGGTATATGGATGCATCGGGTCGGCGAACACATCGCCGACGGCACCGGCTTCGACAATTCGACCGGCATACATGACGAGGACCCGATCACAGATTTCGGCGACCGTGGCGAGGTCGTGGGTGATGAAAATAATGCTGGTGCCGCGGTCGTCGACGATGCCGCGCAGCAGCGCGAGGATCTGGGCCTGCACGGTGACGTCCAGGGCGGTCGTCGGTTCGTCGGCGATAATCAGGAGCGGCCCGAGCACCAGGCCCTGCGCGATAGCCACCCTTTGCTGCATGCCGCCGCTGAGTTCGTGTGGGAACTTGCCGAGCGTCTCCTCCGGTTCGGAGAGGCGAACCTCGCGAAATGTATGTACCGCGCGCCGACGAAGTTCGGACCGGCCGCCCTTCTCGCCGTGGTCACGCATCACCTGTGTGATCTGCTCGCCGACGGTGATGACGGGGTTCATCGTCGCCAAGGCGTCCTGCACGATGAGCGCCAGGTCGTTTCCACGGACGTGACGCAGTTCGGCGGCCGTGAGGTCGTACAACTCCTGATCCACGAATTTCATGCTCTTGGCCGATACGCGGCCGGCGCCTGGCACCATCCTCATGATCGCGAGGCCCAACGTGCTCTTGCCCGATGCCGATTCGCCGACCAAGCCCACGATCTCGCCGCGGCCGATGTCGAACGAAACATCGTCAACAGCTCGAAGGCGGTGAGAACCGATGGTGAACTCGACGCAGAGTTCCTCGACGTGCAGCAACGGTGCGTCGGAGCCTGCGGCCGTGCTCATGATTTCACTCCATCCGAACGCGGATCGACGATGTCGCGAAGTCCATCGCCGAGGAGGTTGACGCCCAGCACAGCGATTGCAACCACAGCGCCGGCGGCGATCGGCAGCCACGGCGCCTGGTACATGTACTGCCGGCCTTCGATCAGCAGCGAACCCCAGGAAGGTGCGGGCGGCTGCACGCCGAGTCCCAAGAATCCGATGCTCGCTTCGTCCAAGATGCCCCAGGCGAATGCGGTCGTCGATTGGACGATCAGCACCGGCATAACGTTCGGCAGGATGTCGCGGACGATGATGGCCCAGGTGCCCATGTTCAGCCCACGTGCGGCCTCGACATAGGGCCTGTCCCGCACCGCGACGACGCTGGCGCGGATGATACGGGCGAACTGCCACGTGTAGACCCCGATCAGCGCGATGGTCACCGACACGGCCGACGGGCCGAGCAGCGTGACGACGCCGACCGCCAGCACTAGACCGGGGATGGCCAACATCAGGTCGATCACCCTCGTCAGCACCGCATCCACGGCGCCCTTGAACATCCCGGATATCACGCCCAAGGCCGTCCCGAAGATGAACGATCCTGCTACCGCGCCGGTCGCGACGAGCAAAGACACCTTCGCGCCGGCCATCAGTCGAGAAAAGATGTCACGGCCGTAGATATCGGTTCCGGCCAGATGATCCCAGGAGGGGCCGGCGAAGTTGTGTTCAGCATCGAATGTCAGCGGATCGTACGGGGTCCAAAACGCGCCCACGATCGCGATAGCCACCACGATCGCCGTCAGCAGCCCGCCGGTCAGTGCTCTACGGTTGGCCACGATTGCGCGCAGCGTGATCGCTTTGGCGCCGCCGCTAGGCCTGGCCTTCGCTACGGCATCAACGAGCGAGTCCTGCCGGCGCATGATCAGGTTCATAGCTTCACCCTCGGATCCAGCGACGCGTGGAGAACATCCACAGCTAGATTGACCAGCACGTAGATCACGGCCACCACCAGGATCAGCGACTGTACCAGGAGGTAGTCGCGCTGGACGGCACCCTCGACGAGCAACCTGCCCACGCCGGGCCAGCTGAAAAGCTGCTCAATGATCACCTGCCCACCGAGCAGTCCGCCGAGCTGCATGCCGACGATCACCAGTACCGGCAACACGGCATTGCGCAGGAGATAGCGCCTGGTGATCGTGTTCGGCTTCAACCCGCGCCCGCTGGCCTGTATGACGAACGGTTCGCGTTTGAGTTCGACCGTCGCGGCCCGCACCAGACGTGCCAGTAGAGGCGAGAGGTTGATGCCCAGGGCGAACGCCGGCAACAGTGTCCGACGGAGACTTTCGATCGGGTCCTCCGAGAACGGGATATACCCTCCGGCCGGGAACCATCCAAGCCTCACGGCGAAGATCAGGATCAGCAACGTGCCGAGCCAGAACGCCGGCGTTGACAGTCCCAGGAGTGCGGTCGGTGAGAGGATGCGATCAATCCAGCTCCCCTGGTGTTTGCCCGCCAGGAAGCCGAGAGGAAATCCGATGGCCACGATCAGGAACAGCGAGCACAGAGTGAGCTGCAGAGTCGCCGGAATTCGATTGATGACGATCGGCGTGACCGGTGCGCCATTAATGAGCGAAATCCCGAGGTCACCGCGGAACAGCCCGGCGAACCATCGCCAATATTGCTCCCACAACGGCAGGTCCAACCCGCGCTCGTGTCGAAGGCGCGCGATCAGCTCCGGTGTGCTGTCCGGCCCGAGCATGCCCGCAATCGGATCACCGGGGACAGCGTGGATGTAGAAAAAGAGGAGCACGGTCAGACTGAACAGCAACGGGATCAAGACGAGGATCCGTCTGACGAGATAGCCGAGCACGCTGATTCCTCCGAGATGCGGCCCGGGTGGGGGCCGGGACTACCGGCCCCCACCCGTAGGCAGGCTACTTACTTAGCCGAGTGTCGCGTAGATGAGCGACCGATTGGAAGCGTCAGCCCGCGGATAAAAGCCCTGCAGCTTGGGCGACGTGCCAATCGCCGCGTACTGTGCACCGATCGGGATGACCGGCTGCTCATCCAGGATGATGTCCTGCACCTGGCGGTAGTTGTCAGTCGCTTTCTGAACATCGTCGGTGGCGCGGGCCTCATTGACGAGTTCGTCAACCCTCTCGTTGCAGTACTGGGTCAGGATCGCGTTCGCCGAACCCTCGCACGTGAAGGTCTGACCGATGTAGTCGTCGACAGTCGCGTAGTTGTTGCCCATGTGGTACATGGTGAACTTGCCGGCACCAGCGTCACTGTAGAACGACGCCTTGTCGTAAGCCTCGGGCGTAGCCGCCACGCCGAGTGGCTTGAGGTACTGCTGGAGCATCTCGGTATTGCACCGGGCCTGCGCCCACGAGTTCTCGTATGGAACATTGAAGGCGAGCTTCGTTCCGTCCTCGACGCCCGTCACACCCTTGGCCTCACGGACACCATCCGAACCCATCACCCAACCGGCCGAGTCCAACAGCTGCCCGGCCTTCTGGATTGCGGCATCCTTGTCGAGCTGGAAGCGCTGCTCACCCTTCGCGTAGAAGTTCTGCCCCTCGAAGATCAGGTCGCCGTATGACACGGGCCCGATCCCGCTCCAGCAGGTCTGCATGGCGTCCTCACGCGGGACGACATACGCCACCGCTTGACGCACGTCCTTGTTGTCGAACGGTGAGTGGCTCTTGTTCAAGCCCCATGCGATCAGGCCGGCGCTCGGCGCCAGATGGTTGTCGATCGCACCGGACGCCTTCAGCCGGACTGCATCGGCGGGCACCATGTTGTAGGTCATATCGATGGTGCCGGTCTCCAGCGCCGCCGCCATCGCTGTGCTGTCCGTCGCGAAATCGTAATTGATCGTCGCGAACTTGGGGTACCCGGCATTCCAGTAATGTCCGTTCGCCTTCAGCGTCGCGCTCCCGTGCGAGACGATGTCGTCGAGGTACCAGGGACCCGACGTCGCGGTCGGCTTCGTGAAGTAATCCGCATTGCCGTCGACTGCCTTCTGCGACAGGATCGCAGCGCTACCCACCGTCGCCAGTGCATTGAGGAACACCCGCGACGGAGCGTCGAGCGTGACAGTGACCTCGTGATCGCCGGTAGCCTCAATCTTCGTCACACCGGCGAGTTGCGCCTTCAGCGCCTCGGATTGTTGCATGCGGTTGAGCGAGTACACGACATCATCAGTCGTAATTGGATTGCCATCACTGAACATCGCGTTCGCGCGGAGGGTGAAAACATAGCTAAGCTTGTCATCCGAGAGCGCCCATTTTTCGGCGATCATCGGAATCAGCTCATTCTTCTCGTTGTAGTCGATCAGCGTGTCGTATATCAATTCCATGACACGCTTGGATGCCTGCGTCACCGCCGTCGCCGGGTCCAATCCCGCACTCGGCTCGGCGGCGCTGATGTGCAGAGCACCACCGCTCGGGGCCGATGATTCACCGGTGGCGCCGGAGGTCGGCTGGGTCGCACCGCTGGAGTCACCGGCACTGTTGCCACTGCCGGATCCGCACGCCGCCAAGATGAGGGCAGCCGCGAGTATTGCCCCCGTAGTCACGGCATACCGTGTCTTACGCACCATTTGTGTCACTCCTCACTCGGGTTGGTTCGCCGATGCCGGTCCAACCCGGCGACGACTTGTTCTGCATGGACAAAGAGGGCAGGTAGCCCCCCGGTATGTAGAAACACAACGTGGTCAGACGTGGTGAATCGGGCCGCGCCCACATCGGCTGTCAGTCCGGCGAAGGCCTTACCGCTGTAGACAGGATCGAGGAGCACCCCTTCAAGGCGTCCGACGGTACCGATGGCTTCGATGCTTTCCTCGGAAGGCACGCCATAATCGGGCCCGACGAACTCATCGCGCAGTTCGATGTCGTCGACGGTGATCGCACTTTCGTGGCCGAGAAGTTCGCCGGCGGAGTGGATCATCTCGACGATCTCGGGCTTGGACATCCGCGCCTCGCTGTCGGCTCGCATCGGAGCGATCCCGATTACCCGCGTCGGCAGGCCGAGCATTTCGCAGGCGAGCATCATGCCGCCCTGGGTGCTGCCTTGGGACGCCGTATAAATCGCGTCCGGAATTCGCTCGTCGGGCATCTGCTCGACGATCTCGAACAACGCATCGACATAGGCGACTGCCGCAAGCATGAGCGCTGCTTGCGCACCCATGCCGGTCACGAACGGATGCCGTCCGTCAGTGGTCAGCCGAGCCACTAGCGCCGACTTCGCCGCGATCGTGCTGTCCGTCGCACGGATCGGAGAGATCTGTGCACCCAGAATGCGATCGATGAGCAGATTGCCGACGGCGGGATTCATAAAGCCGTCGTCCTTGGGCAGCAGATAGGTGTCCACGCCGAGCTGGGCGCCCGCGGCAGCCAACTGCCGCGAGTGGTTCGATTGCGCAGCTGCACCCTGGACGAAACAGTCCGCACCCTGCCTGAGCGCCTCACCGAGGATGTACTCGTGCTGGCGCACCTTATTCCCACCAAAAGCGAGCCCCGTGAGGTCATCGCGCTTGATGTATAGATGCGGGCCGCCGAGTTCCTTCGTCAACCGCGGGCACGGCTGAAGGGGCGTCGGCAGAAAAGCCAGCGAGGCGTGCGGGAGCCTGGCCAGACGCGCTCGCACACGATCAATCTGCTGAGTCAGTTCCGGTCGCACCTGCTGCACCTGCCCTTCGAAACTTGTGGTCAGAACTCGGCGCTGACGATTTCGAGTCCGTGGCGAATAACAACTTCCAAGTCACGGGAATCGGCGTCGGTCGGGTCGACGAGCGGGGCTCGAACCGGGCCGACGCGGTGCCCACGCAGGCGCGCGGCTTCCTTGATCAACGCCACCGCGTAGCCCGGCGCCCGGTCCCGAATTGCGATGAGTGGGTAGTAGAACTCGACGAGCAGCATGTCCATCGTCGCAGTGTCGCCCGCCACAGCTGCCGCGAAGAATGCCCTCGCGATCTCCGGAGTGCAGCTATGCACGGCCGATGAGTAGGCGGGGATGCCGATGCTTGCGTACGGCCGGTACTGCAGCTCGGCCGTGGGCGTCCCGTTGAAAAAGAGGAAATCGTCCGGAGCGGCGATCGTCATGTGCTGGAGCTCGGCGAAATCACTCATTGAGTCTTTCAACCCGATCACGCTCGGAATTGCCACGAGCTCGCCGACATCCTTAGCCGAGTACATCGCAAGTCCACGCTGGTAGACGATGAGCGGCAACGCGCTGGCCGACGCCACCTGGCGCACGTGTCGGAGGACTCCGGCAGACGGAGCTGCGACCAGGTAGTGCGGCAGCAACAGGATGCCATCCGCTCCAGCAGCCTCCGCCGCCTTCGCGAAAGTCTGGGCCAGAGGCCAGCCGTAGCCGACGCCGGCGATGATCGGGATCTCGCCGGCGGCGGTCGTGACGGCTGTAGCGACCAGCGTTGAGTACTCATCGACAGTCAGGCTGGTGAATTCACCGGTCCCGCAACACACGAATAGCGCCCCGGGACCGAAACCCATGTGCCACCTGAGGTGCGCGGCGAACGAACCTGTGTCCACCGCCTCCCCATCGTCGGTGAAGCAGCTCAATGGGAACGCGAGCACGCCGCTCTCGTTGCCGACCTTCATCCGGTTCACCAGGCTGCTCGCGCGCCGCTCAACCTCGCCCACAGTGTCTGTCCCTTGGTAATTTGATGTCTACGTATGTAGTCATCAGCTTGTACAATAGACAAGAGGGTAACCGTGAGGGTTCGGGCGCGCAAGAGTGAATTCGGGACTCCGTCGATGATCAGTCACCGGTGGGGAGCCATCATCGGTCCCGGCCACGGGGACCTGTCGTTTAGAATCGGCCCAAAGCGGTAGCAACAGGAGGCTTCATGACGAGGGCTGCAGGGGTTCGGCCGGTGAAGTCGGCGATGCAGATGGTTCACGTCTTGGAGTTCCTCGGCAGCCGCCCATCGAATCCGGCACGCATCCGCGAGATCTCGGATTTCACCGGGATCCCGCGGAGTAGCCTGTACGCGCTGTTGCGCACACTTCTGGACTCCGGGTGGGTGCGGCGCGATCCCAGTGGATCGCTTTACCGTGTCGGTATCCGAGCGCTGATGACCGGTGTCGCCTACCTCGATTCCGATGAGACCATCCGGATCGTCAAGCCGTGGATGGACGGACTCGGCCAGGACCTCGACGAAACCCTGCATCTAGGCCGACTGGACGGGACCGATATCGTCTACCTGGCCACCAAGGAGTCCTCCCAGTATCTGCGGCCGATCAACAGAGTCGGTCGGCGCATTGCGGCCTCGACGACCTCGCTCGGCAAGGCGCTCCTCGCGTGGCAGCCACCGGAGTTGCTCGACAAGCATTTGATCGACCCCCTCCCCCAGCTGACCGCGAACACGATCACCGACCGGAATGTGCTTGAACGGGAGCTGGCACACACGCGAAATCAGGGCTATGCAGTCGATAACGAGGAGAACACCACCGGCGTGAAATGCTTCGGCTTCGCGCTGCGCATCGAAGACCCTCCGGTGGATGCAATCAGTTGTTCCATTCCGCTGGCGCGCCTCACGCCAAGCCGGGAACGCATCATCGTCGAAAAGATGGCCGATGCCATCGACGCGCTGGAGAGCCGGCTACACCGGTCGTCGCTGCTGCCACCTACGTGATGCGACTGCAGCTACATCCAAAGCTCCGCGCCGTGGACGAAGCCGAGGCTTCCGTTTAGGCTGCGGGGCATGCACGACGACGACACGGGGCTTTACATCCTCGACGGACACACGCACATCACCAGTCCACACCCCGGAAGCGGTCGGAGTATGGCGGACCTACTCGCCGACATGGCTACGGCGTCAGTGGCTGGGGCCGCTGTGGTGACGCCCGGAACCGCAGGCTGGGACAACACGCTGACATTTGAATCGGTCGAGTCGACGCCGGGCCCGTTCGCCGCTATCGCCCGCGTGGACCTTACTGCAACGAATGCACTGGCGGCATTGGAATCCGCGATCGTGTCCGGTGCCCGCGGGATTCGGATCACGATGCCGCGCGACCAGAACATGGGGTGGCTCGTCGACGGCTCGATCGACGCCCACTGCCGCGTCCTCGATTCGAAGGCCATCGTCGTCGAGTTCCATTCCGGACCAGGGGATTTCAAAATCGTCGGAGCGTTCGCGCGGCGCTATCCCGGCGTCACGGTACTGATGGACCATCTGGGTCGGCCCAACGCGACGGCAGGGGTCGCCGGCCCCGAGTTCCAGCAGTTCCTCCGACTGTCGGAGTATCCCTCGGTGTACACCAAAACGGCGAACTCGGCCTTCTTCTCACGACAGCAGGCGCCCTATGCGGATCTCGCTCCGTTCCTCGGGGCCGCGTTGGAGTCGTTCGGCGCCCGCCGAATCATGTGGTCCTCCGACTGGCCGCTGTGCCGGCAGGGCGGGCCCTACGCGTCCTCGCTTCAGCCGACCATCGACGTCCTTTCCTCCCGCCCCGCCAATGATCGGAACATGGTGCTCCACGGGACGTTCACGTCACTCCTGTTGGATCAGTAAGCTGCGAGCGCTCGTAGTGGGTTCGCACGCACCAACGCATCGAGCTCTCCGTCATTCAGCCCTGCCGCGCGAAGCTGCGGGAGGAACGAGTCGTGAATATACCGATAGCCACATCCGCCGAACATCGCCAGATGACTACGCAGGCACACATCATGCGAGAGCAGAATCCGTTCGAGATAGCCCGCAGAGACGAGCGCCATGATGTGCCGGACAGCCCGATCCATGACGAAACCGGGCCCACCCCGCAGGGTGTCGAACTGAACGTATGCCCCTGCTTCGGCCATCGCCATGTGGTATTCCGAGATGTCGATTGTCGAGCAATGGCCGATGATCACGCGATCCGGCGCCACGCCCTCCGCCCGCAGAAGCGCCAAGACGTCGCCCCCTACCGGCCATTTCGACGTGTGCGTGCTAATCGTGGCTCCGGTCGCCATGTGTGCCCGCGCCGCTGCCCGAATGGATCGCTCCTCCCGTGCGGAGACGTACCACTTGTCGGCGCCGACCTCGCCGATGACACCGGCCCGGATGCGTGTCCCGTCGAAACCCTCCGTGAGGTCAGCGATCATGCGTTCCGCGAGTCCCACCACCCCCAGCCCGTCGATATCCGGCCCAGTGAGGTACGGATCACGATAGTGTCCAGTCCCCAATATCATCCCGACACCCGAACCCTCCGCGAGCGCCGCGAGTTCCGTCGCATTGCTTGCAGTTCTGGTTGGCGTCGCTGTTGAATCCCCCACCTGCCGGTGACGGTATAGCCCGCGTGGGTCGCTAGCGGCACCGACGGTGAGTTCACCCGTCGTCAACTCGACGAGCAGGCTCGCCCCCAGCCCCGCGACCCGCCGCAGCTCATCCTCCATAATGCCGACATCATTGAGCAGGCCATCCGCGCGATCCTCGCGGAGTTCGTTGATGAGCACGTGTTCGTGCGGCAGCACGAACCCGAATCGATCCGCATCGGCGGGTCCCGTTGTAGTGACGACCTGGCTCACCACCGCACCTGCCCGCAATGGACGACATGCCGGCCGGCCTGCCACACATCACACACCTCGCCGAGGCTCGCACTTCCCGCTGTAACGACGGAGTCGAGTGCGACGAGGTCGGCTCTTTTGCCGGTTTCAATGGTGCCGACACGATCCTCAATGCCGAGCGCACGAGCGGCCACCCCAGTGGCGAGGCCGATAGTAGTCGCGCCATCGATGTCCAGGGCCAGTGCGCCCGCGCGGAGCGTGTCGATAAAACGCTCGAACGGCGTGAAGCGAACGCCCGCATCGCTGGCGAGGACCACGTCGATCCCCGCGTCTCGCATCACACGCGCCCACGCGAAGTCCTCCCTGAGATCGCCTCCGCTGGGTGACATGCTGACCGCTGTCCGGGCCGCCTCAGGGTTGGCTACCGCAAGGTCTGGGAGGAGGTAGCGCGCGATGCCGGCCAGCGTCGCGACTCCGACCGTGGCCGCCTGCCTCATGCTCGCCAAGTCCGCGTCGGTCAAATCCGGGTTACCGTCCGCATCGCGCCAGCCGCAATGCTCCAGTGTGTCGACTCCGGCACTGACGCACCGCCGCAACGCCTCCGCGTTGTGCGCGTGCGCCGCTACTTTCTTGCGACCCCGATGAGCTTCGAAGACGATCAGCCCGAGTTCCTCAGCCGTGAACTGGGGGATTCTGTTATTGGATTCGCGAGTCATATTTCCGCCGGTCGCCATCACCTTGATGACGTCCACGCCGGCGGCCACAAGTTGACGGGTCTTAGCTACGAGGGCATCCGAGCCATCGGCGTTGCCGCCGAGCCATCCCAGGTGACCTGCGGTAATGGTGATGGGCGTCCCTGCGCTGAGGATGGTGGGTCCGACCAACAGCCCCTCAGCGACAAAATCGCGCAATCCTGCGACGATCAGATCCCGATCGCCCAGGTCCCGCACCGTCGTGACGCCACCGCGCAGGCAGTCCAGTCCATGCCGAACTGCCGTAGCAAGCAGGCGCTCGCGTGAGGCCACCTCCACCGCGTGACGCGCTTCGCCGTGGGTCGGCTCGGAGCTGAAGATCAGGTGCGCATGAGCGTCGATCAGGCCAGGCGCGAGGGTTTGACCCCTCAGATCGAGCGCCGCGCTCGGCGCCTTCGGTCCTGAGACCACCTCACATATGACGCCGCCTTCTAACCGCACCGCGTGGTCCAGCAGCGGCTCTCGGTTGTCCCCAACCACTACTGACCCCGCCCTGATCCATTCCCCACTTGACATGACGCTCCAATCTGTAGACATAGCCGCCAACTACATCCTAAGATGATTCGCACACGCCTCGAAAGATTCCGACCGCGTTGGCGTGCCTGAGATCCGTCGAACGCGTTCGCCCCGAAAGGATCTGTGATGGCCCGACCGATTACCGTCTCCTGCGTCAGTGCGCCACGGCTCCCACTGGATCGGTCGATCTCGATTGACCGTGCGATCGAATTCGAAGTCGCACACTGGCAGGACAGGATCGAAACAGTACTGCCGCACACGCCCGATCTCATCGTCCTGCCCGAAGCGGCGGACCGGCCCGAGCCCGACACATTCGGGCGCGAACGGATCATGAACTACATCGAAGCGCGCGGCAGCGTCGTGCGCGACAGCCTCGCGCGAATTGCACAGGAAAATAAGTGCAATATCGCCTATTCGGCGCAATGGATCGACGGCGACGTCCGCGTCAACCGGACGCAGTACATCGACCGCGGGGGCGCAATCGCCGGGTGCTATGACAAGAATCATCTGGTCATCGACGAGCACGACGAAAATCGGCTCGACTACGGCACCGAGACCGGGATCGTGGACCTGGACTTCGGTCGGGTGGGCACCGCGATCTGCTTCGATCTGAACTTCGACGAATTGCGCCGGAGATACGAGGGAACCGGCGTGGAACTCATGGTATTCAACTCGGAGTACCACGGCGGCTTGATGCAAAACTACTGGGCGTATTCCCTGCGCGCGTACTTCGCCGGAGCCATCCGTCCCCCGGCACCGAGCGCGATCCTGTCGCCACAGGGCGAGATACTGGCCGAGACAACAAACTACTTCTCCGAAGTGACGGCGGATATCAACCTCGATTACGTCCTGGTCCACCTGGACGGGCACTGGGAGAAGTTGGCCGCGATGCAGGCGAAGTATCGAGATGGCGTTCGCGTGCACGACCCAGGGCGGCTCGGGTCCGTGATGGTCACCGCTGTCGACCACGGACTGACCGCCGCGTCGTTATGCGCGGAATTCGAACTCGAGCGGCTCGACGACTACCTGGACCGGAGCCGGGCACACCGGGCAGAGACGATTACCAATAACGGATGAGCATGATCGCAGGCGTGACCGATCCCGCATCGCAGATCGGGAACCGGCCCCGCGCCGTGCAGACGGCCGACGTCGATCAGCCGAGCGACACCGAACGCAGCGATCCCGCTGAGCCGGCGCCGACATGCCCGCTGGGATCGGCCGCCCACGAATATTCCAGTTCGGCACCGGCGCACTCCGTGCCCTACGGGCAGACGCCGGCCGCCGATAAGACACGTGGTGATGTCACCGACCGCGGCCGACCGTACATTCGCGGCGGCTGACACCGTGCTCGCGACAACCCTCGGAGCGATGGTCGCGTTCGGGCTTGCTGCAGCGGCTCAGGCCTTTACCGGGTTCGGATCTGCACTCGTCGCAGTGCCGTTGATCGCCGTGCTCACTGACCCTGTCACCGCGATCGTATCGACCACCTGCGTCAGCGTCGGGATCTCAGCGTACGGAGCCATCAAAGAACGTCGGAACATTGAACGAACCAACGCGAAGCGGTTGACTATTTCAGGACTCGTCGGGATTCCGATCGGCGCTCTCGCACTTCACTACCTCGATGTCAATGCCCTGAAACTCGTCATAGGGTGTGTCCTGCTGAGCGCGGTGATGCTCAGCCTGCTGGGAGTGGAAGTCCGGAACTCCCCTCGTGCGGAAATCACGGGTGGGATCATCGGGGGCGCGCTGCTTACGTCGACCGGCATGAACGGTCCGCCGATCGTACTCGTCACCTATGGGAGCTCAAAAAGCGCATTGACGAAGCGGGCGACGCTACAAATCGTATTCCTTGCGCATGATCTGATCGCAATCGTATTCTTTTGCGTAATGAAATTGATCGACGTCGAAGTCTTACTGCTGTCGGTGGCCGGCCTTATAGTAACGCCTGGCGGTTGGGCCTTGGGGAACTCGATATTCGCGCGACTAAGCGCGCGGTCATTCAAAATCGCTTCGACAACGGTACTCGGGGCCGTTGCCCTGGTAGCCGTGGTCGGAGGAATTGCCGCCTACAGCTGACTCGCGAATCCGCGACATGGCTACCCGCCCAGCGGCACCATCGCGCGCGCGGCCTTCGGCATCAGGACAAACGCGAGCAAATAGATCGCGGCTACCACGATCAACAGATTGCGGTAGCCCGTCATGAGCACGAGATACTCCAGGCACCCGCCGACAATGGCGCCGAGCAGATTGGCCGCGAAAGCGGCCTGCGAGTCGTCGGATTGGCGG
>CALCHX010000033.1 GCA_937906875.1 uncultured Gemmatimonadota bacterium | reverse complement strand
CTTCGTGCTCGGCGTCCGGCGCGACAGTCTGGACGTGGAGTCGGTGCTGGAGTTCTCGCTGAAGCGGCCGTGAGGGAGGGCTAAGACTGTTCGCGATTGCACTAATCGGCTCCCGCAGCAGCCGAGCACTGCGAACTGGGAACGCGTCGACGCCGCAGGACTTCGGACAACGATCTGCCGAGCACGAGCGACTATCTCCCCGCTGGCAAGCCTGTCAGGGTCAGACGCCAGATCTCGACGCGTGGGGTGCCATCTTCGGCCTCGTCATAGTTCGCCACGTGCTCATCATCCAGAAAGTAGGCAAAATGGCCAGGCAGGCGCTGCGACGCCAACACGGTCGCCGACTTGAGGTCGATGACTTCGATCACTGTGTCGTAGTGCCGAGCGTGCGATGTGATCGGGTATCGCATCACACCGTCCGTTGAACGAGTGCCGCTCCCGAGCCCGGAGGCGTAGTTCTTTCCGGGGACCGCGACGAGCATCCAGAGTATGTCGTCGCCCGTCGCTCGAATGGCCGTCACGAAGGGCGTGAACGGGCGGGTGGCTGTCGCACTCTCGAAGCGTTCAGCCGGAGGGAACCAGGATGGGCGGCGCGTAATCGTGCGTAGGGGTTGACCGGTCGCACTCCACTCCGTGATCTCGTACCTGAGCTCTCGCGCGGCCCAGAAACGCTGCCCGCGCGAGGGAGCGAGTCGACGGCGAAGCTGAGCCCCGTCTTCCGGTTTTCGCATCTGCGTCCTGGCTCCGAATGAGCGGGCGAAGTTGCCGTCGGCTCCGATGGTATGGAAAGGGAAGCCGATCGCCTCTGGCGAGTTAACGCTGGCGTTGTAGACCGACACGGAATCCTCGAGCAGCACGGCCTCAGGCGACAGCTTTCCGGGAATGCGGCGCGTCGACAACGGTCGCGCAGAATCCGTGAATACTGTGAGCCGCAACTGCGGCGGATCGAGCATCGCCAGCCGACCGTCGTTCTGGACAAAGAGACGCGTGGGTGTCATGAACTCCCCAGGGCCTGAGCCACTACGGGAGAACTGCCGCAGTGTGCCTTGCGCCGGGGAGAAGACGAGCGGTCGGAAGTGCGCGGGTATGAAGTAGACCCTTCCATCGCCCGCACGCGCCATGGAGAACGGTATGCCGTCAAGTGCCTCGCCGGTGACGGTCTCGTCGCTGATCACCGCGGTCCGCTGAGCCACTACGCGGCAGGCAACACAGCCGATCCCGGATGGGAGAGCGGTCTGGCGTTGAGCGATGGCGGAGTCAAGCGGGGTGGCCAGAGCAAATAACAGCGCAGCTACACTGACGAGCCGCGTCGCAGCACGCGCTGGTCGTAACGTTTGTCTCGCATCATTCCATGAGGATGAAATCAGCACTCGGCGAGGCGGCACGCAGCTTCCGCGATAGCGACTCGGTCACCCACATGACACCGAGGTCGTGTGGATCGGTTTGCACCGCGCACACTCCCGATCAACATAGCAATCGTAAGGGTTCGCCGAGCATCGCAGTGTACCAGGCCGACTCTTACCGAGCATCTATCGCATGCCGCCGTGCGGAGGGAGTCCTCGACAACTTCCGAAGAGCGATGCCATATTGACCGTGAAGCGACGAAGCCGGAGCGTGTGGCCACCTGGCGGGGACCGCGCACGCTAGTGAGTTGTTACTCCGGGACGGCCCTTCTTGGTCGCGTGCACCGATTCTGAGACGCGGCGTCATCTGAAGGCGCCCACGCAAAGCACGTCAAACGATTGCGATGCCAGCGGCGTTCGCGGCGCGATCCAGGAGGTCGCGCCCGCGGCCCAACCGGAGTGGGAGCGGCGGCGCGACCACCTCGAGCGTGCCGACGGAGATGCGGTCACCGAAGAGCACTATGGCTCGGGCGGCGTTGAACTGGCGCGACATCCACAGTAGTCCATCAATGTCTGGCAAAGCGCCGTGGAGCGCCTGTGCCCAGAGGTTCGTGCGTGGGTACTCGCTCGCCTCGGTGTCCGTCAGGTTCCGGGCACGGATCCCGAGCCGCTGCAACCCGAATCCTAGAAGCTGGGCGAGCCGTAGGTCGCGCGTCGGGCGTAGCACGGTAAGCGAGAGGCGTTCCAAGCGCGACTCGAACAGGATGCGTCCGGGCCCTGTGACCGGCACGTCGTGGAAGACGGTCTCTGCAATCGCGCCGTTCTCCTGGTCGGAGCCGTACAGGACGGGTACCACACGTGCCATGCGATCGGCGAAGAAGTGGAAGCGTCCGCGCGCCTCGGGACTGCCTGGCGCTTCTCGCGCGTCAGACCTCGAGGGGCTCCGCCGCTCCACGGGCGGCTTCGATGACAGAGGCCGTATCCTCGTCCAGCATGTCGACGGGCCTGCGCCCGTCCAGCCAGCCCGAAGGGGAGGTCCACCAGAGGGCTCGTGTCCAGTCGCTCTCCTGCTCCAGGTGGCGAAGCACCTCCGCGATCACCGGGCGGGGCTGCCCGTGCACGTCGAACTGGAATGCGGGGTACAGGTCGGCCCGCCCGCTGGGGACGGCGAAGATTCGCCCTTCCGACTTCCATCGGCTCGCCAGTGCCGACGTATTGCGAGCGGCAGAGCCACCCAGCTCGCCAACCATGGAACTCGTCAGGAGCTCAACGGATCGGATGAAGGCGTTCCGTGCCTCCGCCTGCCCCCGGAGCTGCTGCAGCCGCTCCATGCTGATCACGCCATCTTCAGCGTCCAGCGTGAGCGCGTCGAGCACGCCAGCCACCTGGTCCTCGTCGCGGACGAGGCGCTCTGAGAGTAGTTGTACCGCCTGTGGGTTCTCTAAACAATGTCGCCGTTTCTCTCTAAATTTTGTCGCCTCCGGCC
>CALCHX010000032.1 GCA_937906875.1 uncultured Gemmatimonadota bacterium | reverse complement strand
CGTCTTCCTCAGCATGACCCAGCCCTATTCGGCCGGGGCGCTCTGCTCCACCGTCGGCGACGTCGCGCGCTGGGACAGGATGCTGGCCGCGGGCAGGGTCGTGAGCCCGGAGTCGTACCGCGCCATGACGACGCCCGAAGGCGCGGCGGCGAGCCACCACTACGGCTTCGGGCTCGTCGCGACCACGCTCGAGGGCCACGTCATGATCACCCACGACGGGGGGATACCCGGCTTCGCCAGCGCCAACGCCTACTTTCCGGCCGACTCGCTGGCGGTGACGGTGCTGACCAATTCGAGTGCCGGCAATCCGGGGCCGCTACTGGCGAATGTCGCGCGCGCGGCGCTCGGGCTGCCGCTGAAGCGGCCACCCACGCCGGTATCGCTGACGGCGGCCGAGCGTGCGAGGTACGTCGGCGATTACGAGGTCGCCCTACCTGATGGCAAGCAGCTCGCTGTCAGCGTCCGCAGTGATTCGTCGGGGCTGACTGTCATGCCCGCAGGTCAGGGGGCGCAGACGCTGGTCCCGTACGGCGACCACGTCTTCGGGGTCGCCGTCGATCCGTCCATCCGCTTCACCTTCAAGATGGAGGACGGTCGGGCAACTGGCTTCACCCTCGAGCAGGGTGGCGCGACGATGAGCGCGAAGCGGACGGGCGACGGGTCGTAGTCGGATCGTGTGACGATGATACCGACGTCTGCCGTCCTGTACTGTGCCGGGGCTCGGCGGCTCGTCCCCGCGCAGTACTCGACGGCGGCATGTATGCGAAGCGACCCACGACTGCGATCGGGACCATTTGTTGCCGTGAATTTCCGGAACGAGATCCAACGGCGCGACGGTATGCGTGGGGAGGGATCAGAATGGCACAGATCAGAGGCCAGCGGGCGGCCGACAACGACAACGACCCTGTCGAAGTTCGTCATTATCAGATCCTCGGGAGCAGCCTCGACCAGAAACTGGGCGGAATTCCGACTTCGCCCATCTGGTCGCGCTGGCTGGTCGGGACGGGGTACATCTTCTGGCAGTACTTCCCCGATGGGATCATCATCTCGACGCCGGATACGTGCGCGAGCGTGCTCTATGGTCCCATATACCACTATTGGGATCAGACGGGTCAGTTTGACGGGCCACTCGGCGCTCCGTCGACTGATTTGCTCCAACTGACTGGCTCGCCCCCCGTGGGCGCGAGCTACGCCGTCTTCGAGCATGGAGTGTTGTACCTGGACCCCGATCCCAACGCTTCCGTCGTCGAGCTGTCGCCGGTTTCGCAAGGGATGGTGGCTGGCGCCACTGGAATCACACCCAACGGCGACGGGATCGCTCAGGGGGCCCAGGCCACGATCCAGGGATTCGCCGACAACGCGTTGGCGACTGACCAGCGCCTGTCGGATAACGTGAAGAACATCTACGCCCGGACCTCGTTCAACTCCACGGGGCCGGGGGGATGTATGGGCGGCAGCTTCAACGCCGTCGGGCGGTCGCTGCTCCGATCCCACATTCTCAACGTTCATTTCGACTTCGAACTCACCGGCTGCGCCGGCACGTTCGGGAATGCGACGGCTGACCTGCGTGTCGAGGTGCGGTTGTTCATCGATCCGCCGACCGTGACGGCGCGGCTGGTCAATTACTGGATCGACAGCGTAGGGAGCCCATTCTCGGCGGGAGATCAGGAGATCCGCAGTGGTCTGTCGCACTCCCTCAACGGACAGTACGGCCACGACCTGCTCAACCGGACAATTCCGAAGGGCATTACCGTGATCGCAGGCATTGTCGAGCCGTGGGGCGACGTCAATCTGTACATTGCCCCACTGTGCGCCGCGACCGGCGTCCTCTCATCCAGTGCCGGGGCCGCCGGAACTCTGGATCGGATGCGAACGCTGCGTGACCGGCACCTGATCACGCAGCACCGCGGACGGGACTTCGTCGAGGTCGTGGACGTCTTCGGGTCGGCGCTCCTCGCTGCCCTGCGGGACGAGCACGACGGTCCGGCGCTAAGCGATGCCATCGCACGCCTGCTGGCACGTACGTTCACGGAGGATGCCGACCTCGCCGCGATCGCGGCGCGACTCGAGACCGCGAACAACGATCTGCAGGCACTGTTGTCGCAGCCGGCATTGCGCCGCGATCCGTGCTGGCCGGAGCGACTCATCCGGACCGCGCTGCTGCACGCGCGGGAACAACTGCGGCAGGATGTGTCGTTCGATGATCTGCTCGAGCATGCACGACGAGTGATCATGGAGGAGACTGAACGATGCAGACCAGATGAGAGGGATTGCAGTTCGGCTGATTGACGTCGTCATTTCACTCGACGTCAGCAATCCCGCCGAGGCGGTGGCCCGGGCGGCGCCGCCGCGGGCGCGCTTCTGGTTCCTGAATCCACTGGCCTGGCTGGCACTGGCGACGATCGGTATCTACCGGAAGGTGGTGCCTGCTCAGCGGAGGCGGGCTTGCCGCTTCACGCCGACGTGCTCGACTTACATGGGTCTGTCGATCAGGAAGTACGGGCTGTGGAATGGCGGACGCCGTGGGCTCCACCGGCTGAGGCGCTGCACCGGATTCGTGCCGGGTGGGGAGGACCTGCCGTAGGCCGCCCGAAGCGGGAATTGCCCGCTCACCATCGGGCCGCGTGTCGCTTCCCTTCATCGTTCGTTGCCGGGCTCCAGGCGCACTTCTGGAGTCCATGTTCATTGCCTACCTACCGCGGTTCCACGCCAGCGTGAATGAGCGGGTGCGGCCCACGCCTCCAGAACCGGAGTGCCCGGTGCCCGGAGTCCGGAACGCGACGCCCGGCGGTAACGTGGCTGCTGGCTCATGTCCTGTTGCCGCGCACTTCGCTGGCCAGATGGCGTTCCCTGGAGTTGAAGTCGCTCTCATCGGACGCGGATGTCGGAGCGTACTTCCTCCTCGCCACTTCCAGCATATAGCCCACCCCCGGGCTTGCGGCAAGCCCGGGGTCCGGCCCTACTCTGGTCGCCTCATGCGCTCGCGCACTCCGCGGTCCCACTCCGGGTCCACTCCGGCGGAGCGACGCGCCCCATCCCCACCGCTCGGCATGATCGCGTCAGGCGCCCGCGCACCCGGTCTCCACCCCGTCCCCGACACTTGATGGGTCCCTACGTACTGGACTTCGATCAGATCGACTCCACCCAGATCGCCCTGGTCGGCGGCAAGGCCGCACAGTTGAGCGAGCTCTCGCGCTTCGACGGCATTCACGTCCCGCCAGGCTTCTGCGTCAACACCCACGCATTCCATCACATCACGGCGCACACGCCGGTGGTCGACCAATTGCTCGACAGTCTCGCGAGCCTGGCTCCGGACGACCACGAATCGGTCGGCGCCCTGAGCGCCGAGCTCCGTCGCGCCATCCGGGCGATCCCCATCCCCGACGACCTCGTCGCGGCGATCACACGCGCCATCTCCCGACTCGGCGATAAAGCCCCCTGCGCCGTCCGCTCCAGCGCAACTGCCGAGGATCTGCCGGGCGCTTCCTTCGCCGGCCAGCAGGACAGCTACCTGAACGTCGTCGGACCGGCAGCGATCCTCGAGCACGTGAGCCGCTGCTGGGCCTCGCTGTTCACCGAGCGTGCGGTGATCTACCGCCAGAAGAACGGCTTCGACCATCGGGCGGTCAGCATGGCCGTCGTCGTCCAGCGGATGGTATTTCCGCAGGCGTCCGGCGTCATGTTCACCGCCGACCCGGTCACCTCCAACCGGAAGCTCGTCTGCATCGACGCCACATTCGGGCTGGGCGAGGCGCTGGTCGCCGGGGTCGTGAACGCCGATGTCTTCAGGGTCCGGGATGACCATGTGGTACACAGGGCGATAGCGACGAAGCGGGCCGCCGTCCATGGCCTGCCGGACGGCGGGACGGAGACGCGAGAGATCGAACCAGACCGGCAACGGCAGCCGGCGCTGACCGACGACCAGGCGGTGCGGCTCGCCCAACTGGGTCGGCGCATCGAGACGCACTTCGGCCGGCCGCAGGACATCGAATGGTGCCTGGCGGACGATATCTTCCACGTCGTCCAGAGCCGGCCCATCACCACGCTCTTCCCCATCCCCGCGGCCGGTGACGCGGCGAATCACGTCTACGTCTCCGTCGGTCACCAGCAGATGATGACCGATGCCATGAAGCCGCTCGGGCTCTCCTTCTGGCAGGCGACCACCCCGGCGCCGATGGCCGAGGCGGGCGGGAGATTGTTCGTGGACGTCAGCAGGTGGCTGGCAATGCCGGCGAATGGCGGCGGTCCGCTGGAACTGCTGGGGAGGTCCGACCCGCTGACCGTGGACGCCCTGCAGACGATCCGCGAACGGGGCGACTTCATCCTGCCTCTTCCGGGTGGCGCTCCGGTCGCCGCACCACCAGAAATCGCGCCGGAACCGATCCCCGCCGACCCGGCCATCGTCGCCGGGTTGATCGAGCGCAACCAGGACTCCGTCGCGAAGCTCGAACGGGAAATCCAGAGGCTCACTGGCGCCGAACTGCTCGACTTCATGGTCGCGGACATCCAGGAGTTGAAGCGGCTCCTCTTCGACCAGCGGAGTCATGAGGTGATCCTGGCGGGGATGGAGGCCACCTGGTGGCTCAACGACCACTTGCAAGAATGGCTGGGCGAGCGGAACGCGACCGACACGCTCACGCAGTCGGTGTCCGACAACGTCACCTCGAGGATGGGGCTCGAACTACTCGACGTCGCCGACGTCATCCGTCCGCACGCGGAGGTGATCGCGTATCTGCATGGCGCCGGCGACGACGACAGTTTCATGGAAAAGCTGACGACGCTCGCCGGCGGCAGGGAAGCGCGTGATGCGATCCAGCGCTGGCTCGACCGCTACGGCATGCGCGGCGTCGGCGAGATAGACATCTCGCGCCCGCGCTGGACTGATCGACCCTCCGCGCTCGTCCCCCTCATACTCGGCAACATCCGGAACTCCGAACCGGGAGCGGCGGCCCGTCGGTTCCAGCAGGGACTTCGCGAGGCACAGGCGAAGGAGAAAGAGTTGCTGGAGCGTCTTCGCGCCCTGCCCGATGGCGATCGGAAGGCCGGCGAGGCGAAGCGGATGATCGACCGCGTGCGCACCTTCACCGGCTATCGCGAGTACCCCAAGTACGGCATGATCAGCCGCTACTCCATCTATCGGAGGGCGTTGCTGGCGGAAGCCGAACGGCTGGTGCAGCGAGGGGTGCTGCAGGAGAGGGAAGACATCTTCCATCTGAGGTTGGACGAGCTACCTGACGTGCTGCGGACAGGGCGGGCGGACTACCGGCTCATCAGTCGGCGTCAGGAGGAGTTCAGGTGGCACGAAACGCTCACTCCCCCCAGGGTGATGACCTCCGATGGCGAGGTGCTGGCCGGGACCTACAGGCGCGGCGGGCTGCCGTCGGGCGCGCTGGTCGGACTGCCGGTCTCCGCGGGGGTGGTCGAGGGGCGGGCGCGGGTGGTCCTCCGCATGGCCGACGCCGACCTGGAAGCGGGCGATATCCTGGTCACCGCCTTCACCGATCCGGCCTGGACGCCCCTCTTCGTCACCATCGCCGGGCTGGTGACGGAGGTGGGTGGTCTGATGTCCCACGGCGCGGTGATCACGCGGGAGTACGGGTTGCCGGCCGTGGTGGGCGTGGCGGACGCGACCCGGCTCATCCGCGACGGGCAGCGGATACGAGTGCACGGCACGGAGGGGTACGTGGAGCTGCTACAGGATATGGGCTGAAGCGACCTGGGGTCGGCGACGCTGGTTGTTGGCACAGGTGCGATGCATCTTGTCGCTGACATCCGTACCGGGAGCGGGCGGGTATCCGGAGCCGAGGATGGCTACGTCCCCACCCGGCCCCGCCCGGTCCCACCCGGCCCCACCCGGTCCCACCCGGCCCCGCCCGGTCCCACCCGGTCCCCACGCGGTACCACCCGGCCCCACCCGCTCCCACCCGGCCCCCCCGGTCCCACCCGGTCCCACCCGGTCCCCACGCGGTCCCCACCCGGTTCCCACGCGGTCCCCACGCGGTCCCCACCTGAACACCGCGAGGCCGGAGCGGATCTCCGCGTAGGTGGGACGCCGCTCCATCCACGTTCAGAACTCCATCATGCGTCAGTGGTTGCGGCGCCACCTGTTCCTGACCATCGGGATCAGTTCCGTGCTGCCGTTTCTCGTTCTCATATTCTCCGACCTGCCTGCTGAGTCGACGATCCATCGGGTTCTGGTGCTGCTCTGGCAGGTACTGGGCATCGGGCCGCACGTGGTCGCCAACCTGCTGGCCCGCCTGGCGCCGGAGCTGCCCGGGTTGATCGACGCCTTGTTGGTGATCCTGCTCGGCTTGCTGCCTTATGTGGCAGCAGACGCGCTACTGGCGCGCCTGCGGGCTCGCCGGGCTCGTCGGGCGGTACCCTGACGCGTGTCACCGAGCGCAGCATGTCGGCCGACTCGGGGGCTGGATTATGATCATGGGTGGGCCAGACGGCCCCGGAGCAGATAACAGCGCCCCGCCTACTGAATGCAGCAAGGAGCTACCGTGACCCCGAGTGACGCCCTCACCGCCATGCGTGCCCAGGCACCGCTGGTCCACTGCATCACCAACTACGTGGCGATGAACATCGCCGCCAACGTGCTCCTGGCCGCAGGCGCCTCGCCGGCCATGGTCCACGCCGAGGAAGAGGTGGCCGACTTCACACCGATCGCCGGCGCGCTGACCGTCAACATCGGCACGCTGTCCGCGGCGTGGGTGCGGGGCATGATCCTGGCCGCCCGGACGGCGAATGCCCGGAAGGTCCCCTGGGTGTTCGACCCGGTCGCGCACTTCGCCACCCCCTATCGCAGGCGGACGGCGCAGGACCTGATGATGTTGCGGCCCACCATCGTACGCGGCAACGCGTCGGAGATCCTGGCCCTGGCCGGAGAGGCGGGGTCGGGCAAGGGCACCGACAGCGGTGACAGTGTGGAGGACGCCGAGGCCGCGGCGTCACACGTCGCGCAGACCTACGGATCGGTGGTCGCGGTCACCGGTCCGGTGGATTTCCTCACCGACGGCACACGCTCGGCGCGACTCACCGGAGGCTCCGACCTCATGCCCCTGGTCACCGCGCTGGGCTGTTCGCTGACGGCGCTCATCGGCGCCTACGCGGCCGTCGCCCCGGCCTTCGATGCGGCGCTGGGCGCGCT
This sequence comes from uncultured Gemmatimonadota bacterium, assembly GCA_937906875.1. Classification (GTDB taxonomy): domain Bacteria; phylum Gemmatimonadota; class Gemmatimonadetes; order Gemmatimonadales; family Gemmatimonadaceae; genus CALCHX01. Next base: position 4,775 of record CALCHX010000032.1, on the reverse strand, counting down.
GGCGCATTTCAAGGTCGCCGGATCCACCGCGGCCAGGCGGGCGCAGGGGCCGGGCAGCTTCCAGGTCCACTTCCTGGACGAACTGGCCGCGGTCCAGCCGGGCGACCTGTCGGTCGTGATCATGCAGTGAGTGGCGTGACCAGGGAGTGACGACTCATGCATGTCTGGATACGCGGCGGCCGAGCCACATGGACGGTTGCGCAGCGCAGTCCCGCGCTGCCCGGGTGAACTGAATTACAGCGGAAGGGTGGACTGATGCGGATCCCTCCCCAGCGTGTGGCAACGATAGCGATCATGGTCCTCTTCCTCGCTCTGGTGCGCACACTCGGCGAGATATATCGTCTACACCGGGCGCACGGCCCGGGCTTCGCACTGACCGACGCGCTCCCGTATGTAGGTGGGGCGATGATAGCCGCCGTGGGGGCGTGGATCGCGGTCGGTCTCCACATCTGGAAGCGTTACAGGCTGACGACCGCGGTGGTCGGTGCCACGATTCTCACCATGCTCGTTTACAAGGTCGTGGTAATTGGGTTGTGACTTGACCACTCACACATCTGGAGGAGCGACGATTGCCACGCTATGCGGCATTCCTGCGCGGCGTGAGTCCGATGAACGCCCGTATGGCGGAGCTGAAGGCCTGCTTCGAGAGGATGGGCTTCACCGATGTGAGGACGCTCAGGTCCAGCGGCAACGTCATCTTCACTTCCGACAGGCGGCAGACGGCCAGCCTGGCGCGCGATATCGAAGCCGGCATGAGCAGGGATCTACCGCGCAGCTTTCCGGTCATCGTGCGCACGACGGAGCATCTGGCCTCCCTGCTCGCGGCGGACCCATTCGCCGGGTTCGACGTCCCGCCCGAAGCGAAGCGCGTCGTGACCTTCCTGAGCGAACCGCCCGCGGACGTCCCCGCACTACCTGTCGAGCTGGATGGCGCCAGGATCCTGGCCCTGAAGGGCGCCGAGCTGTTCACGGTCTACCTGCCGAGTGATCGGGGACCCGTCTTCATGACGCTGATAGAGAAGACGTTCGGCAGGAACGTGACGACGCGGACGTGGGACACGATCGCGAAGTGTGCGGTGGCGTGAACCGGCCGCCTGACCGGCCTCGCGTGCTGAACTCGGTTGTCAGAACTTCCGGAACGCCAGCACCGCGTTCTGTCCGCCAAAACCGAACGAATTGGAGAGCGCGCCATCCACCCGCGCGTCGCGGGCGACGTTGGGGACGACGTCCAGCGGACAGTCAGGATCCGGCGTCGCGTAGTTGATCGTCGGCGGCAATACTCCGTGCTTCACGGCCAGCGCCGTCGCCGCCGCCTCGATCGCTCCGGCGGCGCCCAGGGTGTGGCCGATCATCGACTTGCTCGAGCTCACCGGCGGGGGCGCGCTGAATGTGCGCAGTATGGCCTGCGACTCCGACCGGTCGTTGGCCTGGGTCGACGTGCCGTGGGCGTTGATGTAGTGCACGTCGGACGGCGACATGCCGGCATCGTCCATGGCCATCTGCATTGCCGCTGCCGACCACTCGCCGTCGGAGACCGGCTGGACGATCCCGAAGGCGTCGCTCGTCATGCCGAATCCGGCCAGTTCGGCGATGACCTCCGCGCCACGTGCACGCGCATGCTCCAGCGTCTCCAGCACCAGAACGCCGGCGCCCTCACCCATCACGAAGCCGTCGCGCTCGAGGTCAAACGGGCGGCTGGCCACGGAGGGTTCATCGTTGTGACGGGAGAGGGCGCCCATGGATTGGTAGCCGCTGAGCACGAACGGGGTGATGGTGGATTCCACGCCCCCGGCCAGCATCACGTCGGCCTGTCCGGCGCGCAGCATCGTCGTGGCCATCCCGATGGAGTGCGCGCCGGTGGCGCAGGCCGAGATGGCGGCGAAGTTGGGGCCGTGCACGCCGAGGGCGATGGCGACGTTGCCGGCGGGCATGTTGGGGATGACCTTGGGGACACAGAAAGGGCTCACCGCGCGCGGCCCACGTTCCAGGAACCCCGCGTGCTGTGACTCCAGCTCGTTGTAGTCGCCGGCCGCCGTGCCGACGCAGCAGCCGACGCGGAGCGGCGCCTCGAGGGCGAGGTCCAGGCCGGCGTCCTCGACCGCCCGGGTGGCGGCGACGACCGCCATCTGGGAGTTGCGCGCCATGCGCTTGGCCACCTTGTGCGGGATCGAGACCAGCGGGTCGAAGTCCGGCACCTCGGCGGCGATGCGGGTCTCGTACGGTGACGCATCGAAGGCCCGGATGGTTGCCACCCCCGACACGCCGTTGGTCAGGGCGGCCCAGAACGACGCCCGTGTCGACCCGATCGACGTTACGACCCCGATTCCCGTCACGACGACTCGCGTTCTCGTCATCATTGCATCCATTCTCTCACGTTGGACCCTGCCGAGCGCCAACGCGAAGTATTAGGACGGTCGCGCGTTCGGGGCAACGGCCGCGGCCCCAACCAACCGTCACCCCGCGCCTGATCGTCACCCCGGCGAAAGCCCCGTCACCCCGGCGAAAGCCGGCGGGAATGACGGGCAGGCGGGGATGACGGCGGAGGAGTGGCCGTCACCGCCGCAGCCCCTGGCGCGCCGTTCAGCTCCCCCGCCCGAGCAACTCTCGTTTCTCCTCTTCGGTGAGCCCCACGTCGTCCAGGTTCGCTCCATCTTCGAGCAGCGGAGGGCCGGCTGTCGACCTCCTCGCCAGGGCCAGCGAGCCGGCGGCGCAGGCGGCGCCGGAGAGGGCCATCACCGGCGTCAGTATCGCGAGAGCGCCCAGTGGGATGTCCGTTACGAGGACGAAGCCCGTGGCGAAGATGAGGCCTCCAGTAGCGCCCCAGCCGGCGATGCGTGCGAGTGAGAGCTGGTGGAACTGGCGGCGTCGCTCGACGAGCGCGAGGACGGCCGAGAAGGTCATGCCGGCGAGGAAACCGAGCAGGCCGAAGCCCAGGGGGAAGGGGACGTCGGCGGCGTCGGGGCCGACGATGGCCAGCAGGACGAGGCCGGCGCCGAGCCATGCCGCTCCCCAGGCGAGACCGATGACGGCCGCCGCACGGATCCGTTTGAGCCACCTTTTCATGCGTTGTTCTCCCCGTCCGGCCTATCAGAATGATCCATCCCGCGCGATGTCAGAGAACTTTACGAGGCAAAGTGCACCGGTGCAAGTGCCAGTTCCGGGTCGATTCAGAATCCGCCCAGTTGCGCCACCAGGTGCGCCGGCGAGATCACCGCAACCGGTGCTCCTCGATAGTGTCGCGCGTCGCGTGTCACCATCATCTCCGCGCCGGCACGCTCGGCGACCGCGATCTGGCAGGCGTCCTCGAAGTCCGGCGTCGGAAGCTCGAGCGCCCGCCGCAGGTCTGTGCCATCGAGCGGAGCTACGGCGAGCGAGTCGAGCACCTGCCGCAGCGCCCTCCTCGCACTCTCCGGACCGATTTCCCTGGAAAGGACGTACCAGAGTGTCGCGATGGTGTGGACGGCCACATGACCTCTGACGCGCTTTTCGGCCACGGCCTCGAAGAGGGCGACGGCGTCATGGCACCAAGGTTCCCGCCAGAGGAGAAGGTCAAAGATGATGTTCGCGTCGAAGAGCACCGTGAGCTGTGCTGTGCCCCGCTCGCGCACGCGCCGGCTTCGGCTCGCTGCGGACGTCGTCATCTCCCACCGTACCGGTGCTGGAGATGCTCCCGATAGGCCTCACGTGGGCCCACGACTTCCTTCTCTCCCGCACCATTGCTCAGAAGTCCTGCCAATTCCCTGACGAGAGGAGAGGAGGATCCTGCGCGTGCCTCGGCCAGGTCATGCGCGCCCGCATCCCCGGCGTCCTCCGCATACTGGGAGTCATCGAGCGGCGGCAGGCCGCGCAGGTAGTGCTCCACGAGCGCCGACAGCGTGGTGCCATGCGCGACGGCGTAGCTCTCGCCTCGTGAAATCGCCGCCGGCGAGAGCGACAGGTTACGCGCGCGCTTCGCGACGCCGGATGCTGCAGTTTGCGGCGTTCCACGGGACCCCGCGCGTGGTGTGGGACCGGTGCGTTTACCAGAACGAGCGTCCATTACAGCTCCCTGGGTATGCGTAGGCTGTTGTGATTACAATGCGCATGATATGCGCATAGTGCAAGCAGTTCCGGCCGGTGGCCGTGATGCAAGTCGCCGTCGCCACCTCAGTCGCCCTTCGCCGCAATCCCCTGGAGCAGCAGCAACAGACAATCCCGCGCGTGCCGGTCGAGCAGCACGGCCGACGCCTGCGGCTCGGTGATCCGCTGCCAGGCCAGCCCATCGGCCATCGAGGTGAGGGCGTACGTCACCCGTTCCACCGGTCGGTCGTTTCGCAGGTCGCCGCCCTCGATCGCCGATGCGACGCCGATGGCGAAGAAGGCCAGCGTCGCCTCCTTCGCCGCTAGGAGCTCCTCGAACGACTCCACCCGGCGCGCGATCGCTCTCCCGCTGCCACCGTGCCGATCGCCGAATCGCTCGAGCGGCGAAGCGTGATCGAGCCGCGCCCACTGGAGCAGTTCCAGGTCGCCGGCGAGCGACGGGTCGTACATGGTGCTGAATAGCGCCGGCTGCTCCCCGGCCCAGCGCACGTAGTTCAGCGCGTCCTGCACCACGCTCGGAAAATCTCCCGCGCATCCCTGTCGCCGCCGCGCTTCCAGGGCCCCATTCAGCAGCCGGAATCCTTCCGCCGCTACGGCCGCGATGAGGCAGGTCCGGTCAGGGAAGTAGTAGAGCGGCGCCGCATGGGTGGCGCCGGCGAGCTGGGCGACCAGCCGGATGCCCAGCGGGTCGGGGG